>CAZLZC010000130.1:0-1174 GCA_964563825.1 uncultured Actinomyces sp.
CTGGGCGACGACTGCCGCCGAGTCGCCGTGATCGCGCCTGCCGCGCTGGCCACGACCGCTGAGGCGGTTCGGGAGGATTTGGTCGCGGAGGGCTTGGAAGCGATTGCTCTCGAGGTGCCTGACGGTGAAGCCGCCAAGACGCCCGACGTCGCGGCGTTCTGCTGGTCGATCCTTGGCCAGGCGGGCTTCACGCGCACGGATGCGATCGTGGCCATTGGTGGCGGATCGACCACTGACCTGGCCGGCTTCGTCGCCGCCACCTGGCTGCGCGGCGTACGCGTCGTTCACGTGCCGACCACGGTGCTTGGCATGGTCGATGCTGCCGTGGGTGGCAAGACCGGTATCAATACCGAGGCGGGGAAGAATCTCGTGGGTTCCTTCCATGAGCCGGCCGGGGTGCTGTGCGACCTGACCGCGCTCGAGACACTTCCGCGCCACGACCTCGTGGCGGGGCTGGCCGAATCCGTCAAGTGCGGCCTCGTGCACGATCCCGCCATCCTCGATCTCGTGCTAGCGGACCCCGCCGATGCGGTGCGGCCCGACTCGACACGGTTGCGCGAGATCATCGAGCGCTCCATTCGAGTGAAGGCCGATGTCGTGTCCGGTGACCTGCGCGAGTCGATGGGTGGTCCGATGGGGCGGGAGACCCTCAACTACGGGCACACCCTGGGGCACGCGATCGAGCGGGTGGAGGACTACCGCTGGCGCCACGGTGCTGCGATCAGCGTGGGCATGGTCTACGTCGCCGAGTTGGCCCGGCTCGCCGGTCGGCTCGACGATGAGAGCGTCGACCTACATCGGGAGGTCCTCGGGGCGCTTGGGCTTCCGACGACCTATGCCGGTGGGCGCTGGGATCGCCTGCTTGCAGCGATGCGCGTCGACAAGAAGGCCCGTGGCGACATGTTGCGCTTCGTCATCCTCGATGGTGTGGCGCGCCCGTCGCTTCTCGAAGGACCCGACCCCGCCCTGCTGGCGGCGGCCTATGCGGAGGTGGCGTCATGACCGGTCGGCGTGTGCTCGTCCTCAACGGACCCAACCTGGGGCGCCTGGGCGTGAGGGAGCCTGAGATCTACGGCCACACGACCCATGAGGAACTGGCTGATGCCTGCCGTCTCTGGGGTACGGAGCTCGGCCTCGATGTCGACGTACGGCAGACCGACTCGGAGTCCGAACT
>CAZLZC010000130.1:1274-3800 GCA_964563825.1 uncultured Actinomyces sp.
GAGTCGAGGCGTGGCGACAGGCACGGCTCGCCGTACCGAGTGCGACAGCACTGCTCGTCACATCACTTGCCAACGTGCGCTACCTCACGGGATTCACCGGGAGCAACGCTGTGCTGCTCTTGGAGGACTCTGCCGCCCTGCTTGGCACGGACGGCCGATACACCGTGCAGGCGGCGGAGCAATGTCCTGACCTGCCCGTGCACCTCGACCGGGCGACCATCACGTCAGTTGCCTCAGCCTGGGTCGCGGCGGGGGGTGGAGTGCTCGCGGTGGAGTCCGCTCATCTCAGCGTCAGCGACCTGCGCGCCATCGAGGGAGTGATCGGGGCGGCGCCGCAAGAGACGACGGGGGTGGTGGAAGCCTGCCGCATGCTCAAGGACGCTGACGAGATCGCCCTCATCGAGCGAGCCTGCGCGATCAGCGACGCCGCGCTCCAGGCGATCCTGCCGCGCATCCATGCGGGGCTGACCGAGCGCCAGATCGCTCGGTGGCTCGAGGCGGAGATGTTCGACCAGGGTGCCGATGAGTTGTCCTTCGAGACGATTGTGGCTGGCGGCCCACACTCGGCCAAGCCCCATCACGAGCCGTCGGAGCGCGCTCTGGAGGACGGCGACCTTTTGCTCATTGACTTCGGGGCAGCGGTGGGTGGCTACCACGCCGACGAGACCCGCACCTTCGTCGTGGGGACACCTGCCGGATGGCAGCGCGAGATCCATGGCATCGTCGAGAGAGCGCAGGAGGCGGGTCGAGCTGCAGCTCGTTCAGGTGTGTCCTTGATCGATGTGGACAGCGCCGCCCGATCCGTTGTCGCGGATGCCGGGTTTGGAGCCCACTTTGATCACGGCCTCGGGCACGGCGTGGGACTTGAGATTCACGAGGCGCCGTTCTTCAGTCAGCGGTCCACGGGTATGCTCCCCGCCGGCTCACCGGTGACCATCGAACCCGGCATTTACCTCCCCGGAAGGGGCGGTGTGCGCATCGAGGACACCATCCTGGTGGGAGAGGGTCCCAGCAGATCCCTGACGACGTCGCCCCGCGACCTCGTGGTGCTGGGCTGATAGGGGAGGACGACGGCACGTGGCAACGACCAATGACCTGAAGAACGGTCTGGTGCTCAATCTCGACGGTCAGCTGTGGACCGTGGTTGAGTTCCAGCACGTCAAGCCCGGCAAGGGTGGGGCATTCGTGCGCACCAAGCTCAAGAACGTCCTCTCGGGCAAGGTGGTCGACAAGACCTTCAACGCCGGGGTCAAGGTCGAGACGGCCAACGTCGACAAGCGCGACATGCAGTACCTCTACCGCGATGGCGATGACTGGGTCTTCATGGACACCTCGACCTACGACCAGGTGACGATCCCCAACGCCGTGGTCAGCGACAACTCGCGCTGGATGCTCGAGAACCAGGAGTGCATCGTCGCGATGCATGAGGGCAATGCCCTCTACATCGAGCTCCCCGCAGCGGTTGAGCTCACCATCACCTACACCGAGCCTGGATTGCAGGGCGATCGCTCGACAGGCGGCACCAAGCCCGCCACGCTCGAGACGGGCGCTGAGATCCAGGTGCCGCTCTTCATTGAGGCGGACACTCGCGTGAAGGTGGACACGCGCGACGGCTCCTACCTCGGTCGCGTCACCTGACGTGTCCGCTCGCCACAAGGCGCGCAAGCGCGCACTCGACGTCCTCTTCCAGGCCGATCTCCGCGGCGTCGACCCATTGACCGTCCTCGCCGACTCCGAACGCCTGCGCTCCGAGGAAGGCGATTCTCCGCTCAATCCCTACGTCGCCGAACTCGTCACCGGCGTGAAGTCCCACCAGGAGCGGATTGACGAGCTGCTCACGACGTACTCCCTGGGCTGGACCCTGGACCGGATGCCCGGTGTTGACCGGGCAATCCTGCGACTGGGCGCTTATGAGGTCCTCTGGGGCGATGTCCCCGAGGCTGTGGCGCTCGACGAGGCGGTCACGCTCGCGCGGGAACTGTCCACAGACGACTCGCCGGCCTTCGTGAACGGCCTGCTCGCGAGAATTGCGGGGCAGAGGTCCACACTGGACCTCGAGGCCTAAGTCAGTTCCAGGGCAGCGCGCGTAGGAGGCGGTTCGATGAGGTGGGTGCCGGTCGTAGCCGGCGCAGGCGTCCTGGCCGGACTTGTGCTGGGTGCTGCGCTGGTCGCACCTGCCATCGCCGCACGCGATGACGCCACCGCCAAGATCGTGCCTCGGGTGTTTTCATGCGTCACAGAGGCGACCGGAGAACTGCGCATCATCAACGCGGATGACACCTGCGCGGCCAACGAGGAGCGACTCGTCTGGAACCAGCGCGGTCTCCCGGGTCCGCGTGGCAAGCAGGGCCCGCGGGGAGCCCAGGGCCCCCAGGGTGCGCAGGGACCGCAGGGACTTCAGGGCGCGACCGGGGCGAGTGGCCCGCAGGGAGCGCCCGGTCCGCAGGGCCTGCCCGGCGACGTCGGCAACCCGGGACCGCAGGGCCCGATCGGCCCCAGCGACGGCTTCTCCGTGGCGCTACGCGA
>CAZLZC010000130.1:3900-6109 GCA_964563825.1 uncultured Actinomyces sp.
CGGGACCGCAGGGCCCGATCGGCCCCAGCGACGGCTTCTCCGTGGCGCTACGCGATGACACCTTCTCCGACGTACCCGTTGTCCTCGCGACACTCACCCTGCCCGCCGGCACCTATCTCGTCGATGCGGCGGCGTACCTCTCCCTTGACCAAAGTGGCGGTCCCTTCGACACCGTGTCCTGCGGGCTCGATGCGCCGGGCGAAACATTCACCACCCTCACCGCATTCGGGCAGGTCACCTTCCCGCTCGCAGCCAGCGTCGACATACCCGAACCGGGTGGCGCGGTGACCGTCGAGTGCGTCAAGGGGCAGGCGGGCTCCGTGCGGGCGACCGGCATCCTGAACGCCGTCAAGGTGGGCGCGCTCACGCTCCAGTGAGCCTCCCGTAACTCTGGTGCCCCGGGTGGGATTCGAACCCACACTGGACGGTGTTTGAGACCGCTTCCTCTGCCGGTTGGGATACCGGGGCCAGGCCGACAGGGTACCCGCGCTGGCCTAGGCTCCTCGCGTGACGCAGGCACGCCCGCGCATCGTCGTGGCGGAAGACGAGGCGGTCATCCGGATGGACCTCGTGGAAACCCTCCGCGAGGAGGGCTACGACGTCATCGCCCAGGCCGCCGACGGGCAGACAGCTGTCGAACGGATCCTCGAACTCGTCCCTGACGTGGCACTCGTCGACATCGCAATGCCGGGACTCGACGGCATCGAGGTGACCAGGCGCGTGGGGGAGACCACCGCCGTCATCGTCGTCACGGCGTTCGGCCAGCGTGACCGGATCGTGCAGGCTCGCGACGCTGGCGCCATGGCTTATCTCGTCAAGCCGGTGAGCCGCGATGACCTGGTTCCCGCCATCGAGATGGCCTGGTCGGGCTGGCTCACCCTCCAGGATGTGCGCGATCGGGCGGTGGAGTCCGCTGCCGCGGCTGAGCGGGCGGAGCAGCGCCTTGCGGACCGTCGCGATGTCGAGCGCGCCAAGGCCGTGGTGGCCCAGCGACTCGGGCTCACGGAGGAGGAGGCGTATCGGTGGCTGCGGCAGTCCGCCATGGACGCCCGCCTCCCACTGGGTGATGTGGCGAGGCAGGTTCTCGCCACCGGGACCGAGGACACGCCGGCTTAGATAACGAAAAGGTAACGGCCCGTGTCACGGTTTCCTAACCATCCTGTGACGATCCCCCAGGGCGGGTGCTACGACGGGCCGCCCACAGGGTAGTTTCAACCCACAAACACGGCGCGGTCGTGCACCGGTGCGGCCCGCTACCCCTTAAGGAGAAATTGATGATCCGACGCAGCCCGATTGCGGGGGCAGTCGTGGTCCTCGGCGCCGCGAGCCTCGTGCTCGCAGCGTGCGGTGGCAGCAGCAGCACTTCGGAGTCCTCGAGCGCCGCACCGGCCTCGTCCTCCGCTGCTCCGTCATCGTCGTCCGCCGAGCCCGCACCCTCGACTGACTGCAAGAACACCCAGCTCAAGATCGGCACACTGCTCCCGGCAACGGGCAGCCTCGCCTACCTCGGCCCGCCCGAGTTCGCGGGTGTCGACCTTGCTGTGGCGGAGATCGACGCCGCGGGTGGCGTTCTCGGCCAGCCCGTGGTCAACGAGTACGGCGACTCCGGCGACACCGAGACCGACATCGCCTCGCAGACGGTCGACTCGCACCTTGCCAAGGGCGTGCAGGCGATCATCGGCGCCGCGTCGTCCGGTGTGACCTTCACCGTCATCGACAAGATCACGAGCAACGGCGTTCTTCAGATTTCGCCGGCCAACACGGCCCCGTCGCTGACGGACTACCCGGACAACGGCCTGTACTTCCGTACGGCCCCGTCCGACGCCCTCCAGGGCGCCGTGCAGGCTTCGAACGCCATCGACAACGGCTTCACCGCCGGTGCGACCATCGCCCGTAAGGATCCTTACGGCGAGGGCCTCCAGAATGCCTTCGTCGCGGACTTCGAGGCTGGCGGTGGCACGGTCACTGCCGCCCTCACCTACGACCCCACCGCGGCGTCCTTCGAGGCTGAGGTCGCGGAGATCGCGGCCAGCAACCCGGAGTTCGTCCAGGTCGTCGGCTTCGATGAGAGCACCAAGCTGATCCAGGAAATGATCAAGCAGGGCATCGGCCCGCAGGACGTCCAGATCTACCTCGCCGACGGCAACCTGTCGACGACGGCGTTCAAGGACTTCCCGAAGGACACGATGACCGGCGTCATCGGCACCGT
>CAZLZC010000131.1:0-6098 GCA_964563825.1 uncultured Actinomyces sp.
TCGAGGGCCTCCGGGCCCTGGGCGAGCACCGACAGATCCGCACCGGAGCAAAAGCCCCGCCCCGACCCGGTGACGACAGCCACGCGGATCTCGGGGTCGGCGTCCGCCTCCCTGAGGGCGCGGGCGTACGCCGCCCCCATCTGCGAAGTGATGGCGTTGAGACGGTCGGGGCGGTTGAGGGTGATCACGGCGACGTGGCCGCGCACCTCGACGAGAACGGGTGATTCGGAGGCGCCAGCCGCGTCGGACATGCGCCCACCTTGCCAGGTGGCACGGCGCACGCGCGTCAGGGGCGCGCTGGTGGTCAGGGCCGCAGGCCCCTGGCGAGAATCGCGTCCATAGCGTCGGCCACCGTGAGCGACCACTGCGGGTCAGGTGTCCAGCCGCCATCGCCGCGGATCGCGGCGGAAACTGACTCGATCATGAGCCGGTAGGGATCGACCGGAGCGAAATGCTCGACCCTTTCGCCGTCACGATCACGGATGCGAAGGGCACTGGGTTGCAGCCAGGAGGTGTAGGTGTCGTTGCCGGTGAACTCGATGATCCCGTGACGGCCTTCGATGGTGAGGGACTCGTAGGCGGTCTCGATGAAGCTCGCGCGCACCTCGACCGGGATCCCGCCCAGCGTCAGTGTCGCGGCCGTGGTGAGGTCGACACCCAAACCGCCGGTCACCATCTCGGCAGACTGGACCAGCACATCTGATGCTTTCGTCGCCCAAGCCGCTCCCGTGAGGGGGTAGCAGCCCACGTCGAGGAGGGCGCCGCCGCCGAGCTGGGGATCCAAGCGGTAGTTGCCCTCATCCACCCCGTCGAAGACGAAGGCGCCGCGCACGCCCGTCACGGCGCCAATCGCGTCACTCGCCAGGAGAGCTGCAGCCCGTGCCGTGCGGGGGTGCCACAGGTTCCACGTGGCCTCGACGAGGAATCCGCCGGACGTATCGGCGGCCGCACGCATGCGGCGGGCTTCCTCAGCGGTGCGGCCGAGGGGCTTCTCGCACAGCACGGCCTTGCCCGCCGAGAGTGCGCGCTCAGCCCACGGGAGGTGACCGTCGTTGGAGAGGGCGATGTAGACCGCGTCAATCTGCGGATCATCGATCACGGCGGCGTAGTCGTCCACGGCTGCGCGGCGTGGACTCAATGCGGCTGCTCGACCGAGATCGCGCGCCGCGACGAGATCCAGTGTGGCGCCATGGGCGCTGTGCATGGCGGGTGCGATGGCACGCCGAGAGATCCATCCAGCACCGAGCAGGCCCCAGCGCGTCGACGTCATGACGGCTTCACCGGGAGCCCGCCCATGCGTGCCGACTCCTCGGCTGCCTCGAGCATCGCGATAACCCTCCGCGACTGCTCGCCGCGGACGCGAGGCGCGAAGCCGTACTGCAGCCACAGGGAGAGATCAGCGTGGAAGGGGTGGGGCTCGGCCTCCTTGAAGGCGAGATCGGTGACGTCGCCGTCCGCCGAGTGAAGCTTGACGCGGGGAGGCGCGTCGGCCGGAGCGAAGTGGTCCTCGTGCAGCGTCCCGATCGCATTGCGGGACAGGACGGATTCGCGCCTCCAGTCGCCCGTGATTGCCCCACGCGTCCCGAGGACGTACCAGCGGGGCTTGAGAGCTGCCGCGAGATCGGAGTAGACGAAGGTCGCCTCCCTGCCGCCGGTGAAGTGCAGCGTCATGCGTGAGTGATCGGCGTTCGTCACGTCGTGCCACACGCGCTTGTGGTTGATGGCGCTGACGCTCTCCACGTCGCCATCGATGAGGTCGAGGACCTGATCGATGATGTGGGAGCCCCAGTCGAAGAGTGCACCCCCCGAGACTCCGGCATCGGAGTGCCAGTAGTTGCACGGGTGCGCGTAGCCGCCGACGAAGGTTTCGAGATGGAAGACCTCGCCAATGCGGCCGGCGCGAACGGAATCGCGAATGAGGGTGTAGTCGGGGTCGAAGCGACGATTCTGGTAGACCGAGAGCGCCAGCCCCCGGCCTCGGGCGAACTCGATGAGCGCATCACATTCGCGCGTGGTGAGCGCCATGGGCTTCTCCACCACGACGTGCTTTCCGCGCTCGAGCGCAGCCATGGCCCAGTAAGCGTGGCTGTCAGGTGGGGTCGAGATGACCACGACATCCACCCCGGGATCGTCGATCAGAGCATGGGCGTCGTCGTGCACGCGCACGTCCGGGTCGGATGCGCATGCAACGGCGGCGCGAGCGGGGTCCCGATCGCAGACAGCGGCCAGGTGCAGACCCGGCGTCTCTCGCACCGCTGTCGCGTGTGCGGCGCCGATGGCACCGAAACCCAGGAGCCCGACGCCCCGCGACGCGGGAGCGATGTCACGGGAGACCGCCGCCACGGCCAGGAGTTCGAGGAAGGCAGGGTCGGTCCACGCAGCGGAATCGGAGGGGAGAGCCACCAGGAGCGCGCCGCCGGGTCCCGCAGTGATGAGGCCATGCTCGGCTAGGCCATGAGAGAACGTGGCCAGAGCGCCTTCCGCGGGCTGACCCGGGATCGGATCAGCTAGGACGAGGACGTCGCCGCGGGGCCACTGGGGGAGGCGCGGGCGAATGCGGACCTCGTGGCGGGGAAGGGGCGGGCCTTCGACGGTGATGATCGTGAGCTCGGCGGGCTTCGCGCCTTCAGGCCATGGGAGCGAGCGCGTGTCGACCATGGGGCAACCCTAGGGGACGCGCGGGAGACCCGCGGGTCCTTGCTGGTGCTAGGGGCGGGCCCTAACCTCACTCATGTGATGCTCCTCATGTTTGTCGTGTGGCTCGTGGTCTTCATTGGGATATTCCGCGGGTGGAGATGGGTGCCGCTGCTCGCCCTCGCGAACCTCGCCTACACCCTGCTCGTCCTGCGCATCCACATGACCGACCCGATTCCGCTCAACTTCTAGGGGCAGACATGACAACTACTTCTCCCGCCCCTGCAGGCGCCGATCGCTGGTCCATGTCGCCCGATCGCGCGGTGCTCTTGTCGCGGATTATCAATATCGCGGCGCTCTTCGGTCTCATCGGCGTGCTCGCGGGATCTCTGCACCTTCAGTTCGGGGTGGGGGAGCAGCCCTGTCCGCTCTGCATCGTGCAGCGCTCCGGGATGGTGGGACTCGCTGTCGGACCCATCATGAACCTGCTCTGGGGGATGAATCCGCGCCATTATGCGCTGAGCATCCTTGCCGCTGTGGTCGGAGCCGCGGGCTCCACCCGGCAGATCCTGCTCCACATCGCCGACCCCAACGACCCCGGCTACGGCCCCGAGGTCTTCGGCTGGCACCTCTACACCTGGGCGTTGGTGACCTTCATCGTGGCCATCGTGGGCTGCGCCCTGCTCATCATGTGGCAGGCGCCTTTCACAGCAGGGGATCGTGGGGTGCTCCACGATGCGCATCCGTTGCGGCCCCTCGTGACCGGCGCGATCGTGTGGCTCAGCCTGCTGGTGATCATCTGGACCTTCGTCGACCTGCTGGCGGTCGGCATATCCATCGTGCCCGAGTGCGGGCTGGGGGAGTGTCCTGATGACCCGGCAAATACGGCTGGCCTCGCCGAACCCTGGGGCTGGATCGCCGTTCTCTCGGCCGGCATCCTCGCTGCCCTCATCGCCGCGGTCCTCGAGCGACGCTGGAAGGCGAAGCAGGCAGCAGGCTCCTGAAGCTGCCGGGCCTAGGACGCCCCGCGACGGCTGTCGCCGTGATCGCGCAGGGGGTCGATGCCGGCGATGTGCTGGCCGAGTCGGAGAAGTTGCTCGTCGGTGAGGTCATCGATGTCCGCGCGGACGTCGCCGAGGATGCGCGCAGCGATGTCGCGGCGGTGCTTCTCGATGTATGACGCGAGGTGGTGGCTTGCGTTGGCCTTGCCCTTGCCGTGTCCGAGCAGGATGATCCCCGCCGCTGGGGCGAGTGCCTCGGTCAGCAGCGACCAGTAGGCGTCGCTGTCGTCAAGGTAGGTCCCGTCCACGTTGCCGTCATGGTGGTAGACGTTGTGGTAGCGCTTGCGAGGATCCTCGGCCACCACATGCTCGGGCGCGGAGTGGTCGGGGGAGTCCAGTGCGTAGATGCGCGTGCTGTGGAAGTCCACGGCGGCTACAGCGACACGGCCCTTCAGATCGATGGCATCGGTGACGTTATGCATGTCAGACCTCCTCGCCGGGCTTCTTGGGGTCGAATCCTGCGTTGCGCAGCATGCGGCGAAGGTCGACCACCATCTGAGTGTCGATGTCCTTGTCGTGGGGACGATCGAAGATCTCCGTTTCGGGACCCAGAGTGATCTTGAACTTGCCGTCGTGACGCTCCTCGACCTCGCCGACGTGCTCCAGGAGGGAGATCGTGTCCGCCCAGCGGATGTTGTGGCTCGTGGGGTGACTGAAGATCGCCGTAAGCGTGTTGAGGTGATGGTTGTTGAGGTGAAGGGGCTCGTCACCCGCGCCGTGTGCCATCCGCCAAGCCTGCCAGATGGCCGGGCGGGATGCGGCTGTGGGTCCTAGCCTGACCCCATGAGTGGACGTGTACTTGTCACGGGAGGCTCGCGGGGAATTGGTGCCGCCATCGCGCGCAGGTTCGCGAACGATGGATGGCGGGTCGCCGTGCACTTCCACGCAAGTCCTGATGCGGCAGCCGAGGTCCTCGCTGGGTTACCAGGCTCGGGACACGTCGCCGTACGCGCGGACTTGCGTGATCCTGAGGCCATCACGCGCATGGTCGCAGAGGCTGCCGCTGCGCTGGGCGGCATCGATGTCCTGGTGAACAACGCGGGAGTGTTCTTCGATCACCCCATCGACGAGGTGGATTTCGACACCTGGCTCGATTCCTGGCGCCAGACCCTCGACATCAACCTCCTTGCCCCGGCTCTGGTGTCGTGGCATGCGGTGCGGCACATGGGCCCGGGTGGGCGGATCATCAACGTCGGCTCGCGAGGTGCCTTCCGGGGTGAGCCCCACAGCCCCGCCTACGGCGCGAGCAAGGCGGGTATCGCTGCTTTCGGTCAGTCGCTCGCGAAGTACCTCGGCGCCCGCGGCATCGCCGTGACAACCGTGGCTCCGGGCTTCGTCGAGACGGATATGGCGATGCAGGCACTGGCGGGCGAAGCTGGAGAGGTGCGCCGAGCCGAGAGCCCGTTCGGTCGCGTGGCGGATCCGGACGAGATTGCCGCCGCAGTGGCCTTCCTCGCTTCACCGCAGGCGGAATGGGCAAGTGGTGGAATCCTCGATCTCAATGGCGCGTCCTACCTGCGCATGTGACGCGAGCTTCCGTCAATCGTCGAGTAGGAAGTCGCGCAGAAGGCGGTTGAACTCTGCGGCATGCTCGATCTGCGTCCAGTGGCCACAGTTGCCGAACGCATGCAGCTGGGCGTCGGGAATGAGTTCAAAGAGCCGGAGGGACGTGGCGAGCGGGATCACGCGGTCCTCGCGCCCGTGGAAGATGAGGGTCGGCGCCGAGATTGCGGACACGTCCGACTCGGCGTGGGCGAGGGCGTCGACCCAGCGTTGGCGTGGTGCGGGGAACATGCGCGCGTACGCCTCTTGCACGCCCGGGCGAATACTCGCCTCGTAGCGCAGGCGGGCAAGTTCGTCGATGCCATCGGCAGGGGTCGCCGTGAAAATCCGCAGCAAATCGGCCATCGCCTCGACACTCGGCTCGTAGCCCCACACAGCATCAAGGCCCGGCGTCAAGGGAAACGGCAGCCCGACAGCGCCCATGAGACCGAGACGACGCACACGATCGGGATGCCGGATGGCGAGGGAGAGAGCGAGTGAGCCTCCGAAGGAATTGCCCACCACATGTGCGGAATCGATTCCCAGGGTGTCGAGGACGCCGACGACGTGGGCCGTCCACGTGTCGAGGCTGTACTCGACCATGCCGCGCTCGGTGTAGCCGAAACCAGCGATGTCAGGAGCCACCACGCGGAAGTTCGCCTCGAGGGCCGGGATCGTGAGCCGCCAATTGGCCCATGCGCTGACTCCCGGTCCTGAGCCGTGTATGAGCAGAACGGTCCCACCGCCAGGGTCGGTGCCGGTGTCGTGGATGTTGGTGTGGATCCCAGCCGCAAGGATCGTCTGGCCCACCTCCGGGGTAGTGGTCACCGCTGGGTCTCCTCGCGTGCGTGATGTGCCAAC
>CAZLZC010000132.1:0-6086 GCA_964563825.1 uncultured Actinomyces sp.
TGTGTTAAGCACGCCGCCAGCGTTCGTCCTGAGCCAGGATCAAACTCTCCGTTAAGGAATGTTGATTGCGCCTTTCAGCGCTATCACCCAAACGTGAGTGATCATGGCGGACAGAGCTGAATGCTTCTGTCAACCAAAGGAACCGTCATGGGTCGTCAAAGACTCCCCATGAACGGGGTTATTTGGCATCGATATGTGGCACGCTGTTGAGTTCTCAAGGAGCGGTCGCGCATCGGGCGCGCCTGCGGTGCAGGCCGTTCCCGGGGCGACTCGCAACGTTACCCGCGCGGCAGCGATTCGGTCAAATCCGCCCGAGGGCGTACCCGACCGAATCGAATCGACGTGGGAGTCGTTGCGCCTCGCCGAACCGGCCTGACCGTCGCCCTAGGGGCTATCGTCGTCCGGGTCTTCCGTGCGAGGAAGTACGACTATACGCCGATCCACAGGGGAGGTCAAATCCAGGACAGCCATTCTGGCGTGATCTGGGTCACCCCTCAATGAGGACTCCTGCCAGGGTACGCCGCCCCCTCCTAAGCACGAGAAAGCGCCCGTGCAGGAGGTCGCTGGCAGGCGGGCAGAAAGCCTCATCCTCAACTCTCACATTGTTCACGTAGGCCCCACCTTCCCCAATGGTGCGCCGCGCCTGGCCGCGGCTGGGGGAAAGCCCCGAGCGCACGAGGAGGTCCACGATGTCCGGGAGCGCTCCCCCGGTGATCTCCTCGCTCGGCACGATCGCGTGCGGCACCTCCCGCAGGGCCGCATCAAGCACATCGGCGGGCACGGCCGAGAGGTCGCCTTGCCCAAACAGCGCCTGGGCGGCCGCCTCGACAGCCTCGGTGGCTGCTGCTCCGTGCACGAGCGTGGTGAGTTCCTGAGCGAGTGCGCGCTGCGCGACCCTCCGTGCGGGCTCCGCGCGAGTCGCCTCCTCGAGCTCCTCGATCTCGGCGTGACTGCGCATGCTGTAGAAGCGCAGGTACGTCGGCACATCTCGGTCGTCGGCGTTGAGCCAAAACTGAAAGAACGCATACGGGCTCGTCATGGTTGCGCTGAGCCACACGGTGCCCGTCTCGGTCTTGCCGAACTTCGTGCCATCCGCCTTCGTCACCAAAGGCGTCGTGAGCGCGTACACGTGCGCTGCTTCGACGCGGCGAATCAGGTCGACGCCAGCGGTGATGTTGCCCCACTGGTCCGATCCGCCCATCTGCAGACGGCATCCGTAACGGCGGTAAAGCTCGAGGAAGTCGTAGGACTGCAGCAATTGGTAGCTGAACTCAGTGAAGGAAATCCCATCGCCAGCAAGGCGAGCGGCGACAGCCTCGCGATCCAGCATGCGGTTGACGCTGAAGTGCTTGCCGATGTCGCGCAGGAACGCGATGACATCGATGTCCTTCGTCCAGTCGAAGTTGTTGACCAACTGCGCAGCCGCGGGGCCTTCGAAGTCGAAGAAGCCGGAGAGCTCAGTCCTTAGACGCGATACCCACTCGTCTACGACATCGACGGGATTGAGGGTGCGCTCCCCCGTCATCTTCGGATCACCGATCAGCCCCGTCGCGCCTCCGACAAGAGCCAGGGGCCGGTGGCCGTGCGCCTGGAAACGCCGCATGGTCTGGATCTGAAGGAGGTTGCCCAGGTGAAGGCTCGGGGCCGTGGGATCGAAACCGATGTAGTAGGTGAGCGGTCCCGCGTCGAGTTCGGCACCGAGCGCATCGAGATCCGTGCTCTGGGCGATCAGGCCACGCCACTGCAGGTCATCGATGAGGGCGTTCACAAGCAGGAATTCTCTCGCATGGCCCGCGCTGCGCCGCGGTGGGCTAGGGGCACGACGTAGCGGTGAATACTGCGCCGTCCAGCAGGCTGCCCACGGGCCACGTGAGGCTGGAGTCGGTCAACTCCAGACGCGTGCCGTCGCCGTACACGAAGGCATCGGCTTCGAGTCGGCCCGGGGTGGTCTCAGGAGCGAACTCCTCGGCGCCGTCGAGGTAGGAGTAGACGGTGATCCGACCCCCTTCGGGATTGCCCTCCGCCGGTGACGACTCGACCTTCACGACCGCGCGACTCGCGCCCTCGACCAACTCGTAGCAGCGAACGGACGCCGACGAACCCTCGGAGGCAGCGTCGCTCCCGCCACCTCCGCACGCGGCAAGGAAGACCAGGCTGGCGATAACGATCAGGGCGTGCGGATTCATCGGGCATCCCTTCGGTTGCGGGGCGTGGCAGCACGATAGCGGCTCACGGTCGGATGGTCCGCGACGTACCGCCAGGGCGTGGCGCCCCCGGGCCCGGACACCCCGGTGCGCAGGGTGACCGCGTGCACCTGCAGGGGTTGGCGAGCGAGTTCGAGGCGGACGGGTGAGGCAGGGTCGAGGAGGTCCAGTCCGTCGTCATCCCCCGTGAGGCCCAGGGCAACAGTGAGTCTCGCCGGGCCCCGGGCGAGGTCGCGGTCGCTTCGGGCAGTGACCCTCCGCTTGCGGGCGATATCGAGCCCCTCGATCACCTCGCCCGCGCGCAGGAGCACCGCAGAGGCGCTGTCCTCAGGACCGGTGACGACGTTCGCGCACCAGTGCATGCCGTAAGTGAAGTAGACGTAGAGGCGACCGGGCGGACCGAACATCGTGGCGTTGCGGGGAGTCTGCCCACGGAAGGCATGGGATCCAGGGTCCTCGCTCTGGCCGCCGTACGCCTCCACCTCGGTGAGCCGCAGTGCCACGCGACCCTCGGGCGAATCCGACACCAGCCGCGCACCCAGCAGCCGGGGGGCCGCGACCGTGGGGTGGCTCGACAGGAGTCGTCTGCCGCGCACCATGACGCCAGTGTGGGCCATGGGTTGCCACGGTGGTCGCCGAGGAGGCCGCCCGCCCACGCTCACTCCCCCCGGCGTGCCGGGGACGGGCGACCTCGACATCACTTTGTCGCGGGGGTCTGACACCTCGGTCGGGCTTAGCGAATGAACGCCCGGAGCACGAGGATCACGCTCAGGACCCCGACCACTGCCCCGAGCGCATTCGCTGCGATGTCGGTCCACTGGAAGGACCGCAGGGCGAACGCTCCCTGGAGCACCTCCAGAATCACGCCGTACCCGATGACACCGGCGAGCGTGGCCGCGATGCGTGGCTGTCGTTGGCCGAGGACGGCAAGAGCGGCGAGCAGGGCGTAGGCCAGGCCGTGACCGATCGCGGCGCGGAACTCCCCCAGGTCGGCAATCTCCATGCCCGGAGTTCCGCGCGGCGGCAGCATCGATACGACCCCGATGAAAAGTGCGACAACAATTGCGGCAATCCCCCACGTCCGCCGACCCGCGCGGAGTGCGTCAGGGACGGCCACGCGCCCATTCGGCGTCGGCTGCCACGACAGAGCCGACATCGGCCAGCTGCTCGCGCACGCGCATAGGAGCCGTGCCGCCGTACGACGCACGCGAGGACACGGATCCCTCGAGCGAGAGCACCTCGCGCACGTCCGGAGTGAGCGCGGCCGAGATGGCGGCGAACTCGGCGTCATCGAGGTCCCACAGTTCGATTCCGCGCTCCTCCGCGGCACGAACGCACGCGCCCGCAACCTCGTGTGCGTCGCGGAAGGGCACCCCATTGCGCACGAGCCACTCAGCGATGTCGGTGGCGAGAGCGAATCCCTCCGGTGCTGACATAGAGATGCGCACCGTGTCGAAGCGCAGGGTCGCGATCATCCCGGTGACGGCGGGCAGGACAAGAAGGAGCTGATCGACAGCGTCGAAGACCGGCTCCTTGTCCTCCTGCAGATCACGGTTGTAGGCGAAGGGCATGCCCTTGAGAGTGGCCAGCAGCCCTGTCAGGTCGCCGATAAGTCGACCGGACTTGCCACGGACGAGCTCGGCGACGTCGGGGTTCTTCTTCTGCGGCATGATCGACGATCCCGTGGACCACGCGTCGTCGAGCGCGGCCCAGCCGAACTCGCGCGAGGTCCAAAGAACGACTTCCTCGCCGATGCGCGAGAGGTGGACGCCGATCATCGCCGCGGCGAAGAGGAACTCCGCGACCCAGTCGCGGTCGCTCACCGCGTCGATCGAGTTGGCCAGCGCACCGCGGAACCCGAGCTCGGCCGCGACAGCCTGGGGGTCTAGGCCCAGCGATGAGCCAGCGAGCGCGCCGGCGCCGAGCGGCGACAGGGCCGCGCGCTCGTCCCAGTCGCGCAAGCGGTCGATGTCGCGAGCGAGCGCGTGCACGTGCTTGGCAATCTCATGACCCAGGGACACGGGCTGGGCATGCTGCAGATGGGTGAAGCCCGGAGCGATCGTGTCGACATGCTCCTGCGCCTGAGCGAGGAGCGCCTGCTGCAGCCCGACGATCTCGGCGGCAATCGCTCGTGCCTGATCACGCAGGTAGAGCCGGAAATCGGTGGCGACCTGATCGTTGCGGCTGCGCCCTGCGCGAAGCTTGCCGCCCAGGGGCCCGAGCCGCTCGAGCAATCCGCGCTCGATGGCGGTGTGCACATCTTCATCACCCGGCCCTGCCGTGAAGGCACCCGATGCGACGTCGCTGGCAAGGGTGTCGAGTGCCGCGAGGACCTGCACGATCTCTGCGTCGTCGAGCAGCCCGGCTTTGTGCAGCACGCGGGCGTGCGCGGCTGTCTGTCGGATGTCGTACGGCGCGAGGCGCCAGTCGAAGTGAACCGACGCGCTCAATGCCGCCATGGCGTCGGCAGGCCCGGTCGCGAACCGTCCGCCCCATAGCCGTGTGGGCTCGCTCATCACTTCCCTCCCCGGGGTGGAGCTCCGCCTGCTCGCCCCTCGGCCATGCCCAAAATCGCCTCGGCCACCTCGGCACCCGCCTCGACTCCGCGCGTCACGATGAGCACGGTGTCATCCCCGGCCACCGTGCCGAGGATCGACCCCCAGTGCGCTCCGTCGAAGGCCGAAGCGAGGTACTGCGCACCCCCGGGAGGCGTGCGCACCACGACGATGTTGAGGGAGTGGTCGACCGAGACGGCGAGTTCGTGGAGTGCCCGCGCGAGCCGGGTGAGCCCGACAGGGGCGGCTTCGACTGCTGCTTCGGGCCGCGTGCCATTCGGCTCAGAGGGAAGGGCATAGACGCTGCGCGCATCACCGTTCGACACCTTCACAGCACCAAGATCCACGAGATCGCGCGACAGGGTCGCCTGCGTCACGGTGAAGCCCTCGTCGGCGAGGACCGCTCGCAACTCCTCCTGAGAATGGATGCTCCGCGAGGACAGAGCATCGATGATCCGGGTGCGCCGGGCGGCCTGGGTGCGCGGGCTGCTCATGCCAACCCCGAGAGCGCGAGGGGCCAACGCTCGGCCACCCAATCGAGATCGTCGTCGGTGAGGACCAGCGGCGGAGCCATGCGGATGACGTCAGGGGCGACGGCATTGACGATCAGTCCCTGATGGCGTAGGGCCGCTTCGATATCCGCAGCGACAGGGGCGCGCAGGACCACACCGAGCAAGAGCCCACGACCTCGCACGTGATCGACGAGGGTCGATCCGGTGACGATCGTCCGCAGGCGATCGCTCACGACCGGCACGCGGGCGAGCAGGTCCTCACGCTCGATGACCTCGAGTACGGCGAGCGCGGCGGCGCAACTCATCGGATTGCCGCCAAAGGTCGATCCGTGGCTGCCCGGGCCGAGCAACTGGGCTGCCTCCCCAAAGGCGACCATTGCACCGATGGGAAGTCCGCCACCCAGTCCCTTGGCCAGCGTGACGACATCGGCCAACGCCTCACCCTCGTGGGCGAACCACGAGCCGGTGCGCCCGACGCCGCTCTGCACTTCGTCGAACACGAGCAGGGCACCGTGCGCATCGCAGGCTGCGCGTGCCGCGGCGAGGTAGCCCTCGGGTGCGGGGATCACGCCACCCTCTCCCTGGATGGGCTCAAGGAACACTGCGGCGGTGTCGCTGTCGACCGCTGCGTTCAACGCCGCGATGTCGCCGAAGGGCACGGTGATGACATCTCCGGGTAGCGGTCGGAAGGGATCCTGCTTGGCCGGTTGCGCGGTCAGGGCCAGCGATCCCATCGTGCGGCCGTGGAACGATCGCTCGGCCACCACGACACGGGTGCGGCCGGTGCGGCGCGAGAGCTTGAACGCCGCTTCATT
>CAZLZC010000133.1:0-6058 GCA_964563825.1 uncultured Actinomyces sp.
TGGAGGCACCCAGATAGGCAAAGGTCGCGTCGGGGAATGCCGTGAGGATCTTGGACCGGATGGCATCGCGCAGCAGGGGATGGTCATCGATGACCATGACCCGCGCGTGGCCGGCCGCATCGCTCACTTCCCGCGCTCCCCTCGCGTGTCCCAGTCCCCGCGGTCCATCATGCCTGCTCGTCGTGGAAGAGGGGACACCCTTGAACTCATGCTCAGGGCGGCAGTGGGCACGCCGCCTGCGCTGTAGTGAAACTGGGGACATCGAGCAGGCGCGATGGCCGATATGCCGCCCTAGGGTCGAATGACTATGTCTCCCCTTCGACGTCTCACGGCGATCAGCCTTGCCTTGGCCACGTCTGCAGCCACGCTCGTGGCGGGGGCCACGGCCGCCGGCGCCTCCGGGGTGCGTGCCATCACGCTCACGTCGTCGGCCCCCACGGTCGCGCCCGGTTCGACGGTTAATCTCATGGCCGCGGCCCCGATCGCTCAAGCCGGATCGACAACCCAGGAGATCACGCAGATCATCGACCCGGCCAAGGTGAGGCTGACGAGCGTCTCCGACATCACCTACCCGGCGGGATGGACACTCTCGTACTGCTCAGGAGCTGCGACGGACTGCACAGTCGCGGGCAACTTCTCTGCTACGACCCCGGCCAGCGCTGCGGCGTGGGCCTTGGTCAAGGCAGTCAAGGCGACAGGTGTCATCGACTCGCAAGGAGAGAACGCAGGCCGGCAGGTTGCTCAGGCCTCCGTCAGCGGTAGCGGGGTCGCGCAGACACCGACCACGTTGCCCTCAAGCGGTGCAGGCTTCGACGGACTAAAGGTCTTCTTCGATCCAGCGCGTACCCGAGTATTCAATCTCTATCACCACACTGGTGGAGCGAACTTCGACTGCTACGTGGTTTTGACAGGCTCGCGATGCGACGGATTCCCTTTTAACTTCGGCGGAACGACCGATGAAGCGGCAATCGGTTACGTGGTCGGCTCGACAGCGTGGATCGGTGCGAACAACGGGCTCTACTGCGTCGACCTGGCTGCAGTGCTGGCCAACACCGGCAACGCCGTGGGCGGAGGATCTCCGGCGAAATGCTTTGGCTCGTCCGCCCTGGTGTCGTTGAAGGCGAACACGAAGTTCACCTGGTTTACCGGCGCCACCGGGCTTGGGCAGACGGCGGAGACCAAGCTGTATGCCTTGGATGCCACCAGCACGGCGGCAACGGTGTACTGCGTTGATACGGCGACGAGGGCCGCATGCGCGACGCCGACTCTAAATCCGCAGTTGCCTGGCGCGGCTCGGAGCTATGACACATCGAACATCTTCCAGTGGGGTGATCGTCTTTACGCGATGGTGTCCAACGGAAACGTTAGCCCCGGCACGGAGAAAGTGAGCTGTGTGTCAATCTCCACCGGGAGCCTGTGTCCGGGCTGGACGAGTTCTCCCCGACTCACCTTGAATACTCAGGCTGGCGAGGTAGAGGGGAAGTTCATTCCGATCCCCGATTCATCCGGAGGAGTGCGGGCGGTCTGCTACTTCCGCGCCTCGCTGACCACTCATGCGTGCTGGGAATCGAATGGAACGCAGACCGCAGCGTCAAACTACAACTTCCCCAATTTCAGGACTCCTTCGAATGCGCAGGGCACTTCTCTGTACGGAATCCCCACACAGATCGGTACCCGGGTCTACTACGGCAATTCCTCCTGGGCTGCGCCCCCTCTTCGGGGGGAAGTTATTTGCTACGACGCGACGGCGTTTGGCGGCACGGGAGGACGGTGCAATGACTCGGCCACGAATCTGAGCTCGGCGACGGACTACAACTACGTGAACTACACGGTCACCCCGGACCCAGTCATTGCGAACTGTCTTTGGGTCACTCAGCACAATTACCCCGTTTTCAAGACCGTGAACATTCTGACGGGAGAACTCGGCTGCAGTGCGATCGCACCGCAGCGGGCATCGTTCTCCGGTGCCACGGCAGTCCCGCGTATGGGGTGCTCGGCTACATCGGCCATTCAGGAGTGGGCATCATTCACCCTCGATACCCCGACGAGTGGATTCACGAGTGCGAAACTCACTGTGCAGAACTCGTCGGGCGTAAGCATCACTGGCTGGACTGATGTTCCGCTGACGCCGGGGGTTGACATCAATCTCTCCACACTGCCGGTCAGTACAACGGGGCAGACACCGAACTTCCTGGTGGATTTCCAGGGCATCACGGGCTCGTTGACCGCAACTGCGCGCATCAAGGTCATCGGAGATGCCCCGCAACTGTGCACCCGTGTGACTGCGGTGGCGGTATGCCCCGTCGCGCAGGGCCCCATCGACCCGGGCGCCTTGCTTCCGGGAAGCGTGACCGCGATCGGAGCGGGATCCTCGACCGCAGGCGGCTCGACCACTCCGTTCACGGACGACTCCGAGTCCGTGGGGATCTCGGCTCCTACATCTGCTCAGTGCGGCAGCACATTGACGGGTCGGGCGACGACGGGTGCGGGGGGTACTGGGAGTGGCGTCGACGGGGCAACGGTCACGCTCCTCGACGACACCGGCAATGTGCTTCGTGACGGCAGCAACAATCCCATCACGGCGGTGACCGACGGATCGGGCGCGTACTCGTTCGGCGCTCTTACGCCCGGCTCCTACAAGGTGAGTTTCGCTTCGAGCTCGGCTATGTCTTCAGTCAATGCCCAGACCGCTTCGGGTGGGACGGGTTCGGTCCTGACGTCACAGAGTGCCGTGAGCGGGACGTCGACATCGGGCAGGACCGTTCTCGCGGTGGGCACGCCAGGCGTGGTGAACGGCCAGTATGTGGTGAATCCGGTCGCCAGGCCCAACACGTCGGCCGGCGCACAGGGGGCGACGCAGACTATCAGTGTGCTGGCCGATGATTCAGCCTCGACAGGTTCTTCGTGGCCATCGTCGGGTTCGCCGGTCAAGCTGTGCGCGCCAGGGGAGTCGCCGCCGTGCACGCGTACGTCGGCGACCGTCGTGCCCGGCCAGGGGTACTACACGGTGAATACGGCCGGTGTCGTCAGCTTCTTCCCGTGCAAGGCGAACGGCGATCCCTCGAATGCCACCGCTGCGGGCCTGAACTGCACGGGGGCGTTCACCGGCACGGCGAATGCGTTGACCTACACCGCAACAGATGCTGCGGGCCGCACGGCGTCGAGCACGATCACCCCGACTGCGGTGGCTGCTCCGGTGACGAGGGATGACACCTCCACGGGGGCATGGAACACGCCGCAGACGATCACCCCGTTGGCGAACGACCTGCGCGGGGACTCCGTTGATTCCTCCTACCCGCTGCTGCCCTCGACGATGGGCCTATGTGCCGGGAGCACGACGGTGGCGTCGTCATGTGCATCCGAAACTTCGCTGACGACTGCCGATGGCACGTACGTGCTGAACCGGACCACAGGTGCAGTCATCTTCACTCCGAGCTCCACGTTCGCCGGTGTGGTGACGGCCCCAATCAAGTACTCGGCAGCGGATGCCGCGGGTCAGCGCGTGATGGCGACGATCACTCCGACGGTGACGCCTCCGCCGTCACCGTCGGCGGCGAGTGAGACGAAGTTGGTGCAACCGGGCTCAAGTGTGACTTTCACGACCGTCACGGGTGCTGGCGGCCTCGGCACTTCGGGTGGTCCGCCGCTGTATGCAGCCTCTTCGGGCTCGAGCACCGGTCTGTGCCCTGCCGGCACTGTATTGCCAGGCCAGGTCGCAAACTGCACGCTTACGTCGTTGGCCGTCAGTGGTGAGGGTACGTACTCGCTCAATCGTGCTTCAGGGTTGGTGACCTACACGGCGCTGGCCAACTCCACGACCGGAGCGAAGACACCGGTGACGTATGTGATCCGGGACCAGCTCACTGCGGGTGGACGCACCAATTGGGCGTCGGCGACGTTGACCCCGCGGATCCCTGGCCCGCCGGTGGCGGCGGATGACACGTCCTCGGGTGGTTGGGATGCGACGCAGACGGTGAACGTGCTCGGCAATGATTCGGCGGATCCGGGTCAGTCTTTGGTGGCGTCGAGTGTGCGGTTGTGTGGTCCTGGTGATGTGTCTCCGGCGTGTGATGACACGACAGTGACGACGGCTCAGGGCACGTTCACGGTGAACCTGACGACGGGTGCGGTGACGTTCGATCCGCTACCGACGTTTTCGGGTGTGGTGACGCCGATCACGTACACGGTGACGGATTCGCAGGGGTTGAAGGATCCGGCATCGCTGTCCTTCACGGTGGCTGCACCCGGCTTGCCGGCGGCGGGGGATGACACGGTGTTGGTGACCCCCGGGCAGGTGGTGTCTTTCGATCCGCTGATGGGGTCAGGTGGGCTGTCCACCTCGGGAGGCCCGGCGCTGTCCAGTGTGTGCCTGTGGGTGTCGGGTGCCTGCGATGCCGATGACACGGTGGTGGTGTCGGGCGGCGTGTATCGGCTGGATCCGGTGACGAAGGTGGTGTCCTTCACGGCGTGCACGGGTGTGGGTACGCCGGATGCGGCGTGCACCGGGGCATCGGGGAGTGGCCAGCCCGACCCGGTGTCGTATCGGGTGACGGACGCGATCGGGCAGACCGACACGGGCGTGCTCACGGCGCGAGTGCCTGCTGCGCCGGTGTCGCGGGATGACTCGTCGATGGCTGAAGCGGGGGCGGTGCAGGTGATCACGCCGGCCGGCAACGACCAGGCGGGGGATGCGGCCATCGTTGCGTCGAGCCTGATGTTGTGTGGGTCGAGTCAGTCGCCTCCGAACTGCACCGCGACGACGGTGACGACGCCGGCCGGTGTCTACACGGTGGCCGGTGGTGCGGTGACGTTCACCCCAACGGATGACACACCGGGCACGGATGTGGATGTGCGTTACCAGATATCCGACTCCTACGGGCAGACGTCGAGCGCGGTGATTCGGGTGACTGAGTTGCCCAAGCCCGCGCCGAAGACAGTCCCGAATGCGTTAACGGGTCCGTATGGATCGACTCTGACTTTCACGCCAATTGCAGACGATACGTTCGGGACGGTTCCGGCGGATGATTCGACCAACAATGTGCTGACCCAGGTCCTCAATACGGGGTGGCTGGCGGGGTCGTTGAAGTTGTGTGGTGCGGGTCAGGCGCCACCGGCCTGTGACAAGACGTCGGTGACGACGGCGGATGGTGTCTACACGATCTCGGGCAATGACGTGACGTTCACGGGTAATGCGGCGTTCACGGGGACCGCGACGCAGCCGGTGATGTACCAGGTGGCGAACACGTTTGACGTGCGGGTGACCGACTACGGCAACGGCGGGGCGGTGAGCACCACTCCGGGCAGCCGGATCGGGTCGTCGACGTTGACGCCGACGATCACAGTGGCCCCGGTCGCGGCCGTGCCGGATACAGCGTCGACGGATTGGAACACGCCGGTCTCGAGGAATGTGCTGGCTGATGACACCTCGGGGGCGCCGATCAACGCGGCCGGCTTGAAGTTGTGCGGGCCCAATGATGCAGGGGTGTGCGCGCAGACGTCGGTGACCATCACCGGGCAGGGCACCTACGACATCGTGGCCGGGCAGGTGCGGTTCACCCCGCTGCCGAGCTTCTCCGGTGCGGCGACGCCGGTGACGTATCGCACGACCGATTCGTTGGGCCGGCCGATCTCGAGCACGTTCACCCCCACCGTGACGGCGCCGGTGGGGCCGTCGGCGTCACCGGACACGGCAAGCGTTGTGCGGGGGCAGCAGGTGGCGTTCAGGCCCCTGGCGGGGGCGGGACCGCTGGTGGCGCCGGGGGTGAACCCGGCGGGCACGAACCCGGTGGTGGATGGGTCGACGTGTCTGCTGCAGCCGGGGGTGTCTCCGGACACGTGCATCTCAGGGTCGACGTTGGTCATGCCTGGCCAGGGCACGTATGAGTACGACAGTCTCGCGGGTGTGGTGCGGTTCACGGCCGATCCGAATGCGGTGCCGGGACCGCAGACCCCGGTGCGCTACCGAGTGACCGATGCGCTGGGGTTGACAGCGACGAGCACGCTCACGCCCACCGTCTACGCGCCACCGGTGGTGCAACCCAAGACACGCACGGATGTG
>CAZLZC010000134.1:0-6054 GCA_964563825.1 uncultured Actinomyces sp.
CTGGAAGAGTCCGTGACGATGCGCGTGACATGTGCCCGCGTCTTGACGGTGAGGTTGGGGCGCGACATCGCGGGGCGCAGGTAGGCCTTGCTGGCTGAGTAGCGGCGGCCGTTGTGAACATTGCGGTCGAACGCCGCGAAGCCCTCCTGCTTGTAGCCGTTGACATCGGCGGTGAGCTCGTGACCGGCTTCCTGGACGGCGGCGAAGAACGCTGCGAAGAGGGGGTTCTTGGCCTCGCCGCGCTCGAGGATGAGCGGACCGCCCTTGCCCCGCCACTCGTCCGCACCAGCGCGGCAGTCCTCCATCTTCTTGAAGTAGGGCAGGCAGTGGGCGTAGTCCCAGGTCTCCATGCCGGGATCGCTGGCCCAGCGCTCGTAGTCCAGCGGGTTGCCGCGCTGGAAGATCATGCCGTTGATGCTGCTGGACCCACCGAGGATCTTGCCGCGGCCGTGATTGACCCGACGGCCGTTCATATACGGCTCGGGCTGCGAGGCGTACATCCAGTCGTAGAGCGGATTGCCGATAGGGAAGGTGAGGGCCGCGGGCATGTGCACGTAGACGTCGAAGGGATAGTCGGGGCGCCCTGCCTCGAGCAGGAGGACGGTGGTCGACGGGTCCTCGCTCAATCGCGCTGCGAGTGCCGAGCCTGCCGAACCCCCGCCGACGATGATGTAGTCGTATCCCCTGGGCATCCCGACACCCTAGGCGATCGGCTGCGGCTCAGTCGCCGAGTTCGGCACGGCGACGTACGACGTACTCCTCGAGCTCCGCGCGGATCGACTCATCGAGCGGCGGCTGCTCGTACTCCTCCAGCTTCTTCTCGTAGATCTCTCGCGCGCGCTCGACGGTGTCCCTGCCACCGAGTCGCATCCAGCGCTCGTAATTGTCGGAGTTCCACAGGAAGGGCCGGTAGAAGCAGGTGCGGAAGCGCTCCATCGTGTGCTCGGCGCCGAGGAAGTGACCGCCCGCGCCGACCTCCTCGTGAGCACCGAAGGCGAGCTCCTCCTCACTGAAGTCCACCGGAGTGAACTCACGCTGCAGGGACTCGAGGATCTGTACGTCGATGACGTACTTCTCGTAGCTGGCCACCAGGCCGCCCTCGAGCCAGCCAGCCGTGTGCATGACGAAGTTGGTGCCGGCGAGGAAGGTCGGAAGCATCGTCATGAGCGACTCGAAGATCGCCTGCCCATCGGGCGTCTGGGAGGAGTTGAGGCCACCGCCCGTGCGGAAGGGCAACCCGAAGTGGCGGGCGATCTGACCCGTGCACAGCAGTCCGATCGCGGACTCCGGCGTGCCGAACTGGGGCGAGCCCGACTGCATGTCGATGTTGGAGAGGAAGCTGCCGAAGACAACGGGCGCACCTGGACGGATCAGCTGCGTGAGCGCGATGCCGGTGAGCGTCTCCGCCATCTGCTGCGCCAGGGTCGCCGGGATGGAGACGGGCGACATCGCCCCCATGAGAAGGAAGGGCGTGAGGATGACCGGCTGCATCGCCTTGGCGTACTCGAACTGCGCCTCGAGCATGCGGTCGTCCCAGCGCAGGGGCGAGTTGCAGTTGACGAGCGAGATGCACACCGGAGTCTTCTCGATGGACTCACGGCTTCCGAAGAGGATCTCGCTCATGCGGATGGTGTCGAGGGCACGTGTGCCGCTGACGACATTGCCCATGTAGATCTTGTCCGTCAGGGTCATGGCGGCGTAGAGCATGTCGAGGTGGCGCGAATCCAGTGGAGCATCGCTGGGCTCGCAGACGACACCGCCCACGCTGTCCATGGCGGAGAAGGACTGCGCGAGCTTCGCGAAGTTGCGGTAGTCATCCATCATCGCGTCGCGACGCACGTCGCCCTGGCGCACGAAGGGAGGACCGTAGACGCTCGAGAAGACCATCGAGTTGCCACCGATGTGCACAGTGTTGGCGGGATTGCGCGCCTGGATGTCGAACTCACGCGGGGCCTTGGCGACCTGCTCGAGCACGAAGTCGGGATCGAAGAAGACCTTGTCGCCATCGGTGCGCATGCCGGCGGCCTTGAAGAGCTCGACGGCCTCGGGCATCATGAACTCGATGCCGAGCTCCGAGACGATGCGGCGCCAGCCCTTGTCTAGGACCGCCATGGATTCCTCGGAGAGGATCTCGTAGCGCGGCAGGGTGTTCTCGAACATCGACTCTCCCGATTCGCCGTGGCCGGGTAGGCCTTGACCGGTTGGTGACGGGATCCTACACTCCACTTTTGGAAGTGCGGTTCCATATTGTGGAACTTTCATTCGGCCCGCAAGGGCCGCAGGGAGGGATCGGCACATGGCCGGACCGGTCGGCACGCAGGCGGTGGATCGCGCCGCCGCGGTGCTCACGGCCGTCCTCGGCTCGACCGACCCCGTGACCTTCGCCGACCTCGTCGCGCGCACCGGGCTCCCTAAGAGCACGCTGTCGCGACTGACCACCAGCCTCGAGCGCAACGGCCTCCTCCAGCGCACGGCCTCCGGCGCATGGCAGCCCGGTGCCGCGATCACCGACTACGCGCTGTCCGTGCGGCCCGAGGACGATCTCGTCCGCATCGCGCAGCCCTATCTCGACGCACTGGGCGAGGACACGGGCGAGACCGTCAACCTGGCCATCCCGCTCGCAGGAGAGGTTCGCCAGATTGCACAGGTGGACTCGACCTACCTCCTCGGTGCCGTCAACTGGCTCGATCGTCCCGTGCCCTTTCACTGCAGTGCGCTCGGCCGGGTCTTCCTCGCTCACGGCACGCCACTGCCCTCCGGGCGCCTTCCGCGCATCACCGAGCGCACGATCACCTCGCGCGCGGAGCTCGCCGAAGCCCTGGACCGTGTACGACGCGACGGCGTGGCGATCGTGGATTCCGAGCTCGAGCCCGGGCTCGTCGCGGTCGCGGCCCCCATCCGATCGACCGACGGCACCGTGGTCGCCGCCGTCTCAGTGTCCGGCCCGAGCGTGCGCCTCACCGCCAGTGAGATCCCCGCCGTCGCCCAGGCCGTGCGCGCCACGGCGGACGCGATCGCCGTGGCTCTCCGTCCCCTTCGCACGAAGATCCCCACACCCACCGCACGAAAGGCAGGAGCGGCATGACTCCGGACGAGATCCTGAAGGGCCTCTACGACGAGACCATGGTGGGCAACAAGCCCGCGGTGCTGGAACTCACCCAGACCGGCATCGACAGCGGCCTGCCGCCCGAGCGCATGCTCTTCGAGGCACTCATTCCCTCGCTCGAGGAGGTGGGCGCTCGCTTCGAGCGCGGTGACTGGTTCGTGCCCGAGATGCTCATCGCGGGCAAGGCGATGGCCGGGGCACTCGATCTGCTGCGCCCGCTGCTCGCGCAGACCGGCGTCGAGAGCGTGGGCACCTTCCTCATGGGCACCGTCAAGGGCGACGTCCACGACATCGGCAAGAACCTCGTCAACATCATGCTCGAGGGTGCGGGCTTCACCGTGATCGATCTCGGCGTGCAGGTGCCGCCGGAGAAGTTCGTCGCCGCGATCGAGGAGCATCAGCCCGACATCGTGGGCATGTCCGCATTCCTCACCACGACCATGCCGATGTTCAAGGCCAACATCAACGCCATCGAGAAGGCCGGCCTGCGCGACAAGGTCGTCATCATGGTCGGCGGCGCGCCCGTCACCCAGGAGTACGCCGATGTCTGCGGGGCAGACGGCTACGCCGCAGACGCCGCCACCGCGGTGCGCCGCGCCAAGGAGTTCGTCACCGCGAGGCGAGCGGCCCGCTAGTGCCCAAGCTGCTTCCCCTGCTCGAGCACGCGGTCAAGAAGCCCGTGTGGGACTGCCGCATGTGCGGCCAGTGCGTCCTGCACTCGACCGGCATGACGTGCCCGATGACCTGCCCCAAGACGCTGCGCAATGGCCCCTGCGGTGGGGTGCGCGAGGACGGCCACTGCGAGGTCAAGCCAGAGATGCGCTGCGTGTGGGTCAAGGCCGAGGAGCGCTCGCACTCCCCACTCAACCCGCACCACTGGGAAGAGGAGTTCAACGAGTTGCGCCCGCCGGTCGACAACCGTCTCCAGGGCACCTCGTCGTGGATCAACCTCATCAATGGTCGGGATCGGCGTACGCCGGCCGGCTGGGATGGTGCCGCACGCGAGCGTCACTCCGCCGTGCCCGGCGCCAGCATGGTCGAGGTCGACGAGCCGACGACGCTCCCGGAGGGCTTCCACTCATGAGCCGTCTCGCCACCCTCCTCGCGGAGGGCAATCGCCCCGTCGTGACCGCCGAATTCCCCAGCATCGACGGTGGTGGCCTCGCCGCCGTCGAGAAGGCCGCAGATGAACTGCGGCCCTTCGTCGACGCGGTGAACGCGACCGACAACCCCGCCGCACACGCCCACGCGTCCAATACCTCGATCGCCATCGCGATGTCGCAGTTCGGGCTCGAGCCGATCATGCAGGTGGTGTGCCGCGACAAGAACCGCATCGCCATGCAGGCCGACATCATCGGCGCCAGCCTCTTCGGTATTCAGAACATCGCCTGCCTCACGGGTGATGACGTCACCGCGGGCGACGAGCCGGAGGCGCGGCGCGTCTTCGACCTCGACAGCACCCAACTCGTGAAGGTCGCGAGCGGTCTGGCCGAAGGCCACTACCTCTCCGGTCGCGCCATCAAGCAGCCCCCCGAGCTCTTCGTCGGCGCTGTGGAGAACCCCTTCGCTCCCCCGCTGGACTACCGCGTCATGCGTGCGCTCAAGAAGGCCGAGGCCGGGGCGCGTTTCCTGCAGTTGCAGATCGGCTACTACCCCGAGCGTCTTGAGAACTTCGTGGCGGGCTGTGTCGAGCACGGCGTCACGCGCACGACGGCACTCATCCCCACGGTGGTGCTCACCAAGTCGGCCAAGGCGCTGTCCTTCATGGACGAGTCCGTACCCGGCATCTCCATCCCCGCGGAGATGATCGCCCGCGTCGCCGGAGCAGGCGACAAGGACGCCATCGCGGAGGAGTCCTACCAACTCACCCTCGAGTTGAGTCGCCACGCGCTCTCTCTACCCGGCGTCTCCGGCATTCACCTCACCGACTTCCGCCACGACGGCTCACTCGAGCGACTCGTGCGGGATCTGGGCATCGGCCCGGCATTCGCGTCCGACCCGGTGGCATCCGCCTCCGGCACCACCTCGGTATAGGAGTTCCATGCACACCGTCCTCCGCTCCGCGACGTCGACCGTCACCATCGGCCCGGACCAGCCCTTCTGCATCATCGGCGAGCGCATCAACCCGACCGGACGCAAGAAGTTCCAGGAGCAGTTGCGCGTCGAAGACCTCTCCGCCGTGGAGATCGACGTCGCCCAGCAGATCGCTGGCGGCGCAATGATGCTCGACGTCAACATGGGCGCGCCCCTGATCGATGAGGTCAAGCTCCTTGGCGATGCTGTGCGACTCGTGCAGTCCCTGACCGATGTGCCCCTGTGCATCGACTCCTCCATCGTCGAGGCACTCGAGTCCGGCCTCGCGGCCTACGAGGGCAAGGCACTGGTCAACTCCGTCACGATGGAGCGCGATCGCATCGAGCTCATCCTGCCGCTGGTCAAGCGCTACGGCGCGGCCGTGATCGCGCTGCCCAATGACGAGGAGGCCATTCCGGAGGATCCGCACCGTCGCCTCGAGCTCGCCAAGCAGCTCGTGGGCATTGCGACCGACGAATACGGCATCCCGATCGAGGACATCGTCGTCGATCCGCTGGCCATGCCCATCGGAGCTGATCACACGCTCGCGATGAAGACCATGGAGGCCATCCACCTCATCTCCACCGAGATCGGCGTCAACACCACGCTTGGTGCGTCCAATGTGTCCTTCGGGATGCCCGATCGCCACACGCTCAACGCCGTCTTCCTGCCCATGGCGATGAAGGCTGGCCTCACCAGCGCGATCATGGACTCGCGTACCCCGCAGATCGTCACGGCAGTCAAGGGCGCGGATCTCATGATGGGCAATGACGAGTGGGGTGCGACCTGGATCGCGGCGCACCGCGCCAAGCAGGCCGCCGCGCAGGCGGCCGAGGCAGCCGCTCAGGCATGACCGCACTCGATGACGCGACCGC
>CAZLZC010000135.1:0-1777 GCA_964563825.1 uncultured Actinomyces sp.
GAAGTGCCCCTGGCCGGTATGCACAGCGACGAGATCATGCCCGCCAGCGCCCTGCCCAAGCGCTACGTCGGCTGGTCCTCCTGCTTCCGGCGTGAGGCCGGCTCCTACGGCAAGGACACGCGCGGCATCATCCGCGTCCATCAGTTCGACAAGGTCGAGATGTTCGTCTTCTGCGATCCGGCTGACGCTGAGGCCGAGCACGAGCGCATCCTGCAGTGGGAGCGGGACTTCATGGATGCCCTGGAGATTCCCTACCGGGTAATCGATGTCGCCACGGGCGACCTGGGCTCCAGCGCCGCTCGCAAGTTCGACATCGAGGCATGGATCCCCACGCAGGGCACCTATCGCGAGGTGACGTCGACCTCCAACACGACACAGTTCCAGGCTCGCCGCCTCGGTATCCGCATGCGCTCGGGTGATGACGTGCAGCCGGTCGCCACCCTCAACGGCACCCTGTGCGCGATGCCGCGCATCATCGTGGCGATCCTGGAGAACCACCAGAGGGCGGACGGCTCGATCGTCGTGCCCCAGGCCTTGCGCCCCTACCTCGGGCGAGACGTCCTCGAGTTGCCATGACCCCGGCGTCGCGCGTGCGCGGCGTTGCCGTCCTTGTCGCGGGGGCTGCTTTGCTCGCGGCCTGCACCGGCGGGGGCGATGCGGATTCCTCCTCATCCGCGCCTGCGCCCAGCCCGACGTCATCAAGTGCATCCCCCGCTCCGAGCCCGACTGCTACGCCCATCCCCGCACCCACGCCGCCGCCTCTGGTGCCGGGGACCTCACGCGGGCGGCTACTGGTCGTCCAGCAGGCAGAGGATGCGGCACTGGTCTCGGGTGGCCAGCCCATACGTCTGACCCTGGCGCGTACGGGCAATGTCGCATCGTGGTTCACCTCGCCCCCCCAGAAACTCGCGGGGACGATGTCGACCGAGCAGGCCATGTTCACGCTGGGCTGGCGCCCCGCCGACGACGGGACGACCGCAGTGCTGCCCAACCCGCGACCTAACGGGCTGCTCAGCTTCGCAGGCGGGAGCCTTGCCTTCACCGTGCAGCGGGCCAATGTGCGGGCCGATGGAACTCTCGTGCTGGATATCCGCCCGATCGGGTCTGCGCCGGAGACTGTGGAGTCCTACGGCCCCGTGTCGCTCACCCTCGACGGGGCTCACGGCGTCCTCGATCTTCAGGCCGCCGTGGGGGAGATCACCGTGCGCGTGCTCGTGACCGGTGACCGCAATGAGCAGGCGGTGGTGCAGGCGATCGATGAAACAGGTGAAGTCGTCGAGTCGGCCTTCGTTTCTCCGGAGCAGACGACCATTGACAGTTGGCTCGACGTGACATCGGGCTCAACGACCTGGTCCGACCCCGTCGTCACCTTCACTCCACCCGAGCGGTCTACGCCAGGCACGGTCCGCGTCTCGGGCGCACTCACGATCGACGGGACGACCACCGAACTCGACCGCGTCATCGCACGCTGGAGCGTGCCCCTCACGCGTTGAGTGGCAGGTTGTCGCAGCCGACACGGCCGGCGACAACCCGCCACTCAGCGAATGGATCAGGCGGGGACTGTCGGCAGGTTGCTGAGCGCCGGCGCGAAGCGCTCGTCTGAGAGCGACTCATCGACCATGGATCCAGCGAGGTAGGACTCGTACGCCGCGAGGTCGAAGTGCCCGTGACCGCACAGCGCCGTGAGGATGACGGTCTCCTCGCCCGTCTCCTTGGCCTGCTCTGCCAGACGGATCGCCTGCGCGATCGCATGGGTCGGCTCGGGTGCGGGCACGAT
>CAZLZC010000135.1:1877-3191 GCA_964563825.1 uncultured Actinomyces sp.
GTGCCGAGCAGCTTCTCCAGGCGATGCGCGCGGAAGAGCGGCGACGGCCTCCACTGGCGATACACATCGAGGACACCACCGGGAATCTCGACGTACCTCTCTCCGGTGACCTCCTGCATGATGAGGTCGATCGGGAAGAGGGGCAGCAGATCGTCAGGGCCGACCGGATCCATGCGCCCGGGGTGCAGCGGTGGCGGCGGCGGAGCAGGCAGGTCCGCGATGAGGTTGTACCAGGTCGTGGGCATCTGATCTTCGCTGAGCACGTACTTGTGCTGCTGCACGGTGTCGTCCATGGCTCCGCCTTCCGCACTGAATCGCGGGGACGCACGATCCCCACGGGGGTCAGACCCGGACATCCCGGGAAATGGGACGGTACCCGACCTGACAGCATGGCGCTTGTGAATCCCGCAGGTCAGTACGTCGTCCCAGTACCCCCTGGGGTCCGGCTCGTGGCATCCGACCTCGACGGCACCCTGCTGCTCTCGGATGGCTCGGTGGGACGGCGGACACGCGAGATCCTCGACCGGCTCTCCGAGAGCGACCTCGACCTCATCATCGTCACCGGGCGCCCGCCGCGGTGGATCTCGCCGATTGTCGAGATGACCGGGCATCGGGGTGTGGGTATCGCGGCCAATGGCGCAGTGGTGCTCGACCTCGCGGATGGGCATGTCACCGAGGTCTTCCCGATGAGTGGCGACGATGCCCTGGAGGCGGTGGATCGCCTGCGCCGGGAGGTGTCGGGCATGGTCTTCGCTGTCGAGCGCGCACGACCCGGTGGGCGCCTTGCGCCGACCGGGGGCGCGTCGTACGACGCACTCGATGCGACCCTTGCCGACGCCACTGAGTTCGCCCTGGCCGACGGCTACACCCCGAGGTGGCCGGTGCCACCACAGACGTACGTGGGACCGATCGAGGAGCTCGTGGCCGCTGGCGATGTCGTCAAGATCCTTGCGCGCCCGGGACAGGGTGAGCCCATGGATCCCGAGGAGCTCTACGCGCGTGGTCTCCGCGCCATCGGCGATCTGGCTGAGGTCACCCACTCCGGCTACGGCGATTCGCTGATCGAGCTGAGCGCCGCCGGGGTGACGAAGGCGACGACACTGGCACGCGTCGCTGCGGCTGAGGGCCACGGAGCCCTGCATGTCGTGGCTGCGGGGGACGGCCCCAATGATCTGCCCATGCTGGCCTGGGCTGGCACGTCATATGCCATGGCGAATGCGCACCCGGCAGTGCTCGACATCGCGACGCACGTGTTGCCGAGCAATGACGAGGAAGGTGTCGCTGACCTCATCGACGCCGTGCTCGCTGAGCACG
>CAZLZC010000135.1:3291-6003 GCA_964563825.1 uncultured Actinomyces sp.
GGTGATGGGGACGACGCGGTCGATGACGGGCTTCACGATGCCTGCGGCGATCCACGGCCACACGTGACGCTCGACCTGAGCGCAGATCTCGGCCTTCTGATCGGCCGTGCGACCGCGCAGGGTGGTCGCATGCAGTGTGCCATTGCGGCGCAGGAGCACCCCCAGGTCGATCTCGGCCTTGACCCCGCCCTGCATGCCGATGACGACGAGCCGTCCGCCGGGTGCGAGGCAGGCGATGTTTCGCTCGAGGTATTTCGCGGCCATGTTGTCGAGGATGACGTCGACTCCGCGACCGCCTGTCTCAGCGGCAATGACGTCGGCGAAGTCTTGCTCGCGATAGTTGATAAGCACCTCGGCCCCGAGTTCCTCGCAGCGGGCGAGCTTCTGCGCGGATCCCGCGGTGACCGCGACGCGGGCTCCGAGTGCGCGTGCCACCTGGATCGACATGGTGCCAATGCCGCTGCCGCCACCGTGCACGAGTAGCCAGTCGCCGCGCTGCAGGTGCGCGGTCATCACGAGGTTGGACCACACCGTGCAGGCGACCTCGGGCAACCCGGCCGCGGTGATGAGGTCCACCCCCGCGGGGATGGGCAAGGTCTGGCCGACGGGCACGGCGACCCGCTCGGCGTACCCGCCTCCGGAGAGCAGGCAGCACACCTCGTCACCGACGGAGAGCGAGGTGACCCCGGCGCCTAGCTCCGCGACGGTTCCGGAGCACTCCAGGCCGAGCCACTCGGGTGCGCCGGGCGGTGGCGGATAGAGCCCCTGACGCTGAAGGATGTCCGCTCGGTTCACCGCGGCCGCGGCGACCTCGACGATCACTTCGCCCGGGCCGGCTACGGGGTCGGGTACCTGCTGCCAGGAGAGCACGTCCGCATCTCCCGGTGACGTGAGGACGATCGCGTGCATCTCAGGAGGCCGGCGGCGGTGTGACGTGGTAGCCGTTGCCCTCCGAGTGGCGGATGACGACGAGCTGATCGCCCTTCTGCAGGATGCGAATGTCGCTCGTGTCGAAGCGGTGCACGACGTCGTCGCGGATGACCGCGAGCACGATCTCGCCAGAGGCATCGACCTCGGCGGGTGAGATGCCGAGTTCTTCCTTCGTGATGACGCGCTGCACCACCTCGAGTCCGCGCCCCGAGTCGAGGAGGTCTTCCATGAGCGTGCCCGCGACAGGAGAAATCAGGGACAGTGCCATGAGATGGCCCGCGGATTCCGCGGTCGGGATCACACTGCTCGCTCCCGATTGGCGCAGGATCTGTGCGTTCGCCGCCTCGCGGGCGGCCGCGACGATCTCGGCCTTGGGTGCGAGGCGTCGCGCAGTGAGCGTGACGAGGACGGACGTGTCGTCCTCGTCGGTCGCCACGATGATCTTGGATGCACGCTCGGTCGCGGCATCGCGAAGGACATCTTCGCGTCGAGCGTCGCCCAGAACTCCTGCGAGGCCCATGCGGTTGGCATCCTGTACGGCGGTCTTGTCCATGCTCACCACGACGATGGAGAGCGGCGACATGCCACTGTCGAGCAGCATGCGCGCTGCCGAACGGCCCTTGACGCCGAAACCGATGATGACGGTGTGGTCTTCCACGCGCTGCCTCCAGCGGTTCGTGCGGATCTCGTCTCGTGTCTTGCGAGTGAGTACCTCGATGGTCGTGCCCACGAGCACGATGAGGAAGATGAAGCGCAGGGGAGTGATCACCAGGATGTTCACGACACGTGCCGACTCGCACACCGGGACGATGTCGCCGTAGCCGGTTGTCGAGAGACTGACGGTCGCGTAGTAGAAGGCGTCCACCCAGGTGATGCCGCCGACCTCTCCCCTGTCGGCGTAGCAGTCACCCTCGGCGTAGACGATCACCGCGGCGACGATCAATGCGCCCACCGCGATCAGGACTCGGACGATGATGTTGCGGGTGGGGCTCCACGGCTTGCTCGGAAGCAGGATCCGGGCGGTGAGGGCCTCGGGATCCTCATCGACAGCGGCGGTGCGCTGACGCTTCTTGTCGGCCACGTCTGCTGACGCTAGCGGACGACGGGGACGGGGAGCAGGGGCACGGCACTTCCGGCGAGCCCTCCGGATGGCGGGATCGCCACGAGCGCATCCGCGAGAGCGAGACTGCGCAGCATCGCGGGCCCGTCGAATCGCAGCGGTCGGGCGCGGCCCTCCTCGATGACAACAGGGATGATCCGGGTGTCCCTGGGGTGGCTCGTGACATCGACACCGAGGATGACCTCGTCGTCGTCAAGCGGCACCCCGCGCAGGGATGCGATGACGGGCGCGGCCAGGGTGACCAGCCCGCTCACTGCAGCGAGGGGATTGCCCGGCAGACCCACGAACGGGCGCCCGTCGGGGAGCACGGCGAGCAGCATGGGATGCCCGGGACGCACCTCGACGCCGTCGACGATCCACCGTGCACCGAGTTGATCCAATACGTCGTGCACGAAGTCGACCGGGCCTGATGCTGTGGAGCCCGTGGTCACGATGGCGTCTGCGGTGGAGTCCTCGATCTCATCGAGCAGGGCTTGCCTCGTGTCGGGGACGCGGATGGGGGGATTGGCGCGCGCGCCAAGGTCTGCGAGCCATGGCGGCACCAGGGGGCTCAGGGCATCGCGCACGCGACCGGGCCGGGGCAGGCCTCGCTCGAGTAGCTCGTCGCCGAGCACAAGCACCGCCACGGTCGGCGGAGGGATGACGTCGAGCGCGTCGTAGCC
>CAZLZC010000136.1:0-3190 GCA_964563825.1 uncultured Actinomyces sp.
TCCCCTCGGGATCCAGCGCGAGTTCAGCGGCGAGGGCGCCCATGCGCCGCGGATCCTGCGCAATCACGGTCACGCCGGGCTGCAGGAGGTCGGCGAGCTCGAAGTCGTCGAATCCCACGAGGGCCACTCGCTCCGCCAGCCCTCGCCGCTGGAGCGCCGACACCGCCGTCATCGTGATGAGGTCCTGGGCCGTGAAGAGCGCCGTCGGCGGCTCGGCCAGATCGAGCAGTTCCTCTACCTGAAGATGGGCGGAGGACCGGGTCGCGCCTTCCCGACGTACGAGCGCGGGGTCGATCTCGATGCCCGCGGCCGTCAGCGCCTCGACGTACCCGGCGTAGCGCCCCCGGGACGTGTAGATGGAGGGGTCGCGTCCGATGTAGCCGATGCGGCGGTGGCCCTGCGAGATGAGGTGCTCCACTCCCGCCCGAGCTCCCGCCTGGTTGTCGACCAGCACAGCGGGGACATCGATGCCATCGATCGTGCGGTCGACCAGGACGACCCGCGAGCCCTCGTCCAACGCGCGCATCAGGTGCTGCGCATCGGACTCCGTCGGCGCGGTGATGAGCGCATCGACCTGCCGTGCGGCGAATGCCGCGGTCATATCGCGCTCACGGTCGACGTCGAGGTCGGTGCTCGACGTGAACACCGCGACCCCTTTGCCGCGCGCGACCTCCTCGATCCCGCGGAGAAGGGCGGCGAAGAAGGGGTTGCCGGCGTCTTCGAGGAGTACACCGAAGGTCGCGGTGCGATGGTCCGAACGGCGAAGTGCGGTGGCCGCGGCGTTGGGCCGGTAGCCGAGTTGATCGGCTGCCTCTCGGACCCGGTCGGCGACAGCGGGGGAGACTCCGGACTCGCCGTTGACCACGCGAGAGACGGTCTTGAAGCTGACGCCGGCCAGGGCGGCCACGTCGCGGAGGGTCGGGCGTCGTCGACCGATCGGTCCCCCGACCGGGGGGCCGCCCGTAGGAGCCATAGGGGCACCCGGTAACGAACCCATAACGGACGCTCATCCTCCCCGGAAAGACCTTGACGTAGGTGTGACGCAGGCCATAGAAAGCCTTCACGACAACGTTGTCAAGGTCTCGTCCTCGGAACGATTGCGTAACAGGCGGCATGCCCGTCTTGCGCTTCGAGGCACATCGCGACAGGTTGCGTAGACCCCCGGGGTCACCCGACCCCCAATGAAGAGGAGTTTCTTCATGGCACGTGCATTCACAGGTCGCCGGATGGCCTTCGTGGCCTCCGCCGGCGTGCTGGCACTGGGCCTTGCCGCTTGCGGTGGCTCCAGTGACAGCGGCTCGTCCAGCTCGGCTGCTCCCGAGTCCTCCTCCGCAGCAGCGGAGACCTCGGCAGCTCCGGCTCCCGGCGAGCCCGTCAAGGTGACGCTGATCACCAAGGACTCGACCAACCCGTTCTTCGTCGCCATGCAGGAGGGCGCGAAGGAGGCTGCTGCAGCTCAGGGCGTCGAGCTCACCGTCGGCTCCGGCAAGGCAGAGGGCGACGATCAGGGCCAGATCGATCTCATCGAGCAGGCCATCGCACGCGGTGACGCGGGCATCCTGATCACGCCCATCTCGACCAACGTCAACGCCGCGATCGAGAAGGCGCGCGCCGCGGGCCTCTACGTCATTGCTCTCGACACCCCGACCGATCCCCCGGACACGGTCGACATCACCTTCGCGACGGACAACTGCCTCGCGGGTGAGGCCATCGGTCAGTGGACCGCTGGCTGGCTCAACGGCGAGAAGGCCACCATCGCGCGTCTGGTCATCTTCAACGACCGCATGGTGTCCGTCGACTACTGCCGTGACAACGGCTTCCTCAAGGGCATGGGCATCGACATCGCTGACCTCACGGTCATGGGTGACGAGGCTGAGTCCGGCCAGTACACCACCGGTGCCGGTGGCGACTACGAGTGGGTCTGCCTTGAGGCGACCGGCGCCAACCAGGAGGGTGGCCGCGCGGGCATGGAGAAGTGCCTCGCTGCTAACCCCGACATCAACGTCGTTTACACGATCAACGAGCCCACCGCCTTCGGTGCTGCTGAGGCCCTCAAGGCCGCCGGCAAGACCATCGGCACGGACGTTGTCATCGTGTCGGTCGACGGTGGTCTCGCGGGTGTCGAGGCTGTGAAGGCTGGCGAGATCCAGGCCACGTCGCAGCAGTACCCGCTCCTCATGGCGAGCCTCGGCGTCGAGGCCATTGCGGCCATCGCTGCCGGTGGCGCGCCGCCGGCGTCCACCTCGGCCAACGGCGAGTTCTTCGATACCGGTGTGAAGCTCTGCACCGAGGATCCGCAGGACACCGTCACGGCTGCCGAGCAGTGGACCGCTCAGCAGTGCATCGACAACGCCTGGGGCTGATCGATTCCTAGGTAGTCGGGTGCGGGGCGGCCTTCTTTACGAAGGCCGCCCCGCACTGTCTCTCCTCCGCTAGTGTTCCCCCCACCCGCTCCATGCCTGGAGGTTGACGTGAGTTCATCGGCTCCCACGACGGCCGTCGAGGAGTTCGCCGGCAAGGCGACCCCGATGCAGAAGGTCCAGGCGACCCTGCATCGCTACCCGTGGGTCAGCCCGCTCGTGGTGCTGGCCATCCTGATGATCATCTTTGTAGGACTTGGCTTCCTCGGCGTCGGTGATCTCGACAACTTCATCAAGCCGGGCACGCTGTCCCTGGTCCTGCAGCAGACGGTCATCGTCGGCACCCTGGCCATCGCGCAGACCATCGTGATCCTCACCGCCGGTATCGACCTGAGCATCGGCGCCATCATGGTCTTCGGCCAGATGTTCATGGCCAACCTGGCGGTCTACACGACCGCATCCAACGTCACCTTCATGGCCGGGCAGAATCCCGCCGTCGCTGTCTTCGTTGGAATCCTGGTCTCGACTTTGGCAAGCAGCCTCAACGGCTTCCTCATCGTGCGATTCAACCTGCCACCGTTCATCGTGACCCTGGGCACTCTGAGCATCTTCACGGCCCTCACGCTGATCCTGTTCAAGGCGCGCACCATCCAGGGCAAGGAGATGCCCGACTTCATGGGGCTGCTCGGCACGGGCTTCCAGATCGGGCCGTTCACCTTCACCCTCGGCCTCGTGGTGATGCTCGCCCTCTACGGGATCTTCGCCTACGCGCTGCGTGGCACGGCATGGGGCACTCACGTCTACGCCGTGGGTGATGACCCCGCGGCCGC
>CAZLZC010000136.1:3290-5972 GCA_964563825.1 uncultured Actinomyces sp.
TGGCCGGACTCGACCAGGCCTATCGCGTGCTCGCGATCGGCGTCCTCGTCATCGTCGCCGTTGCTGTCGACCAGTGGATCCGGAAGGTGAAGGCATGACCGCTACGACCACAGCCCAGCCGATCGTCCAGGCAAAGGACCTCAACAAGTCCTTCGGCCGCGTCGTCGGCCTCGCCGACTGCAACTTCGAGCTCTACCCCGGTGAGGTGTGCGCGGTCGTCGGCGACAACGGTGCCGGCAAGTCCACGCTCATCAAGTGCCTGTCCGGCGCCCTCTTGCCGGATTCCGGTGAGATGTTCGTCAGCGGCAACCGCGTGGCCTTCAAGTCCACCAACGACGCTCGCACGCACGGTGTCGAGACGGTCTACCAGACCCTCGCGGTCGCCCCTGCTCTCGACATCTCCGAGAACCTCTATCTCGGCCGCGAAGAGCGCAAGAAGGGCTTCCTGGGCAAGGTCTTCCGCAGTCTCGACAAGAAGGGCATGCGCAAGAAGGCGACCCAGAGCCTCAACGAGCTCGGCGTACTCACCGTGCAGAGCATCACGCAGCCGGTCGAGACCCTCTCCGGTGGGCAGCGTCAGGCGGTCGCGGTGGCACGCGCAGGAGCCTTCGGTTCACAGGTGGTCATCCTTGACGAGCCCACTGCTGCACTCGGCGTCAACGAGTCGGCCCGCGTGCTCCAGCTCATCAAGGACCTGCGGGATCGCGGGATGAGCATCATCCTGATCTCGCACAACATGCCCCAGGTCTTCGATGTCGCTGACCGCATCCACGTGCAGCGCCTCGGGCGTCGCGCCGCGGTGGTCACCCCGCAGTCGCACCAGATGCAGGACGTCGTGGCGATCATGACCGGTGCCATGACCGTGCCTGAGGCAGAGCAGCAGCTCACACCTATTCGCTAGGCGCAGCCGCCCTCACGCATAGAGGGCGGGCCGTGGGGGCAGGTCGATCGACTGCGGGCCCTCGGTGATCGAGTCGACCGCGGCGTTGGCTGTGATGGTGGCGAGGAAACCGTCCCATGCGGTTGCCCCGCTCGTGCGCCCGGCGTGCGTGGCATCGACCCAGGCCTGCAACTGTCGGCGGTAGGCATCCTCGAAGCGGCCGAGCCAGAGTTCGGGCAGATCATGCCCGACCGATCGCTCGGCTCGGCGCGTGAGGAATGCGCCGTCCCCCATCTCCACCGTGCCTTCGCTGCCGACGACCTCGCAGCGCACCTCGTAGCCGTACGCGGCGTTGACAAAGGCCTCAACCTCCACGAGCACGCCGCCGCGCGTGGTGAGGAGCATGAGGATCGGGTCGAGTTCGCCATCGGGCGTGCGGGGCCCGGGCCTTCCCGCCACCACCTGGACGGTCGCGTAGTCGTCGTCGAGCAGCCAGCGGTTGATGTCGATCTCGTGGATCGCGGAGTTGGTCAGCGTGCCTGCGGTCGTCAGCCCGTAGGGTGCGAAGGAATTGCGATGCGCGTTGTGGACGATCAGCGCCTGCCCGACCGATGCCATCGACTCCTTGAGTGCGATATAGCCGGGGTCGAATCGCCGCATGAAGCCCAGTGAGATCAGTCGCTGGCCCAGATCCACCTCGGCGTCGACAACCGATCGGGCCGCGGCCACCGTGGGTGCCAGCGGCTTCTCGCACAGGGTGGGGCGCTGTGCGTCAAGGCAGATGAGGGCCTGCTCGGCGTGCAGGGCATCGGGTGAGGCGATCACGACCGCATCGCTCGACGCGATGAGTTGCTCGACGTTGGGGGCGACGTTTGCCCCGAGTTCATCTCCCAGTGCGACCGCTCGGGCCCTGTCGGCGTCGTAGAGCCATGCCACCTGCGCGCCCGACACCTCGCGGGCGAGGGAGCGGGCATGCGAGGTGCCGATGTTGCCGGTGCCGATGACGCCGATGCGCAGGGTGTCCACGGCTGCATTCAACACTGCGGCATGCCCCCGCACCCGTCCGCCCGCCCTTCACGCGAGCGGGGGACCTAGCATCGACTCATGCGTCGCTACGTCGTCCTCGCCGCGGGTGCTCTCGCCGCTGCGCTGGTCATGCCGGTAGCGGCTGCACAACCCGCGCACGACACGGCGATCGGCACGCAGGTGAGCCCGCGTGCCGCTGCGATCCAGCCTCCTGTCTTCTCGTCGGCACCCCGCAAGGTGACGGTGCTGACGCTGGGCACGGCGCTGCCGGACACGGGATCCCTCAAGGCCTACGGCCCGGCGACGCAGGCAGCCGTGCGCCTCGCGGTGGAGGACGCGAATGCCGCCGGCGGTGTCCTCGGCTCGCCGATCGTGCTGGCTCCGCAGAATTCCGGCGGCCAGGGCTCGGGGATCTTCGCCCGCACGATGGCGCGCCTGAGTGGCGCGCAGGCGATTGTCGGACCACTGTCGTCGACCCTGGTCCTGGACAACCTGCCGGCAATCGAGGGACGCACCCTCGTCTCGCCCGCGACCGCCAGTGGACTGCTCACCGGCGTTCTCGCCCGGGTGGTCCCGGCGGAGCCACTGGCCGGCGCGATGCTGGCCACCTTGGCCAAGGATCGCGGCGCGGTGCGCATCGTGGTGGTCGGCCCGAGGGACCAGCAACCCCTCATGGATGCCGCGCTCGATCGTGCACGCGATATCGGCCTGGAGACATCCAGCGTCGTCTACGGCAAGAGCGACTCCACCCGGGGCACGGTGAGTCGCATCGTGCG
>CAZLZC010000137.1:0-5963 GCA_964563825.1 uncultured Actinomyces sp.
CTGCGGCGACGAGGAAGGCCCACCCCGACAGGCTCGGCCCCTGCTTGAGCCCCTCGATGACGAAGAGGGGGATCAGTGCCGAGCGCAGTCCGAATGCGGTCAGCCCGGTCGCAAGGTTGACGGCCAGTGCGGCGCGGTAGGCGCCGTTGCCGAGCGCCTCGCGTAGTTCTGCCCAGCCGCCCGCTCGGGGAGTCGCGACTCCCACCGACTCAGCGCCCTCAGGTGAGGTGTCCGAGGCTTCGACGACGGCCTCCCGTGCGGCCAGTCGGGCGGGGGAGAGGAAGACCAGAGCGATGACTGTCGCTACCGCGAGTGTCCCTGCGTAGAAGAAGAAGGGTGCGCGGATGGAGACAGCGAGCAGGATCCCGCCGATAGCGGGGCCTGCGATGCCGCCGACGAGGAAGCCGCCCTGCCAGGCAGCCGATGCCCGCCCTCGCTGGTCGGCCTCAACCACTCGCAGGAGCAGCGCCATCGCCGAAACGGTGAACATCGCCGAGCCGATGCCGCCGATCCCGCGCAGCACGATCAAGTGCGAATAGCTCTGCGCGAGGCCAGCGAAGAAACTCGCCACCGCGACGATCCCGAGGCCGATCGCGAGGATGTTGCGCTCGCCGAAGCGATTGGTCCACGCGCCGGCAAACGGTGATGAGACGAAGCGCATGAGGGCAAACGCTGAGATGACCGCTGATGCGGCAAATGCCGAGACACCGAAGGATTCGGCGTAGATCGGGATGGACGGGATGACGATGCCGAATCCCAGTGCGACGAAGAAGGCGATACTCGCCAGCACCGCCACCTCGACCGGAAGGTCCTTGAGGAGGGGTATTCGGCTACGCACGAGGTGCGAGCCTACGTCCCCGGGGGAGAGCGTCCCCCGTCAGGCTGATCGGCGTCGGCCCTTGCGTGCGCGGACGTAGTCGGTCACGACGTAGTCGCCGAGGCGGTCGCCGTCAGAGGCGAAGACCCTGCCGCCATTGCGTCGGGCCATCGCGTCGAGGAAGCGCTCCAGTCGCGGGTCATCGCCGAGCCGGAACCACGAGATCGGCACGCCGCGGCGTGTGAGTCGGTCGACCTCGGCCACGGTGAGGTCGATCGTCTCGCGGTCGGGGGGCCACATGAACCACCAGTCCGGGCCTCCCGATGCGGTGGGCGCGGGGAGCAGGTGCGCGGTGGGCTCGCCGTCGGTGACGACGAGGCACACGGGCTCGGCATCGCGGTGCCGGTCGAGGAAGCGGCCGGCAAGCATGAGCGCATGGTGGAGGTTGGTGCCCTGGATGTCGCTCGCCGCAAGGTCGGGGAGTTCCTCGGGGTTCACCGTCCGCGCGAGGTTGGCGAAGGTGATCACCTGCAGGGCATCGAGCGGGTACGCCGAGGCCGCGAGTGCCTGAAGCGCCATAGCGGTCGTCTTGGCCGCGCGCCACGTGTCGTTCATCACCATGGAGAAGGACTGATCGACCAGGAGCGCGACCGCCGCGCGCGTGCGCGTCTCGGTCTCACGCACCTCGAAGTCCTCGGCGCGCAGACCCGGTGATCGCGTCCCCTCCGCGAGTCCCCGTCGCACCGCGTTACCCACGGTGCGCACGACATCGAGTGGCTGCTCGTCGCCGAACTCCCACGCCCGCGACTGACCGGTGAACTCACCCGCGGCACCGGCATCGTGCACCTCATGATCGCCACGCGGCCCCGCATCGAGATCAGCGAAGACCCTGCGCAGGGCGGTACGCCCGATGCGCCGGACCGCCTTGGGGCTGAGCTCGGAGCGCTCCGTGAGGTAGCCCTGCTCGCGCAGTTCTCGCTCGATCTCGCGCAGCCGCTGGATGTCATCGACCGCCTGGCGCCCGAGTGCCCGCTCCACGGCTTCGACGTCGACATCGTCGAGTGTCGCTCCGGCGTAGTCCTGCGACAGCTGCGCCTCGAGTGCCTCCAGATCGGCCATCTCAGCAAGCGCCTCGGTGGCATCGGGGAGCCCGAGCCCGCGCTCGCCCTGCATGCGCTGGCGCCCCTGCCACGGCAGGTCGGGGCGCAGGGCACGCAGGTGATCCTGCAGCTGCGACATCTCGGAGGCGAGGTCCATGTCCTGCCAGGCCTGCTCCATGAGCCCGGCGAGCTCCTCGCGCTGCTCGGGGGTCATCGAGTCGAGCATGCGCTGCATGGCGGCCGCCCGGCGCGCGAGGTCGTCGAGCAACTGCTCGAAGCTCTCCGGACGATCGGGGAAGAACTCCCCGTGCTTGTCCATGAACTGCTCGAAGTCCTCGCTCACATCCTCGCCGCGCCGATGCTTGTCGAGCATCGCATTGAGGTCGGACAGCATGTCCTTCATCGCCTGCTGCTGCTCCGGCGATCCGGGATTCTGCAGTGCCTGTGACATCCCTTTGAACTGCTGGTCGAGCACATCGCGGCGCAGCATGTCCTTGATCTCGTCGTACGCCGCCTGCGCCTCCGGGGAGCGCCAGTCGTAGTCGGCCAGCTCGCGCACGGCACGAGAGGTGTCGTCGGGCAGCATGTCGAGCATCGACTCGCGGAAGCGGGCGTCGTCGGACGGGTCGGGGAAGAGCGCACTGCGCTCGTGCTCGAGGGCCTCGTCAAGCCTGTCGCGCACCTTCTCCAGGAGGCCGTCGAGCCGCCCGGACTTCTGGAGCTCGCGACGCCGCTGCTGGATGCGGCGCCGCAGGTCGTCGAGTCCCCGCGCACCCTCCATGCCCTGGCGCAGGAGGTCGCGCAGGGCATCGCGCACGGAGGACCCATCGAGGATTCGGTCAGCCAGGGCGTCTACCGCGGCTCCTGCATCGACAGGATCGGCGAGGGGGTCGGGTCCCCCGTGGAAGGCGCCGTAGCGGTAGCGCACCTACTCCTCCGTCGACGTGGTGGCGTAGCGCACGCGACCGTCGGCCTCGTCCTTGTCGATGCGTCGCGTCAGCCACAGGCCCTCGAGCGCGAACTCCACGCACGCAGCAGCGATGCCGGGTGTGGGCTCGGCGTCGGGGCCCTCGGTGGCGGCGATGAGACGGCCGAGGCCCTCCCAGGCACCCGCGGCATCCAGCAGGCCCGTCGCGGTGACGAGATCGCCCGCCTCGATCGTGCCGCCCTCGTCGAGGAGCGTGACGAGCGGAGTGAGGTCGATGCCGCCGAGGTGGCGGCGGTAGGTCTCGGCGACGGCCTTGCGCGCGAGGTGCTGCAGCACCTCTTCCTCACGACCCTCCTCGCTCACCTCGAACTCCACTTTTCCGCGCAGGGTGGGCACGACGCCGGCGAGATCGCCCACGCGCGCCACCGGCTCGTCGGAGGTGATGGCGGCACGGCGCAGTGCCGCACCCGCGAGTGCTTCGGCTGCCGCGATCGCGAAGCGCGCGGAGACACCGCTGCGCTGGTCGACCGCGCCGGATTCGCGCACCAGGCGAGTGAAGCGTGCGATGACTTCGAGCAAGTGCATGGGCACGATCGCTACGAGATCGGCCTCCTGGCCGATGAGGCTGATCTCATGCTGTACGTCGTACGGGTAGTGCGTGGTGATCTCCGCCCCGAAGCGGTCCTTCATCGGCGTGATGATGCGACCTCGATTGGTGTAGTCCTCGGGGTTGGCGCTCGCCAGGACGAGCAAATCGAGGGGGAGGCGCAGGGTGTAGCCGCGCACCTGGATATCGCGCTCCTCCAGGACATTGAGCAGCGCCACCTGAATGCGCTCGGCGAGGTCGGGCAATTCGTTGATGGCGAAGATGCCGCGATTGGTGCGTGGGACGAGACCGAAGTGGATCGTCTCGGGATCGCCGAGTGTGCGGCCCTCGGCCACCTTCACCGGATCGACGTCGCCGACGAGATCGCCGACAGACGTGTCAGGTGTGGCGAGCTTCTCGCCGTAACGCTCGCTGCGGTGACACCAGGTGACGGGAGTGGCATCGCCCATCTCCTCGACGACCCGTCGACCGAAGGCGCTGACGGGAGCGAGCGGATCGTCGTTGACCTCCGAGCCCTCGACGATGGGCATCCACTCGTCGAGCAGTGTCACGAGGGTGCGGATGAGACGTGTCTTGCCCTGCCCACGCTCGCCGAGGAGCACGATGTCGTGACCGGCGAGCAGTGCGCGCTCCACCTGGGGAATCACGGTGTCGTCGAAGCCGACGATGCCGGGAAAGGTTGGCTCGCCCGCTGCGAGGCGAGCGACGAGGTTGGCCCGGATCTCTTCCTTCACCGTGCGGGGTGAGTAGCCGCTCGCGCGCAGTGCGCCGAGGGTGCGGGGCAGGTCTGCCGGGGCAGGGGGAGCGAGGCTCGTCATGACCTGACGGTACGTCAGGATGGGGGACATGGCGCCCGGAGGCCTGAGTGAGGCGCGCTGCGCTGCGGCGCTGCGTCGTGGACTGGAGACGTCGGTGCCGGAGGCGGTGCAGGTCGCCCTGGACGATCTCGGCGCGAGACCTCACCTTGCCATCGTCCAGGTGAGTGCCCCGGGAGAGCCCCTGGCCGCGGGACGAGCGCTGGCGCACGTCGCCTCTCTCATCGACGAGGTCGCCCACGGTTGCGTGGTCATCGGGTCGAATGCGCACGGCGTCATCGGCGATCTCACCTCGGTGGAAATGCAACCGGCGGTGTCCGTGTGGCTCGCGCACCTTCCCGATGCTCGTCCGCGCGGCTTCCGCCTCGCGACCGTCCCCGCCCCGCACGGAGGTCTCGCGCTCACCGGTCTCCCTGATCTCGGCGATGATGACCGACTCGCCTTCCTCCTTGCCGACCCGTGGACCCTTCCGGCCGACGAGGTCGTCGCGGCGTTCGCGCGCGTGGACGGCCCCCTCCCCGTCGTCGGCGGACTCGTGTCGGGCGGACGGCGACGGGGTGAGTCCCGCCTCATGCTGGACGGGGCGGTCTTTGACAACGGCGGCGTGGGGGTCGTCCTGGACCGCGCGGCCCCGGTGCGTGTCGTAGTGAGCCAGGGATGCCGGCCGATCGGCGATCCCATGACCGTGACCTCCGCCGAGGGCACCACCGTCCGGGAGCTCGCTGGACGTCCCGCCCTCGAGCGGCTGCGCGATGTCGTGTCCGCACTCGACACCGAGGATCAGGCCCTCGCCGTGCGGGGCCTTCACGTCGGGATCGCGCGCGACCCCCGCGTGGATGGCGCGCATGCAGGGGATTTCGTCATCCGCGGAATCCTCGGGGTCGATGCCCAGAGCGGCGCCGTGTCCGTGGGCGACGATGTCAACGTCGGATCGCTCGTGAGGCTGCACCTGCGCGATGCCGACTCGGCGGACGCCGATCTGCGCACCGCGGTCGGTCTCGTCGGCCGTGATCGCGCGGTGGCCGGGGCGTACCTCGTCACGTGCAACGGACGTGGCGGAGCAATGTTCACGAGTTCGGACCATGACGCCGCGATCGTGCGCGAAGGCCTCGGCACCATGGCCGTGGGCGGATTCTTCGCCGCCGGCGAGATCGGACCTGTCGGAGGCGACAACCACCTGCACGGTTTCACCGCCGTGCTGCTCGTGGTGGATCCGGCGATCGAAGGCGACGGAGCCGTCGAGGTCAGCCGCCCGGTGGACTGGGAAACCGAGTTCGACGTCGCGCGATTCGATGCGGAACTGCGCGACTTCCTCGGCCCCTCCTGAAGCGTCGTCCACAGCCCGGCGCGTGCCGTTGACGACGGGCATCCCTCTCGGCCTACGGTGGGCCCGTGACTCCACGTGACCAGCACCGCTCCGCCGTGTACGCCGCGGAGGAGCAGTGGGGGCGCCAGCTCGCCCGCGGAGGCACCGTGGACTTCTTCGGCTCACCCCTTCAGGTCCCCCAGGAGCGACGATTCGCCGATATCGGCGCCGTGCAGCGCTACGTCGATGCGGTGCTCGGGCTCATCGGTGTCGTCACGCGGTGGCCCGGCGTGCCCCAGGTGCGCGTACGCGAGCGCGCCGGCACAGGAAGGGCGCACTACTCCGACGGGGTCATCGCGCTGCCGCTCCAGGGCCTCGTGGGCGAGCGGT
>CAZLZC010000138.1:0-5945 GCA_964563825.1 uncultured Actinomyces sp.
CCGATGCCGAGATCCTCCAGCGGCTGCGGATTCAGGAGTCGGTCGATGGCGGCGTACACGATGAGCCCCGCGGCCACGAGGATCATCACGCCCTCGGCTCCTGCTGAGAGGTACTCCGCCTTGCCATGGCCGAAGTGATGGCGCTCATCTGCCGGCTTCGCTGCGGCGGCGATCGCGATGAGGGCGAGCACGGCTGCCACGAGGTTGACGACCGATTCCAATGCATCCGAGAGGAGGCCGACCGAGCCTGTGAGCAGGTAGGCCACGGTTTTCATGCCGATGGTGACGACAGCCGCGGCAATGGAGAGCCATGCCCAGCGCGTCAGCGAGTGCGCATGACCTCCGGACATGCGCCGAGCATGCCATGGGACATAGCGAAAGGGTCGAGCGAGGAGAGTCGAGCTAGAAGGTCCCCTCACCCGCGGGTGCAGGCTTGGGCGGTGATCCGTCGTCGGTGCGCACCGGCCCGCTGAGATAGCGCATGGCACCGTAGACACCTGCCGCGAGCGGGACGCCGATGAGCGCGCCGAGCAGCCCGAAGTACGCCGCCCCGGTGGCCGTGACGAGGACGATCGCGACGGGATGGAGATGGACGGTCTGCCCCATGATGAGCGGCTGCAGCACATTGCCCTCGAGCTGCCCGATGACGAAGATGAGGAGGATGACGACCGCTCCCGCGAGCGGGCCGTCGGTGACGAGCGCCACGAAGGCTGCCAGCAGCATCGCGATGGGTGCGCCGATATAGGGGATGAAGGCGCCGAAGAAGACGATGATGCCCAGCGGAATCGCCAGCGGCACACCCATGATGAGCAGCACGATCGTCACCAGGGTCGCGTTGGTGATCGCCACGAGCACGAGGCCTTGCGAATACTGCGAGAAGCCGCGCCAGGCGATGCGCACGGTCTGGCCGATGACCTCGCGATTGCGGGCGGGCATCCAGCGCACGAACCAGCCGTAGAGCTCACGGGGCTGGATGAGGACGAAGATGAGGATGAAGACGCCGGCGGCCAGTGCCGTGCCCACGCCGAGGACGCTGCCGACGCCCGAGAGCACTCCGAGAGCGATGTCACCGCCCGAGGAGCGGATGAAGTCCTCGACCTGGAGGTAGACGCTGGTGAGTTGCGCGTCGGTGATCTGCAGCGGTCCCTCGCGCAGCCAGGTCTGCAGGTCGGTCACGCCCTGGTTGAAGGCGTTCGAGATGCCCTCCCACTGCGAGACGGTCTGCAGTCCGATGAAGGTGACGATCGCGCCGACGGCGACCGCGAAGACCAGCAGCGAGATGACTGCGGCGAGCCAGCGCGGCATGGACTTGGCGAGCAGGTTGACGAGCGGCATGAGCCATGCGGCCACGAGCAGGGCGAAGAACAGCGCGAGGATCAGGGTCTGCAGCGGGGTGATGAGGAGCAGCAGGCCCCACAGGACCACGCCGATCGCGGCCAGGCGCCAGGCGTAGCCGCCGATACGCCGGAACGCCGGGGAGACGTGGTCGGGGGTGTCGTAGGGCGTCGGAAGGGGCGGCCTGGGCGGAATGTGATCTTCCGTCGACCGGGATCGCCCCACGCTCCACCTCCTCACGGGGAGCGTAGTCCCGCGAGGCACCCCCTCCGGAGCATCGGCCTAGGGTGTGTCCGGACGAGGAGGAGGTGCCATGACCCGCGGATCGGGCAGCGCAACCATGCCGAGTCTCGCCTTCGACAGTGCGGGCTCGGGACCCCCGCTTGTCCTCATCCATGGCCTGGCGTCGTCACGCCGCTGCTGGGATCTCGTCGTCGACGACCTCGCGCGCGACTTCACGGTGTACGCCGTCGATCTGCCCGGCCATGGTGACTCCGATCCCATCCCCGGCCAGACAGAGACCCCGACCACGGAGATGGCGCGCGCCGTCGGCGCCTTCCTCGCTGAGCGCGACATCGACCGTGCGCATCTGGTCGGCAATTCACTGGGTGGGTGGACCGCACTCGAAGCGGCCGCGGACGGCTACGCGTTGAGCGTCACCGCGCTCTGCCCCGCCGGGCTGTGGGAGCCGATCCACGAGCCGATGGGGGCGATCCAGTTCAACCGGCGAGCAGCCATCGCCACGAGGCGCGTCATTCCAGCGATGATGCGCGTCGGCCCACTGCGCCGGGCGCTGGTCCGGACCGGCTCCGAGCGCACCGCGTCGGTCCCCTTCCGGGTCGCCGTGGACGCCGCCTACGCCCAGGCGGACGCCCGGGGATTCGAGCAGGCCCACGATGGGGCCCTGCACCGCCGCTTCGATCGCGCGGAGTCGATCCCCGCCGACGTGCCCGTCACCATCGCCTTCGGCGACAACGACCGTCTCCTGCCCGCACCGCGCTTCCAGCAGCGTGACCTCGCACCGGGGCACTCCCGCTGGGAGGTGCTCTGGAACTGCGGTCACGCACCGATGTGGGATGTGCCCATCGTGACGACGACCCTCGTGCGCGAGACGGCAGCGCAGGCAGCGAGCGTGCCGGGCATAGGCACATGAGCATTCGCGTCTACCAGGGTCCGCACTCTGACGGGCGCCGCCTGCCGGTGAGCTGGCAGTGGTTGCCGTGGCTCTTCGCCGGCATCACCATCGGTGGTCAGATCATCTGGCTTCTTGCAGAGCCGGCACGCGACTTCCTCACCATCGCGACCGTCGTGAGCTTCTTCCTCGCCTCGCTCAGCCATGCATGGCTCACGCGCGGCTGGGCATGGGCCCTGGGCTACGTCGCGATCGCGGGAGGAGTGGGCGGGGCGATGGAGGCCGTCGGCGTCGCCACAGGCTTCCCCTTCGGTGCCTACTCCTACAACTCCACGCTCGGGCCCACCCTCATCGGCGTACCCATCATCGTGATGATGGCCTGGGCGATGATGGCCTACCCCGCGCTCCTCGCGGCGCAACGCATCTCGCGCACCCGCGCCGGCGTCGTCGTCTTCGGCGCGTGGATCCTGGCCGCCTGGGACCTCTTCCTCGATCCGCAGATGGTGAGCGAAGGCCACTGGACCTGGTCCTCCCCCGATCCGGGCCTGCCCGGAGTCCCGGGCATCCCTCTCACCAACTACGTCGGCTGGGTGATCACGGCACTCATCATCATGGCGCTCCTTGCCCGATTGCCGGTCCGCAAGCCGGTGGGCGACGGTGTGCCCACCCTCATGCTCGCGTGGGTCTACTTCTCCAACGTCCTTGCCAACGCGGTCTTCTTCGGCCGCCCGTGGGTGGCACTGTGGGGCGGCATCATCATGGGCGCCGTCGTGATCCCGTGGGCGTGGATCTCGTGGACGCGCAGGCCATGAGGCCGGTGCGCCTGTGACGACGGGGCGGCCATGAAAATGCGCAGCATCGCTCGCGCGGTAGCGGCATCCGGCGCGATCACCGCAGCTGCGCTCACCGCTCACGCAGCGATCAACATGCGCATGATCCGACGCCCGCGCGATGAGAGCGTCACCGTCGCCGAACGCGTCTCGATCCTGCTCCCCGCGCGCGATGAGGCCCAGCGGATCACACCGACCCTGCGTTCGCTGCTCGCCCAGGAGGGTCTGCCCGACCTCGAGATCCTCATCCTCGACGACGGCTCGAGCGATGGCACCGGCGATGTCATCCGCCAGGTCGTCGGATCCGATCCCCGCGTCAAGGTGATCGACGGGCCCGACGACCTGCCCCCCGGTGGATGGCTGGGCAAGTCCTGGGCGTGCCATCGCCTCGCCCAGGAAGCCACCGGCGACGTACTCGTCTTCGTCGATGCCGACGTGCAACTCAGCGCGCGCGCGGTCGCGTCAACGATCCACCACATGCGCGAGGGCGGCCTCGACCTCCTCTCCCCCTACCCACGCCAGGTGGCGATCACGCGCGCCGAGCGCATCATGCAGCCACTTGTCGTCTGGTCCTGGGCGACAGCCCTGCCGATCCGCATCGCCGAGCGCAGCCACTACCCCTCCATGGCGGCGGCGGTCGGACAGTTCCTCGTCGTCGATGCGCGTGCCTATCGCATCAGCGGCGGGCACACGGTTGTCTCCGACATGATCCTCGAGGATGTCGGCATCCTGCGCGCACTCAAGCGCGCCGGCTTCCAGGGCGCTCCCGCCGATGGCAGCGCGGTGGCATCGTGTCGCATGTACACCTCGTGGTCGGAGATCTACGACGGCTATACGAAGTCCGTGTGGTCAGCGGTGCAGCCTTCACCGGTCGCGTACGCGATGGTCACCGTGATGGGTCTGGCCTACGTCGCACCGCCGGTCTTCGCACTCGTCGGCCCGGGTCGAGGCGCTCGCGTGTGGGGCGTCGTCGGCTACGGAGCGGGCGTCCTTGGCCGCTACGTCGTCGCGCGTCGCACCGGCGAGCGCATCTGGCCCGACATCGCCCTGCAGCCCGTCTCGATCGCGGTCTTCGCTGGCCTCATCGTCACCTCGCTGCACCGTCACCGCGCCGGCACCCTGACATGGCGGGGGCGGTCGCTGCCGTGATTCAGCGCTGACCGGGCTCCACTGGCTTATGCGCTGGTGGTGGGTCGGGGCGGCCCCGGGCGTCGCGCTCGCCGTCTTCCTGTGGTCACGCGGCTGAGCGCGGAGCCATAGGCTGGCGACGTGGCTCGCGTCGTCGTTATCGGAGGCGGTGTGGGCGGCATGGCCGCTGCCGCACGCCTGAAGGTCAAGGGGCACGACGTCACACTGCTCGAGCAGGGCTCGCGCTTCGGCGGCAAGCTCGCACGCTACGAGCGCGACGGTTTCGTCTTCGACACCGGGCCGAGCCTGTTCACCCTCCCTGCCGTCTATCGCGATCTCTTCCTCAAGACCGGCAAAGCCCTCGAGGAGTCGGTCGACGTCCAGCCGCTCGACACGGCGTTCGCCTATCGCTTCGCGGACGGCAGCACGCTCGAGCTCCCCGGCACCGACCCCGCACGTATCGCCCGCGCCATGGGCCAGCAGCTCGGCGGGACGGCCGCGGAGGATTGGCGAGGCCTCATGGCGCGCGCGGCGGAGGTGTGGCGCATCACCCGCCGCCCCTTCATCCAGTCGCCGCTCGAAGGTGCGGGGACGCTCATCAAGCTCGCGACCGACCCGCGCGAGGTGAAGGCGGTCGCTCCCTTCACCACTTTGCGCCGACTCGGCCGCAAACACCTGCGCGATCCGCGCCAGGTGACGCTGCTCGATCGCTATGCGACGTACCAGGGATCGGATCCGCGCAAGGCACCGGCGGCGCTCATGACCGTGCCCTACGTCGAGCAGGAATTCGGCGCCTGGCACCTCGGCGGCGGCCTCGCCACCCTGGCAGATGCCCTCATTGCGCGGTGCGAGGAGCGTGGCGTGGTCATGCGCACTAGCGCCGATGTGCGCCGGGTGATCACCGACCCGGCGGGCGTGACCGGCGTGGAACTCACCGACGGTGAGCGCATCGATGCCGACATCGTCGTCGCCAACTCCGATGCCGAGCACCTCTACGCCGACATGATCGACGATCCGCGCGGCCGCAAGCCACTGCGCACACTTCGGCGCGCGACCCCCTCGCTCTCCGGCTTCGTACTGCTCCTCGCCGTGCGCGGACGCACCCCGGGGCTGCAGCACCACAACGTGTGGTTCCCCGCCGACTACGACGCGGAGTTCGACGCCGTCTTCGGCGGCCGACCCGTGGCGGATCCCACGATCTATGTCTGCGCTCCCGACGACCCGCGCATGCGTCCCGACGACGACCACGAGTCGTGGTTCGTGCTCGTCAACGCACCGCGCCAAGGACCGGTGGACTGGGATTCCCTGCGCGAGTCCTACGCCGACCATGTGCTTGAGGCGATGGCACGGCGCGGCTTCGACGTACGCGACCGACTGCTCTGGCGCGAGATCCGCACACCGGCCGACCTCGAGCGCGATGTGCGCGCACCCGGCGGCGCGATCTACGGCACAAGCAGCAACGGCACGCGTGCAGCCTTCCTGCGACCCGCCAACATCTCCCCCGTGCCCGGGCTCTACCT
>CAZLZC010000139.1:0-5934 GCA_964563825.1 uncultured Actinomyces sp.
GCCATGGCGGGGGAGTAGAGCTCGAGCTTGCGGCTCGGCGTGAGCCAGCCCGCAACCTTGGAGCCGTCCTCCATCTCGATGCCGACGGCACCGGCCTCGCCGACCAGGGGCTTTTGCGTCTCGGGCGTGATCGGCTTGCGCAGCACGCCATTGGCGTCGGGTACGGCGCCCTCGAGCTCGGCGGGGGTAAGCGGGCGCTCATCCTGGCGGTAGATGCCGTTGACGATCTCGACCGCGCCGTACTTGCGCATGTACTCGAGCGGGGTGAGGCCCTCGGCCTCGGCCTTCTCCGGCAGCCCGGGGACGTTGTTGTCGAAGACGTAGCCGTAGTAGTCGTCCACGGTCATCTTGTCGCCGGGGCGCCCGGGGGCCTCGAAGTACTTGCGGATGCCGAGCGAGCCGTCGGGATCGATGCGCCACGACAACTCGAACCAGAACTCGACCTCCTCCCAGACCTCGCCGGGATTCGTGTCGCGGGTGTCGCTGATCTTCTCGCCCATCTTCTCCAGCGCGACGCGCCGCACGGGCTGGCGGAAGCCGAGCCACTTGCCGGCGTACTGCTCATAGGACTGGGTGTCGTGGCGCTCGGTGCTGTGGCCGAAGGGCAGGATGTAGTCGGCCCAGAGGGCGGTCTCATTCCAGGTCGGCGTCATCGCCACGTGGCATCCCACGAGGTCCTCTCGGGAGAGCGCCTCGATCCAGGTGAAGCCGTCGGGGTTGGTCCAGACCGGGTTGTAGACGCGCGTGAAATAGGTGTCGAGAGTGCCGCGGCCATCGAGCAGGAAGTGGGGCAGCAGGATCGACAGTTCGTTGGTCGACATCGGGAACTCCGCCGGCCAGAGCAGTTCATTCCACGAGTCGTGGCCGCCGGGCATGTCGGGGCCGTGGGGGATGAACTTGTTCCAGCCGTTGGGGCTGGTGCCGCCCTCCTGACCGACGCTTCCGGTGAGCACGGTGAGGAAGAAGAGCGCGCGTGCCACGGCCCAGCCGCCGAGGTTGCCGGCACTCGCTGCACGCCAGGTGTGCGCCGCCAGCTTGCCGTTGGCCGTGGCGACGATCTTGGCCACGCGCTCGACCTGCCTGACCGGGATGCGGCACTCCTGCGCGGCGTACTCGAAGGTGTACTGCTGGTAGTCCGCGGTCAGCGCGGCCTTGAAGGCCTCGAAGTCGCTGGGGTCGGCCTCCGGATGCAGGCGCTCCATGTAGGTGGACCAGTTGACCCACCGGCGCACGTAGCCCCAGTCGACCGTGTCGGTGCGCAGGAGGTACGCCGCGAAGGAGAGCAGGAGTGCCGCCTCGGTACCGGGCCAAGGGGAGACCCACTCGTCGGCCTTGGCTGCGGTGTTGGACAGGCGCGGATCGATCGAGATGAGCTTCGCGCCGTGGTGCACCTGTGCCTCGATGATGCGCTGCGCGTGCGGGTTGAAGTAGTGGCCCGACTCCAGGTGCGCCGACACCAGCAGGATGACGTTGGCGTTGGCGTGGTCGGGGGAGGGTCGGTCGTAGCCGCCCCAGAGGGTGTAGCCGAAGCGTGCCCCCGCCGAGCAGATGTTGGTGTGGGTGTTGTTGCCGTCGACACCCCATGCGAGGAGCACGCGCTCGATGAAGCCGTCCTCGCCATGGCGACCGACGTGATACATCACCTCGTTGCGGCGCCCCTCCACGATGGCCTTGCGGATCCGCCCGGCGATGTCGTCAAGAGCGTCATCCCAGGACACGCGCTCGAACTGCGCGGAGCCGCGAGGGCCGGTGCGCTTGAGTGGGTAGAGGATGCGCTCGGGGTCCTCGGTCTGGTTGATCGTCGCCGGGCCCTTGGCGCAATTGCGCCCACGGGAGCCGGGATGGGCCGGGTTGCCCTCGATCTTGACGACCTCTTTGGTCTCCTTATCGACGTAGGCGAGCAAGCCGCACGCCGACTCGCAGTTGAAGCAGGTGGTCGGCACCAGCATGTAGTGCTTCTCGACCTTCTTGGGGTGAGCCTTGGCGTCGTACATCACGACGTCGTCCCAGGTCTCGACCGGCGGATAGTTCGACAGTGCGCCTCGCGTGCGCATGCCGAATGCTTCGGGCCTGGGTGCTTCGGGGCGGTCCGTGATGGTCATCTCTCTCCTCAGGACAGCGGGACGTCTTGGCCGGCCTTGACGTAGACCGACTCGTAGATGAGCAGGGACGCTTGCGCGATCACGCCGCCGAGGACGGCGAGGAGGCCGAGACGCTCATCGAGCGCACCGACGAGCGCGAGCACCGCGGTGAGCGCGGACAGGCCAATCGCACCGCCCCAGAACGCACGCTTGTAGCGGCCGTGCGTGATCATGTGCGCGGCGACGGCGGCATTGCGGGTCGAGTGCTTGCCGCCGTACTCCACCGCGAGGATGAGCAGGTTGGCCACGGTGCCGATGAAGAGCGCCCAGGCCAGCCACGTGATCGACACGAAGCCCTCTCCCGCGAAGTCCATGATGACGCCGGCGACGAGCAGGACCCCTGCACCCGCCATGACGGCCTGCGCCTGGAGGTGCCAGAAGAGCACGGGCGACTGCCAGAGGTCGCGGCCCTCGGCCTGGCCGAAGAGGAAGGCGGTGTAGCCCGCCGTCATGATCGCGGCCGGGATCGCGGGCCAGGCCAGGATGTTGATGATCGACGTGTAGTCCCCGAGGCCAACGGCGTCAGCGGCCCCGATGAGGAACCACACTCCGGTGATCGCGGCGTACAGGCCGAGGAAGATTCCGCCGATGGCCAGCCAGGAGCGCTTGTTGAGCATCCAGGGCATGAGCAGGAAGACGAAGCGCTTGGGCTGCTTGAGGTCCCAGATGAGCAGGACCGAGGTCGCGAGGAGGAATGCGACGGCAATGAACGGCGCAGCCGTCGTCACCAGGGTGGAGTCGCTGCCCGTCATGAGGAGGAGCAGCGCTGCGAGCGCCCCGGCTCCCGCTGCGACTGACTTGGTCCACAGGTAGGTCCACACCTTCCAGCCCCAGGGGCGCAGGTGCGCGGTGTTGAGGGTCGTGCGGGCGTTGGTGATGGGATCGCCGGGCAGCTCAGAGGCGGTCTGCAGCCGCAGGACGTCGGGCTCGGCCCACAGGTAGGTCTGGTCCACGGGCGCGACCAGCGGGTCGAGGGCCGCTTTGTCAGCGCCGACGTAGAAGACGTTGGGGCTGGTGTTTTGCTCGGGCGCGCGCACGGTCACCGGTTCGATGCTGAGCAGCTTGCGGATACCACTGTCGGGGTCGTCGAGGTCGCCTACCCAGATCGACTCGGTGGGGCACACCTGGACGCAGGCGGGCTCGAGGCCCTGGTCGATGCGGTGGGCGCAGAAGTTGCACTTGGCCGCGGTGTGGGTCTCCTCGTCGATGTAGATCGCGTCGTAAGGGCATGCCTGCATGCACATCTTGCAGCCGATGCACCGAGAGTTGTCGAAGTCGACAATGCCGTCATCGCGAGTGAAGAGTGCCTCGGTGGGGCAGCTCTGGACACACGGGGCGTCGGTGCAGTGATTGCAGCGCAGGACCGCCATCTCGCGGGTCGTGTCGGGGAAGGACCCCTTCTCGACGTACTTCACCCAGGTGCGGAACTGGCCCACTGGCACCTGGTGCTCGGTCTTGCAGGCCACCGTGCAGGCGTGGCAGCCGATGCAAGTCCGCTGATCGATGGCAAAGCCGTAGCGCACGCGATCACTTCTTCCGGATGTAGAACTTCATGACGCCGTCGGTCTCTTCGGACTCGACGAGCTCATTGCCCGTCTGGGTCGCCCAGGCGGGGATGTCGGAGCGGGCGCCGTTGTCGGTCACCTCGAGGAGCATGATCTGGCCGCTCTCGATCTCCTTGATCCCCTTGGCGGTCATGAGGACTGGCATCGGGCAGCTCTGACCCTTGGCGTCAACGATCTTCGCTACATCTGGCATGGCTTCTCCGTTCGGTAAGGGTCAAGGCGGCTAGATGAAGAGCTGAATGTCGGACTTGGCCATCTTCTGCAGTGCTGTGGCGGCACCGACAGGCTCGCCGAGTCCGTCGACCATTTGGTCGGGCTTGATGCCCAGCAGGTCCATCGTCATCTGGCACGGCCAGAGATTGACGCCCATCTCCTGGCACATCTCGAAGAGATCCTCCGGCGGTGCGAGCTTGTTCTTCTCCGCGACCTTACGCATCATCCAGGCGCCCGAGCCGCCCATGTTGAGCTTGGAGAGCTTGGCCTTCTTCATGCCCGGGGCGTTCATGCCGGCAAGGGCCTTGGTCATGGCGTCGTAGCCGGTGATGCGCACGTCGTCCTTCACCAGCGGGAAGAGGCCCCAGAAGGTGAAGAAGACGGTGACATCCATCCCGCTGGCGGCTCCTGTGGAGCTGAGGATGAAGGTCGGCCAGAGCTTGTCGAGGTCACCGCTGAAGGCGATGATCGTCATGCTGTCGGGTGCGTCGGGGTCGCTGCTCATAGGAACTCCTCGGAAGGCGGGTCTCGGTCGACGCTAAGGGGCTGGATGCCTCGGCGGCAAGACGCACCGCCAAGTGGGCCAAACCCCTTCTCATGGGCCTGTTCGGACATTAGCATCTGCGCATATGGTTCAGGGCTGAATCACCGAAAGGGGTCCAGCGGAGGAGGAGGGGCCGGCATGGCGCGATCGATTACCCCTGCCGAGTTGTACGCCGAGATCGACGAGGGGCGCTGCCCCTATGTCCTCGACGTCCGCAACCAGGACGAGTACGCCACGTGGCAGATCGAGGGCACGCGGAGCGTCCCGATGAGGAACGTGCCCATCTGGGTCGCCGTCGAGGAGTCGGAGTCGCTCGCCCAGGAGATCCCCGACGACACGGTGGTGGTCTGCGCGCACGGCAATGGCAGCGACCTGCTCATCGACGTACTCAAGGACGAGGGCCGCGAGGTGCGCACCCTCGAGGGCGGCACGGCCGCGTGGGCTGAGCTGCTCGTCGCCCGCTCCATCGAGGGGCTGCCTGGCGGCATGGTCGGCTACCAGATCGCGCGGCCCGCCAAGGCGTGCCTGTCCTACCTCATCGGCGCACCGGGGCACGGCTGCATCGTCGTGGATCCTGCGCGCTTCCCGCAGACCTACCTCGACCTCGCGGCACGGCACGACATGGCCATCACGCACGTGATCGATACGCATATCCATGCTGACCACATCTCCGGCGGACCAGCTATGGCCGCTGAGTTGGGCGTGCCCTATCACGTGCCGGTGGAGGACTCTGGCGCCCAGACACCCTTTGCCAACGCCCCTCTGGACGATGGCACCGTCCTCGATCTCGGCGCCGCTGCAATCGAGGTGCTGGCCATCAAGGCACCCGGTCACACTCCGGGCAGCACCTGCATCCACATCCCGGGGCACCTCATCCTCACCGGCGACACGGTCTTCGTGCGCGGGCTGGGGCGGCCTGATCTCACCGGCAAGGCTGCCGAGCTCGCCACGGAGCTCTTCCACACGATCCACGATCGGCTCTCACCACTCGAGCGGGCGACCAAGGTCATGCCCGCCCACTGGACCCTGATGGAAGAGATCGGCGATGGCGGGATGGTGGAGACCACCCTGGGCGCGATCTTCGAGGCCGACATCATGACGGTCGAGGACATGGAGCGCTTCATCGAGGAAATCGTGGCGACCTTGCCCGCTGCCCCGGACTTCTACGACACCATCCGGCTGGTGAACGCCGGTCAGGCGGCCACGGCCGAGGAGATCGAAACCCTCGAGATCGGCAAGAACCAGTGTGCCGCGTCGACGAGCATCTGAAATCGGACATATGAGAGTCTGAGAGCATGAAGCGATCACATACCCTCGCTGGCGCCGGCCTCGCCGCCGCCGGCCTCGTCCTGGCTGTCATTCCCGCTGGCCCTGCGGCCGCGGCCGACCCCGTGCCTTGCGCCCAGATGGGCAGCAACGTCACGATCCTCAATACGCCGACGCCGACCTGCGTTGGTCTCTACACCTCAGG
>CAZLZC010000140.1:0-4135 GCA_964563825.1 uncultured Actinomyces sp.
GGCGCCGAGAGACGCGCGCGGTCAGCCTCGGTGAGTTCGGGAAGTTCCACTCCGTGACGATGTGCCTGCGCGGCGATGACCTCTGAGACAGTGGGCAGATCGTCGATCGCCGTGCCGGCGTCACTACGCCAGGCACCCCACACGAGAGCACCGACCACCCCCAGCGTGACGACGGCAAGGACGATCACAAAGGCGCGGGCCACGGCACGAGGGTACGTCGTACCGCCGGGTCCACGCTGACTGAGCACGGGGCCTCTAAAGTTCTGACATGGTCCCGTCGTCGCCACAAGCAGCCCCCGAGTCCGCCGTAGGCACCGACCGACGCTGGTGGTCCCTGCTGGGACTCTGCCTCGTCACGGCACTGGTGTGGGTGACGGCAAGCGACATCTCCATCGCGCTGCCGACCATCGCCCGCGACCTCGGCGGCACGATGGACACGCTGCAGTGGGCCGTCAACGGCTACTTCCTGGCGGGCGCGCTGATCATCGTCGGGGGCCGGGTCGGCGACATCTACGGTCGTCGGCTCCTCTTCGCGATCGGCACGATCCTCATCCTGGCGGGCTCGGTCGTCGCTGCAATCGCACCGTCACCACTCGTGCTCATCATTGGGCGCGTGCTCGAGGGAATCGGAGCCGCTGCTGTCCTGCCGACGGCACTCGCCATGATCGCCGTGATCTTCACCGGCAAGCAGCGCGACACCGCGATTGCCGCGTGGATCGCAGTCTGCTGGGGCGCCCAGGCCCTCGGCCCGCTCGTCGGTGGAGTCATTGTCGAGGGTCTCAACTGGCGATGGATCTTCTGGATCAACCTGCCGATCGGCATCGTGGCCCTGCTTCTCACGTGGTGGGCGACACCGGAGACACGTGACATGAATGCTGCGCGACGCATCGACGTCCCCGGGGTGATCACTCTCGTCGGCAGCATCTTCCTGCTCTCGTGGGCACTCGTGCAGTTCGACACCCTGCCCACCGCGGCATTCGCCGGGATGATCCTCGGCTCGGTACTGCTTCTCGTGATCTTCGTGCTCATCGAGCGCCGCGTGGCAAGTCCCGTCATCAAGCTGTCCGTCTTCCGCATGCGCCGCTTCGACGGGGCTGTCCTAGCCAACCTCATTGCGAACTTCGTCTTCGGCGGCGTGATCTTCTTCATGGCGCTCTACCTACAGGTGGTCGAGGGCTACGACCCGCTCCAGGCGGGGCTCCTGCTTCTGCCCGCAACGATCCCCATCCTCATCGTGAACCCGCTCGGCAACTGGCTCGGCCGCCGCTTCGGGCCCGCACTGCCGACAGCCGTCGGCATGGCCTGCCTCGCTGCCGCAGCCATCCTTCTGCTGAACCTCACCGGCGACTACTCACAGCTCATCGCCCCCTTCATCCTCATCGGGATCGGCATCGGCCTGCAGATCACACCGTGTGCCGCCACAGCGGTAGAGAATCCCGGCGACGCTGGCGAGGGAGTGGTCTCCGGCGTCTTCAAGGCAGCGTCGATGATCGGCGGCTCGCTCGGTGTGGCGGTCGGCACCGCGGTCTTCCAGAGCAGCGCCCGCAGCCAACTCGAGTCGATCCTCACCAACCCTCCGGCCGAGACACTGGCCAAAGTGCTCGACGTCCTCACCGGCGGCCGCAAGCTGGAGGACGTCGCCTCACTCATTCCCGGCGACGGAGGCCAGGTGATCACCGAGGTCTTCGATACCGCGGTCGGACTGGCGATGTGGCCGACCATCGCCGTGTCGCTCATCGGAGTCATCGTCGCTATCGTGCTGCTCCGCGGCAAAGCGCCCGCAGGTGGCATGGGCCACTAGACCTGCAGAGGACGGCATCGATGAGCATCAAGGTGGGCGACCGCATTCCCGACGTGACCCTCCTGGTCGTGACCGAGACGGGAGCCGATCCTGTCGCGAGTGCAGACCTGCTCGGTTCGGGCCGGGTCGTGCTCTTTGCCGTGCCGGGCGCTTTCACACCCACCTGCTCCCAGACTCATCTGCCGTCGTACGTCGAAACGGCCGGTGACCTTGCAGCAGCCGGTGTCGATCGCATCGTGTGCCTCTCCGTCAATGACCCCTTCGTGATGGCGGCCTGGGGCGCTTCACAGGGCGTCGGCCCAGAGATCGCGCTCGTTTCCGACGGAAACGCAGAGTTCACCGAGGCTGTCGGCATGAGCGTGGATGCCTCGCGCGCCGGCATGGGCAAGCGCTCAAGGCGCTACGCCATGGTGATCGAGGACGGTGTCGTCACGACATTCCTCCCTGAGGAGGACGGCTTCTCCGCCATCGTGAGCACGGGCCAGTGCGTCATGAACGCACTCAGCTCCTGACGGGAAGGCATCGCGGGAAGTCACCCGTGTATGCAATGGTGAGTGAGCGCGTGGGGCGCGTAAACGCGACATAGAGATCCGTTCCCCTGCGTGCCGCCTCGGCGTCGATCAGGTCAGGTTCGACCACAACCACGTCATCGAACTCCAGGCCCTTGGCCTGGCCCACGGTGAGCACCGACACGACGGCGTCCAGTCGATCGTCGCCATGGCCCACCATGCCCTCGGGCAGCACCTGTCGGAGCCGGAGTTCGATCGTGTCGACGAGCGAGGGCGCGGTGATCACGGCCACCCGACCAGCGTCCTCGCGCAGTGCAGCAGCCGCCACCAGGTCGGCAACATCCTCCGGTGCGGCCACGGAGAGAAACACAGGGTCCTCACCATCGCGGATCGACTCCACGGGAGCAGGTTCGCGTCCGCAGGCCAGGAGCACCTCGCGCGCCAGGTCCATGAAGGGGCGGGGCGTGCGGTAGTTCACAGTAAGCCTCTCCACGCGCCAGCGCTGCTCCGTGCGGTGTCGTGACTTCGTGATGTCGCGCAGCGCTGTGGCCCATTCGCTCGCGCCGGCGGCCGAGGCGGTCTGGTCGAGATCACCCACCACGGTCATCGACAGCGATGGGCATCGCCGGGCCAGCACGCGCCAGGCCATCGGCGACAACTCCTGGGCCTCGTCGACAACGATGTGTCCGTAGACCCACTCGCGATCCTCGGATGCGCGGTCGGCGACGGAGAGAACCTCCCGCGGCCCGTCGTACCTGTCGAGCAGTTGTTCTGCGGACACTCCACGGGTGCCCGTCATCTCGAGTACGGATTGGGCGTATTCCTGCTCGGCACGTCGTTCCGCGTCGGCGCGGGCCTGCGCCTGGCGCTCAGCCTCGTCTTCTACGCCCAGCAACTCTGCCGCCTCGTCGAGGAGGGGTACGTCGGCCGTGGTCCAGGCGGCGCCGCGCGGACGCTGAAGAAGGGCTCGGTCATCCGCGCGCATGCTCGGCGCGGCCGCGACGAGTAGGTCCGGGTCGGCGTAGAGATCGGAGACGAGCCTCTCCGGCGTGATGGGCATCCAAGCGAGGTTGACCTCACGACGCACATCGCGGGATTCACGAAGATCCTCGATGAGGATGTCGCGGTGGCCGTCCACTTCCTGGTGGCGCGCCTCCGCTAGCTCCCTGGCCAGCGCGTCCAGGAGCGTGAGCGCGAAGGTGCGCCGCGCGACATTGTGCGGACGGCGCGACGCGCGCGCGCGGTCGCGTGCAGCGATCACCATCTCAGGGGTGAGCACGATCGTCGTGCCACCGACGTCCAGTTTGCGTGGTCCGTCAGGCACACGCTGACGCGCACGCACCGCCCGGTGAATGACTTCAGCCATGGCGGCTCGTCCCTTGATGGCTGCCACTTCCGCGGGCTCCCACGCTGTGGCATCCACGCCCGGGTAGAGCTGCCCCGGGGTGGAGAGCACGGCGGCGGTCTCTCCCAGCGCCGGCAGCACCTGGCCGATGTAGTGAAGGAAGATTCGATTAGGCCCAACGATGAGGACGCCGCTGCGCGCAAGCCGATCGCGGTAGGTGTAGAGCAGGTAGGCGGCACGGTGCAGCGCGACGACCGTCTTGCCGCATCCGGGTGCCCCCTCAACCACAAGGATGCCCTCGAGGGGGGAGCGCACGATCGCATCCTGCTCGGCCTGCATCGTCGCGACGATGTCGTGCATGCGACCCGTGCGACGCGCAGCGAGCGCCGCCATGAGGACTCCCCCGCCCTGCACGTCTTCAGCGTGGACTCCTGAGTCGCCCTCGGCGAGTGCCGACAGGTCGAGCACATCGTCTTCGAG
>CAZLZC010000140.1:4235-5874 GCA_964563825.1 uncultured Actinomyces sp.
CTGCGCCCGCCGGAGGTCCTCACGCGTCCTTCGTCGCACCTCGTCGAGTCGGTCGTAGAGGGAGCCCACCACCGCGCGTTCGGCGGCGAGCTCTCGCTCTCGGCTGACCCCCACGGCATGCCTCCCAAAGAAGGGGAGCAACGATCATGCCGCACGGGCTCGGGGACGGCCCGTCGGGGGCGCTTAGCAGGAGGAGCGGGGCCTAGGCCAGGGAGAAGCTGCGCTTCGTCCAGTCCGCCCAGTCGATGTTCCACATCGCTCCGGGCCCCTCGAACCAGTCGAGGTCGACCCCGGTGCCGGTGGTGATGACCGGGTCCCCCTCGAAGGCGTGATCGTAGAACCAGATGGCGTCCTCCATCGACATGTTGGTGCAGCCATGCGATGTGGAGGCGATGCCGAGGTTGTAGAGATTCCACGGGGCGGCGTGTAGGTACTCACCGCTCGGGGTGAGTCGAAGCGCGTAGGGGACATCCACGTCATAGGGCTCACGAGGACCCGGATTGACCATTCGCTTCATGGCGTAACGCTCGAGGATGGTCTTGACGCCGGAAGCGGTTTCCCAGGTGGGCTTGCCCAGCGAGACAGGGACCTTGCGAATGGTCAGGCCGTCGCGCTTGACCTTGCCGACGAGCTTGTCCGCCGGAATCGTGAAGATGAGTTCGCGTCCCACCCGGAATTTCACCGTGGGATCGAAGGTCGCGAGGCCATTCTTTTTCCAGTCGAAATCGACCTTGACGTCGGTGTAGGCAGGCCAGAACTCCACGGGACGGAAGGCCATGGTCGTGTCGTTCGGCCAGCTCCACGCGGCAACGCCGAAGGGCTTGCTTGCGGTCACGGTGGCGGCCTGCTCCAGGAGTGCCTTCTGCTTGTCGGGCACCGGGTAGGCGAACTCGACGCGGATCACCGTGCCGACGCCGTAGAGATCCTTGACGCGCGTGGGATAGACGGTCGAGATGATGGCGGGATCCTTGTCCCACTCCAGCACGTTGATGTCAGGGGAGTAGCTGCGAGCGGCTTCAGCGCCCATCTGCTCAGCCGTGTAGGCGACCGGAGCAACCGTCTCTGCACCATCGCCGTCGACGAGGACGTCGGCCTCGAGTGGCGATGGCGTCACGATGGAGGCAACCGCTGTCGAGCCAGTCCAGGGTGACGAGAGACCGAAGGCGACGCCGCCCACGACGGAGACAGCCGCGAGCGCGGCGATGCCGGCGACGACGCCCGCAAGGCGCACCGCGACTCCGCCCCGCCCCGTGTCCGGGCGGGCATGCCTGCCTGCCATGACTCCATGGTGGCAAAGCCCAGGGGCTGTGTGACGGATGAGGTCGGTGTGGCGAAGGAGCCGTTATCCCCCTGTGACCTCGAGGGGGATGCCCAGGGGAGACCACGGGACGCAGGACACCTGGGAGACTCCCCCTGTGGAGGACGAGCTGGACCGCAGCATCCTGGCCCTGCTCGGGGCCCAGGGTCGGATGTCCTACGCCGACCTCGCCCGTGAGACGGGCCTATCCACCTCAGCTGTCCACCAGCGCGTGCGCCGCCTGGAGGAGCGCGGCGTCATCTCGGGCTATCGCGCGGTCATCGATCCTCGCGCAATCGGCCTGCCGCTGACCGCGCTTATCGACCTCACTCCGCTCGACCC
>CAZLZC010000141.1:0-2410 GCA_964563825.1 uncultured Actinomyces sp.
CAGTTCACGGCGTACATGAAGTCCAAGGGCATGAGCTGGACCTTCTGGTCGTGGAATCCGAACTCCGGTGACACCGGTGGCGTGCTCACCGACGACTGGCGGACGGTGCACACCGACAAGATGGCGCTGCTCCGCGATCTGATGGGCGCATCAACGACGCCCACGCCGACGCCGACACCCACCCCGACACCCACACCCACACCTACTCCGACGCCGACTCCGACGCCGACTCCGACGCCGACGATGCCGGGCACGACGGAGGGCGTCACAGCCACCACTGTCGTGACCAGTGACTGGGGACCGGGCTACTGCAGCGATGTCATCGTCGCGACCACGTCGACAACGGAGAAGCACTGGCGCGTGGACCTGCCGAAGGCCATCACGGTCACCGATCTGTGGAACGGCGTGCGTACGACGCAGCCCGACGGCACGGTGAGCGTGGGGGGCGCGGCGTGGAACCACATGGTCAAGGCCGGCAGCCCCACCAGCTTCGGCTACTGCGCCACGCGCAACGCCGCGGCGCCGACGCCGACGCCGACACCCACACCCACACCGACACCCACTCCGACGCCGACACCCACTCCGACGCCGACACCCACTCCGACACCGACGCCGACGCCGACGCCGACGCCGACACCTACGCCGACACCGACGCCGGTCAGTGCCCTGACGGCGCGATTCATCGTGGACTCGAGGTGGGAGAGCGGCGCGTGCTACACGCTCGAGGTGACCAATAGGTCGACCAGGGCTGTGTCGACGTGGACGGCGGGCTTCACGCTCGCTCCCCGCACGACCATCACCCAGTCCTGGAGCGGCACGGTCGCACTGGTGGGGCCGGTCGCCGTGGTCAAGGCACCCAGCTGGGGCGCCACGATTCCGGCTGGCGGCAAGGTGCGCCACTTCGGGATGTGCATCTCCGGTGTGGGCAATCCGACAGGAGTCCGCGCCTCCTGACGCGGCCAGTTCCCGCCTGCGCCCGTAGGTGACGTTAAGCAGAGTCTTAGCGTCGCTTACGGGCGCAGATCCGGCCTGGCGCTGCGCTAACCTCGCCGCATGCCGAATCGTCGCGTCGTCGCCGTTGTCTCCACAGCCGGGGCTGCACTCCTGCTTGCTGCATGTGGGGGCTCTGCCTCCCCGCTGACGGCGGAGGAGGTCGTGCCGAAGCTCGAGGCTGCGGGCATCACCTGCACCGATACATCCACGGCTCCCGTGGAGGAGGGGATCGCCGCCACCGCGGTGACATGCGCGCTAGGCGAGACCGGCGGCGTGGTCGTGATCGTCGCGGATTCCGCCGACGAGATCGGGAAGGCACGACTCGAGTTGTGCGCTCAGATCCCTGATGAGCAGGGCAACCTCGAGGTAGCCACCGGAGATGCATGGCTTTCGGTCACGCTCTCAACCGTGGGCATAGGGCCGGCGCAGGTTGCTGAAGCCCTGGGCGGCACGGTCTCCAAGATCACCGAGTACTGCGCCACGTGACGCTGCGCCTCACCGCTGCGCTGCTCGCTGCCGCGACCCTCATCGTCGGCTTCGCCGTCGCATCGCTCACAGGCAATCGCGCTCTCGGGGGCGTTGTGCTCATCGCGGGTGGGGCCGTGTGTGCACTGCTGTGGTGGCGTCTCGCCGGACCGATACGAGCGATCGCAGCTGTCGCCGTGGCGGGTGTCGCGTTCGCGGTGTCCCATCCGCTTGGAGCGGTGCTGACCTCATGGGGTGCCGTGCTGCTGGTGTCGGTGCTCACCGCTATCGCGACGTACGCACTGACGCGTCCTCGGGTGTAGTTCGCTGACGAAGCCGCTTCCCGCTGGCGATCGGGGCAGCCGGTCTCTCCCTAGGCGCGGTAGAGCCGGCCCGGGCCGGTGACACTCACGACCACGGCATCACCGGGTCTCGGCGGCGGCGTACCGCCAGGCACGCGGACGGGGATCCATGTGCCGTCAGCGAGTTCGACGCGCAGGAGCGAGTCGTGACCGTGGTAGGAGGTTTCGCGCACGACTCCTGAGCCGGGGAGGGTCACACGGGAGGGCTCGACCGGGCAGGAGAGCACCAGCTGCTCGGGACGCAGGACGACCGTGGCCTGCCCCTCGGGGACGTCAGCGGTCGAGGGGTGCACCGGGACATCGCCGAGAGCGCACGTCACGCGCCCTCCCTGGGTGACAGCGGGGAGTTCGACGGCGTCGCCGACGAATCGCGCGACGTCGAGATCAGCGGGTACGTCGTACACCTCGAGAGGGGTGCCGACCTGCACGATGCGACCGTCACGCAGCACAGCAACCAAATCGGCGGTGGAGAGAGCCTCCTCCTGATCGTGCGTGATGAGCAGGGCCGTCGTGCCGAGCCCGCGGAGCAAATCACGCACCTCCGCGCGCAGGCGTACGCGCAGTGCTGCATCAAGTGCCGTGAAGGGCTC
>CAZLZC010000141.1:2510-5821 GCA_964563825.1 uncultured Actinomyces sp.
GCACCTCCGCGCGCAGGCGTACGCGCAGTGCTGCATCAAGTGCCGTGAAGGGCTCATCCAGGAGGATGACGTCGGGTCGAGGTGCGAGTGCGCGGGCAAGCGCCACGCGCTGCTGCTGGCCGCCGGAGAGCTCATGCGGGCGAGCGTGCGCGTAGTCGGACATGCCCACCATCTCGAGCACCTCCGCGATGCGCGCCGTCGACTCGGAGCGCGGGAGCCCAAATCCGACGTTCGCCGAGACGTCGAGGTGGGGGAAGAGTGCACCTTCCTGCGGCACGATGCCGATACGACGCTTCTCCGGGGGGACGAAAGCGTGTGGGAAGCCCGGTCCCGCCCCGGCGACGAGGCGGTCGCCGAAGTGGACCGTGCCCGAGGTCGGCTTGAGGAACCCGGCGAGGACGCGCAGCAGCGTCGTCTTGCCCGAACCACTGGGCCCGAGCACCGCAGCGACCTCCCCCGATGGCACCGACAAATCGAGATCGGCGAGCACCGCGTCGCCGCCGTAGCCGGCGGTGAGGCTACGCACATCGACGCCCGTCATGACTCCACCGTATCGACGTCACTTCGTGTCATCGCGCGGCTGAGCAGCCACGCGGGGACGGCGGCCAGGGCCACGAGGGCAATCGCATACGGCGCCGCCGCGCCATACGCCGCAATCTCGGTGCGACTCCACAGCTCGGTGGCGAGCGTGTCGAGACCGGTGGGTCTCAGCATGAGTGTCGCCGGGAGTTCCTTCATTGCCGTGAGAAGCACGAGCAGGCCACCCGCTGCGATGCCGGGAAGTGTGAGACGGAACGTGGTCTCGGCCCACGCGCGCAGGGGACCGCGCCCGAGAGTGCGCGCCGTCTGCTCGAGCACCGGCGACACCGCGGCCGTCGCGCTGCGCGTCGCCCCGATCGCCTTCGGCAGGAAGAGCACGGCGTAGGCGAAGGCCAGGATTCCGATTGTTTGGTACGCCGCCGGGAAGACCGCGAGGGTGAGGAAGACGAGCGAGAGTCCGACCACGACCGCGGGCAGGGCGTGCCCGGTATAGGAGACGGTCTCGATAGTGCGGACCGATCGCGTGCGGTAGCGCGCGGCCAGGATGCCGACGGGTAGTGCAAGCAGGACGGCAAGGATGGCGCCAGCCAGAGCGACGCCGAGCGAGGTGAGTGCCGCGGTGAGAAGTTCGAGGGGGTCGAGCGGAGTGCGACTGCCCTGCAGCATGCGCAGGACAAGAGAGACCAGAGGCACACCCAGGGCCAGCACCGTGAGGCCGACGAGCCAAGCGAGCGCACCGATGCGGGCCCCCGGCCCGAGCACCACCGGCACAGCTGTGCGCTGCGTGCCCGTGGCGACGCGCCAGCGCCGGGTGCGTCCGCGCACGCGCCGTTCGCCATAGACGAGAAGAGCGGCGAGTGCGACGAGCACGAGCGCGAGAACCGCGGCACTCACACGGTCGAAACTCGCGCGATAGGAGGCATAGATCACGCGAGTGAAGGCATCCACGCGCAGCAGGGCCACCGCGCCGAAGTCCGAGAGCACATAGAGCGCCACGAGCAGAGCACCACCCGCCGCCGCCGGCCACGCCTGCGGCAGCGTGGTGGTGGCGAAGGCACGGAAGGGGCCCCGCCCCAGAGATCGTGCGACCTCCTCGAGCGCCGGATCACTCGCCCGGAAGGCCGCCGTCACCGGCAGGACGACGTACGGCGAGGACACCAGCGTGAGGATGAGCGCAGCAGCCCAGAAGCCGTGCATCGCCGGGAACTGCGCGAGCCAGGCGTACGCCGCGACGTAGGAGGGGATCGCGAGCGGCAGGGCCACGAGCACGAGCCACATACCGCGCAGCGGAAGCGCGGAGCGAGCAACGAGCCACGCCGTGGGGATGCCGATGAGCAAGCAGGCCGTCACGACGACCAGCACGAGACTCACGGAGGTGAAAATGGTCTCCAGCGTGCGCGGGCGCACGAGGACCTCGATGATCCGCGCGAGACCGGCCTCGCTCACGCGCACGACGAGGTAGACGAGCGGGATGAGAGCCACGACAGCGGTGATCGCGCCCGCGACGATCAACAGGCGGGGGGGCCGCCCTCTGTTGGCCCGGCGGGTCGGCGGAGCCGCCCCTGTCGGGCCACGCCGCGGACGCGATCGCGTCGCGACTGCTGACATCAGATGAGGCCGACGTCCTCGAGCATGGCGAGGGTGCCGGGCAGATCCGCCAGCTCCGCAAGTGCCACGTCAGGTCCGCGAAGAGTGTCGAGTGCCGGCAGGCCTTCGGCCGCAGCAACGGAGGGCAGCAGCGGGTACTCCCACGTGTTCTCGACGAACCACGTTTGCGTCTCAGGCGTGAGAAGCCACTCGACGAACTTTGCGGCATTCGGGTTGTCGGCCGCGCCCGCGAGGATGCCGACGCCTGCGACGTTGACGAGGCTGCCGGGGTCGTCGGGTTTGGTGAAGGCGATCTGGGCGCGCATGGCGTCGGCGCCGACCTCGGCGGCCTTCTCGTACCAGTAGTAGTGGTTGACCAGGCCCAGCTGCGCCTGACCGGTATCGACGGCGTCGAGGATGAGGGCGTTCTTCTCATAGGACTGGACGTCGTTGGCGACCATGCCCTCGAGCCACTGCTTGGTCACCTCGTCTCCTTGGGAGACGCGCATCGCGGTGACGAAGGCCTGGAAGGACGCGTTAGTCGGCGCGATGGCAACCTGGCCCTTCCACTTCGGATCTGTGAGATCGAAGACCGACTGCGGCACGTCGGCTGCCGACACCTGCTCCGCGTCGTATGCGATCACACGCGCGCGTCCGGTGACGCCGGTCCAGTCACCATTGGCCGCGCGGTAGTCCTGGGGCACCGTGGTCTGGACCGATGGGGGCAGCGGCGCGAAGAGCCCCGCGGCGTCGACAGCGCCGAGCGCGCCAGCATCCTGCGCGAAGAACACCTGAGCGGGGCTGGCATCGCCCTCTTCGAGGAGTTGGGCAGCCAGCTCAGCGGTGTCGCCATACCTCGCCTCGACCGCGATACCCGTCTGCTCCGTGAACAGAGCGAAGAGCGGACCCACGAGTTCCTCGGAGCGGCCGGAGTAAACGGTGAGGGGGCCGTCTGCCGAGCTGGAGCCCCCGCCGCAAGCGGCGAGCAGGGGAAGGGCAAGCGCGGCGGCGGCGAGGCCGAGCAGCGCACGCCGGGGTCCGGACAGGATCACCGGGGACTCCTTAGGTAAGGCTAAGTTAGGACTGCCTAACCTTGGATCAGGAGGCGGCCCGGTGTCAAATTCCGGGACCGCACTAGCCTCCCCCCATGTCCCCCACGGCGGTGGAGCCCCGGCTCACCCGCG
>CAZLZC010000142.1:0-1479 GCA_964563825.1 uncultured Actinomyces sp.
GTGCGCGATGGCCGCGCAGGAGTGCAGGACGAGGGCAGCCAACTCGTCGCCCTCGCTCTGGTGAACGCACCCCTCGAGGGGTCGGATTCCACGTGGGTCGATCTGGCTGCAGGACCGGGAGGCAAGGCGGCGCTCCTCGCGCGTGCGGCACGCGCACGCGATGCTCATCTCATCTGCGTCGAGCCCCACGCCCACCGTGCCGAACTCGTGCGCCATTCACTCGGCCCGGGATCCCATGAGGTCCTCGTCGCAGACGGACGCGAGGCGATCTCGCCCGCATCGGCCGATCGGGTCCTTCTCGACGCACCGTGCACGGGGATCGGCGCACTGCGTCGCCGTCCGGAGGCGCGGTGGCGGCGCAGCCCCCAGGACCTCGCGACGCTCGGCCCCCTCCAGCGCGGACTCCTCAACGCTGCCATCGACGCCGCCCGTCCCGGGGGAGTCATCGCCTACTCCACGTGCTCGCCGCACGTGGCTGAGACCGATCTCGTCGTCGAGGACATCCTGCGCAAGCGATCGGATGTCGAGCTCATCGATGCGAGGCCGCTGCTTCCCGGGGTCCCCGACCTCGGGCCCGGACCCGCCGTGCGCCTGTGGCCACATGTGCACGGGACCGACGGGATGTACCTCGCCATGCTCCGGCGCCGTACCTGACTCGCTACCCTGCCCGTGTGGGCATCCAGATCTCCCCGAGCATCCTCTCGGCCGACTTCGCTCGGCTCGGTGAGGAGATCGCGCGCGTGCCCGATGCCGACTGGATCCATGTCGATGTCATGGACAACCACTTCGTGCCCAACCTCACCATGGGTCTGCCGGTCGTGGAGAGCTTGCTCGCGGCCACATCGATCCCGCTTGACTGCCACCTCATGATCACCGATCCCGACCGGTGGGCTCCGGGCTACGCCGAAGCAGGTGCCCGGAGCGTGACCTTCCACGCCGAAGCCGTGCATGCGCCGGTGCGACTCGCGCGCTCGCTGCGCGCCCTGGGCGCGCGTGCGGGACTCGCGGTCAACCCGGCGACACCGATCACGCCGTACGCCGACCTCCTACCGGACCTGGACATGCTCCTCATCATGTCGGTCGAGCCGGGATTCGGTGGCCAGCCGTTCCTCGACATGGTGTTGCCCAAGATCGCGGAGGCGCGCGAGATGGTGAGCCGCTTCGGCGGTGACATCTGGGTGCAGGTTGACGGTGGTGTGAGCGAGACCACGATCGAGCGCTGCGCAGCCGCAGGAGCGGATGTCTTCGTCGCAGGATCCGCGGTCTTCGGTGCGGAGGACCCCGATCGCATGGTCCGGACCCTGCGCGCGCTCGCCACCGCCGCATCGGGGGAGTAGCCGTGGCGGAGGCGGTGGAGCGCGAGGCCATGCACCGTGCGCTCGCACTGGCGGCGAGCGTGGAGATTCCCGACGGCCCCAACCCTCGCGTCGGATGCGTGCTGATCGATGCCCGGGGCCAGACCCTGGCCGAGGGCGTGCA
>CAZLZC010000142.1:1579-5779 GCA_964563825.1 uncultured Actinomyces sp.
GGGAGCAGTCGCTGGATCACCGGAGACACCGCGCGCACCGAGGTGCATCGGTTGCGTGAGCGCTGCGACGCCATCGCCGTCGGCACAGGCACGATCGCGATCGACGATCCGCACCTCGCGGCGCGCCATGCCGACGGCACCCTCGCCGCATCGCAGCCCTTGCGCGTCGTCGTCGGCATGAGCGACATTGCCGCCGGTGCCCGCGTCCTCGACGCCGCTGCGCCCACCCTCCACCTGCGCACCCGCGATCCCGCGGAGGTCCTCGATGCCCTCGCCCAGCGCGAGGTCCGTCACCTGCTCCTCGAGGGCGGCCCGCGGCTCGCAGCAGCCTTCCTCGCGGCCGGGGCGATCGACGAGGTGGTCTGGTACGTCGCTCCTGTGCTCCTGGGGTCGGGCAGCCCGGCTGTCGCCGACCTCGGTGTGGCCACGCTGGGCGATGCCCTGCGCCTCAGGGATGTGCGCGTCGAGCAGGTGGGCGAGGATGCGAGGATCAGCGGGCGCATCTGACGAGGAGGTCCCTGTGTTCACCGGCATCGTCGAGGAGGCGGGCGAGATCACCGAGGTGGTCCACCTGCCTGACGAGGCCCTGCGCCTCGTCGTGCGCGGGACCGTGGTCACCGAGGGCACCGGGCATGGTGATTCCATCGCCGTCAACGGCGTATGCCTCACGGTGACGGACCTCGGTGCCGAGACCTTCGCCGCTGATGTCATGCGCGAGACACTCGTGCGCAGTTCACTGCGCGATGCGCGTCCCGGCCTGCGCGTCAACCTCGAGCGGGCCATGCTGCCGACGTCGCGTCTGGGTGGCCACATCGTCCAGGGTCATGTCGACGGGACGGCCACGCTCGTCTCGCGAACCCACTCGGAACACTGGGATGTCCTGCGCTTCGCGCCGCCACCGGCCCTGGCGCGCTACATCGTCGACAAGGGGTCCATCGCCATCGACGGTGTTTCGCTCACGGTGTCGGGGGTCGATCCGGCGGGCGAGTGGTTCGAGGTCTCGCTCATCCCCACCACGTTGGCCCTGACGACACTCGGAGACCGTGCGGTGGGCGACATCGTCAATCTGGAGGCGGACGTCATCGCGAAGTACGTCGAGGGGCTCGTGCGCGCGGGAGGCGGCCATGACTGATTCCCCGCGAGGGCTCGAGGCGGCCACGGCCGCGTTGGCCGCGGGTCGCATGGTCGTGGTCGTGGATGACGGTGATGAACTCCTGGGAGAGCCCGGCGGCGGCGACCTCGTCGTCGCCGGAGCCCAGGCGGACGCTGCGCTCGTCGCATTCCTCTCCCGGCACGGTTCAGGCTGCGAGCAGGCGGCTGTCTCCACAGAGGTTCTCGATCGCCTTGATCTGCCCCCCATGGCGCTCGCCGTCGACGGTCGCCCGTCGGCGGCCGCGGTGACGGTCGATGCGCGCGGGGTAGCGAGCGGTGGAGTAACCGCCGAAGACCGAGCGCTCACACTTCGCCTACTGGCCGACCCGGCCACGCGCCCGGTGGATCTCGTGCGCCCAGGCCATGTCGCACCTGTGCGCGCGGTTGCGGGCGGGGTGCTTCGGCGTCCGGGACGCCCGGAGGCTGCCGTCGACCTCGCCGTTCTCGCGGGACAGGAGCCGGTGGCTCTACGCGTCGAGCTCGCCTCCGACGCAGGGGACATGCTCAGTCCTGGTGAAGCGCGCACCTTCGCGCAGGATCACGGACTCGCGTGCGTGGCCATCAGCGAGCTCATTGCTCACCGACGTCGCGGCGAACGTCACGTGGAGCGCGGTGCAGAGGCTGTGCTCACCACTGACTTCGGGACCTTCCGCGCGATCGACTACCGCAATCGCCTTGATGGAATCGGCCATGTGGCCCTGGTCGCCGGAGACATCGGCGACGGGGAGCGCGTACTCGTGCGTGTGCACTCCGAGTGCCTCACGGGCGACATCCTGGGGTCCCTGCGGTGTGACTGCGGTGCCCAGCTGCAGGCCGCGATGGCGGCCGTCGCGGATGAGGGCCGCGGTGTCGTGCTCTATCTGCGCGGCCACGAGGGTCGAGGCATCGGCCTGCTGCACAAGCTCCAGGCGTATCAACTGCAGGACATCGGGCGCGACACCGTCGACGCCAACCTCGATCTCGGGCTGCCTGCAGACGCCCGCGATTACGGCATCGGCGCGCAGATCCTCACCGATCTCGGAGTCCGATCCATGCGACTCCTGAGCAACAATCCGGCCAAGCGTGCCGGGCTCGAGGGATACGGCCTGTCCATCGCCGAGCGCGTGCCACTGGTCGTGACCCCCAATGAGCACAATGCCCGCTATCTCGCGACGAAGGCCGACCGCATGGGTCACGACTACGACGACAGCCAGGAGAGCGGGGCAGGCGCATGAGCGGCAACGGTGCGGCGCGCATGAGCACGGCGGGAGCTGCGGGCATGCGCGTGGATGTCGTCGCATCCTCCTGGCACGACGGGGTCATGTCCGGGCTCATCTCGGGAGCCGAGACCGTCCTGCGCGAAGCCGGTTGCGACTGGCGCCTGCTTCGGGTGCCCGGGGCATTCGAACTCCCCGTCGTCTCCGCGGCCTGTGCCCGCTCGGGCGTCGAGGCTGTTGTGGCGCTCGGCGTTGTCATTCGCGGCGGCACCCCGCACTTCGACTACGTCTGCGATGCAGCCACCTCAGGACTCACCCGGGTCTCGCTCGACACCGGCGTGCCGGTGGGATTCGGGCTCCTCACCTGCGATGACGAGGCGCAGGCACTGGATCGAGCCGGGCTCGAGGGATCTCGCGAGGACAAGGGCCGGGAGGCGGCTGAGGCAGCAGTCGCGACCGCGCTTCTCCTGCGCAGCCTGCGCACGCCCTAGGCTGAGGGCCATGAAGACGTTCGACGCTCTCTACGCCGAGCTCAAGGAGAAGGCGGCCTTCGCTGGCGGCGAGGGCAATACTCGCCGCCTTCTCGACGAGGGCGTGCATGCGATCGGCAAGAAGGTCGTGGAGGAGGCCGCGGAGGCGTGGATGGCGGCTGAGCACGAGAGTCGCGAGCGCACCGCAGAGGAAATCGCCCAGTTGCTCTACCACGCACAGGTTCTCATGATCGCGTCCGGCGTGACCCTCGCTGACGTCTACGAGCGGCTCTGACGTGCTGCGCGTCGCACTGCCCAATAAGGGGCAGCTCGCCGATCCCGCCCGCGAGATGCTGCGCGAGGCGGGATATCTGCCTGCGTCCGCGGCCCGTGATCTCGTCGTTCAGGATCCAGACAACGACGTGGAGTTCTTCTTCCTGCGCCCCAAGGACATCGCCGTCTACGTGGGCGAGGGCACTCTCGATGTGGGCATCACGGGGCGCGACATGCTGCTCGACTCCGGCGCGGACGCAGAGGAGCTCGCGGCCCTGGGATTCGGCGGCTCCACCTTCCGTCTCGCCGCACCCGCCGGCACGACCGGTCGGGTCGAGGACCTGGCCGGGCGGCGTATCGCCACGTCCTACCCCGGTGTCCTTGCGGCCTATCTGGCCCGGGCCGGCATCGAGGCGCGCATCGTGCGGCTCGATGGCGCGGTCGAGAACGCCGTGCGCCTGGGTGTGGCCGATGCTGTCGCGGACGTCGTCGCCACCGGCACGACGCTCCGGCAGGCCGGGCTCGAGGTCCTCGGTGACCCGATCCTGGTGAGCGAAGCCCTCGTGGTGCGGCGCCGTCAGGCGCCGGCAGACCCTGCCGTCGAGACCTTCGTGCGCCGCTTGCACGGCGTCATGGTGGCGCGGTCGTATGTCCTGGTCGACTACGACATCCGCGCCGACCAGGTGGATGCGGCCTGCGCGATCACCCCCGGGTTCGAGTCGCCCACCGTCTCGTCACTGCACGATCCCGCGTGGGTCGCGGTGCGCGCGATGGTCCCGCGCCGTGACGTGCACCGAGTGATGGACGAGCTCTACGACCTCGGGGCACGCGGAATCCTCGTGACAGCGATTCACGCCAGCCGACTGTGAGTGAGGATCTCGGCGGAGGGCGGCGTATCGAAACTCCGGACCAGTTCTCGGGCGACGACGGCCGCGCTGATCCGCGCTGGGATGCGGCGTACGCCGATCCCGGGCTCGTCGAGGCGCTGCTCAGGGCTGGTGTTCGTCTGCTGGTGCCGATCGTCGCCGTACTCGATGAGGCGGATGAGGAGACGGGGGCGGACAAGTCCAGCCATATGGCGAGTGTGAGCATCGTTCAGACGGACGGAC
>CAZLZC010000143.1:0-5706 GCA_964563825.1 uncultured Actinomyces sp.
GGCACGAGGTTGGCGTGGTGCTCCATCTCGGTAACGAGGATCTCGTCGCCCTCGCGCAGGACGACTCGCTCAGCGCCCTTGGGAAGGGCCGAACCTCGGGCTGCTTTGGCAGTGGCGTTGCTGAAGGCGTAGGCCATGAGATTGAGCGACTCGGTCGCGTTGCGCGTGAAGACCAGGTCGTCGGCATTCGCCCCTACGAAGGCGGCTATGCGTGCGCGCGCGCCCTCGAATGCCTCGGTCGCCTCCTCAGCCAACTGGTGCGCGCCGCGGTGCACGGCTGCGTTGCTGGTGAGGTAGTAATCGCGCTCAGCGTCGAGTACGGCGAGGGGCTTCTGGGTGGTTGCTGCCGAGTCCAGGTAAACCAGGCGTCCACCACCGCGCACGGCACGGTCGAGGATGGGGAAATCCTCACGCACCTTGCGCGCATCCAGTGGACTCGACATGGCCGTGCTCACGCCGCGCTGCCAGCCTTTGCGAAGCGCTCGTAGCCCTCGTCCTCGAGGCGCTGCGCCAACTCCGGGCCCCCACTCTCGACGATGCGGCCATCGACGAAGACGTGGACGAAGTCGGGATGGATGTAGCGCAGGATCCGGGTGTAGTGCGTGATGAGGAGCGTGCCCGTGGTCCCATCGGCCTGGAATCGATTGACTCCCTCGGCCACGACCTTGAGGGCATCGACATCGAGGCCGGAGTCGGTTTCGTCGAGCACGGCGATGCGCGGCTTGAGCAGCTCAAGCTGCAGGATCTCGTGACGCTTCTTCTCGCCACCCGAGAAACCTTCGTTGATCGACCGCTCCGCGAATGACGGATCGATCTGAAGCGCGGCCATCGCTTCCTTCATCTCCTTGATCCACAGGCGCAGCTTCGGAGCCTCACCACGGACAGCCGTCACAGACGTGCGCAGGAAGTTCGAGACGGAGACGCCCGGGACCTCGACCGGATACTGCATGGCAAGGAAGAGACCGGCGCGCGCACGCTCATCGACCGACATGTCGAGCACGTCTGCTCCGTCCAGGGTGATCGTCCCCTCGGTCACGGTGTACTTCGGATGCCCGGCGATGACATAAGCCAAGGTCGACTTGCCCGATCCATTGGGGCCCATCACGGCGTGCGTCTGACCGCTTTCCACGGTCAGGTCTACGCCGCGCAGGATCTCGCGGGGCTCGCCATCCGATTCAACGGTGGCATGCAGGTTGCGGATCTCGAGGGTGGACATCGTCGCTCCTATTCGGCGTGCTGGGGTTGACTCACGGGGTGCTCACCCACGAGGACTCGGGCGTCTGCGCCGTCGCCCGAGAGGGCCACATCGAAGACAGGGACGGGAGCGGTGGCCGGCAGCGATAGCGCCTCGCCGGTCCGCAGGTCGAATCGGGATCCGTGGAGCCAGCACTCGATGCTGCAGTCGTCGACCTCGCCCTCGCTCAGGGCGACATCTGCATGGGAGCAGATGTCGAGGACACCTCGGATCTCACCTTCGCAGCGAGCGAGGGCTACTGGGTGCTCCCCCACCATCACGCGCAGAGCCGCACCCTCGGGGATGTCCGACACGGCGCAGACGTCGACGCGCTTCATGCCGACACCCCAACGCCCGCATCATCAACTTCTCCCGCATCGTCGAAGGCGGCGTCCACTCCGAGCCGCGCATCGACATCGGCCATGACCGATCGCGCGAGTTCAGGCTCATCCAGACGCCCGAGGATGTCCGCGAAGAATCCTCGGACGACCAGGACGCGAGCAAGATCCTCGGGGATGCCGCGCGCCTGGAGGTAGAACAGCTGCTCGTCGTCGAAGCGCCCCGTGGCGCTGGCATGGCCGGCACCCTGGATCTCACCTGTCTCAAGCTCGAGATTGGGCACGGAATCCGCGCGAGCGCCGTCGGTGAGCACGAGGTTGCGGTTGACCTCGTAGGTGTCGATACCGATGGCCTGCGCGCGAACGAGAACGTCGCCGATCCACACCGTGTGCGCTCCCTCGCCCTGGAGGGCACCCTTGTAGAGCACCGAGCTCTTGCAGTGCGGAGTGTCGTGGTCCACGAAGACTCGATGCTCAAGGTGCTGGCCCGCATCGGCGAAGTACAGGCCGAGGAGCTCTGCCTCCCCGCCGGGCGCGCCGTAGGACACGAGTGGACTGAGGCGCACAACATCGCCGCCCAGCGTGACGTGCGCCATGAGGAGACGGGCATCACGTCCGAGCAGTGCGGCGTGAGTGCCCACGTGAACGGCGTCGCGATCCCAGGCCTGGCGGGAGATGACGGTGGCCTGCGCGCCGTCTCCGACACGGATCTCGACATTGCCCGCGAAAACACCGCTGCCTCGGTGCTCGATGAGGACGGTGCCTCGGCTGAAGGGGGCGAACTCGATGACCAGGTGCGCAGCTGCAGCTTCACCCTCACCCGTGACGATGACATGGGCGCGGCCCATCGACTCGGCCGCGAGAGACAGGACGGTGACACTGGATGCGCAGGACAGTGCCTGAGCGGACACGATGTCGGTCGGCACGAGGCTGGCACCCGCGCGGGCATCCCCCGGCGTGACGTGCTCGACGGTGAACCCATCGCTCTCCACGGCGATGCCCAGCGCGCCCGACAGGTCCAGCTCTCCGGTGTGGAGCCCGCGCAGCCTGGCCAACGGTGTGAAACGCCACTCCTCCTCGCGGCCGGAGGGCACCGGATGATCCGCGACAGCGCGCGATCGTACGGACGGCGAGTGGTCGCTCGCCGGGATGGTGACGGACATCAGCCGACGGCTCCTTCCATCTGGAGCTCGATGAGCCTGTTGAGCTCCAGTGCGTATTCCATCGGCAACTCGCGGGCGATGGGCTCGACAAAGCCGCGAACGATCATCGCCATGGCCTCGTCCTCCGTCATGCCACGTGACATGAGGTAGAAAAGCTGGTCCTCGCTGATCTTGGAGACGGTCGCCTCGTGACCCATGGACACGTCGTCCTCACGCACATCGACGTAGGGGTATGTGTCACTGCGCGAGATGTCATCGACCAGTAGTGCATCGCACTTGACCGTGCTCCTCGAGCCGTGGGATCCCTCCAGGACCTGCACCAGCCCGCGATAGGACGTGCGTCCGCCGCCGCGTGCCACCGACTTGGAGACGATCGTGGACGAGGTATGCGGAGCGGCGTGGACCATCTTGGCCCCGGCGTCCTGGTGCTGGCCCTCGCCGGCGAAGGCCACGGAGAGGGTCTCCCCCTTCGCGTGCTCACCCAGCATCCACACGGCGGGGTACTTCATGGTGACCTTCGAGCCGATGTTGCCGTCGATCCACTCCATCGTGGCGCCCTGATGCGCGGCGGCACGCTTGGTGACGAGGTTGTAGACGTTGTTGGACCAGTTCTGGATCGTGGTGTAACGGCAGCGCGCATCCTTCTTCACCACGATTTCCACCACGGCGGAGTGCAGCGAATCGGATGAGTAGATGGGGGCCGTGCAGCCCTCGACGTAATGCACGTAGGCACCCTCGTCGACGATGATGAGCGTGCGCTCGAACTGCCCCATGTTCTCCGTGTTGATGCGGAAGTACGCCTGCAGGGGAATCTCGACATTGACCCCCGGCGGCACGTAGATGAATGATCCGCCCGACCATGCTGCGGTGTTGAGGGCAGCGAACTTGTTGTCGCCGACCGGGATGACGGAGGTGAAGTACTCGCGGAAGAGGTCTTCGTGCTCACGCAGACCCGTGTCGGTGTCGAGGAAGATGACGCCCTGCTCCTCAAGATCCTCGCGGATCTTGTGGTAGACGACCTCGGACTCGTACTGCGCCGCTACGCCAGCGATGAGTCGCTGCTTCTCGGCCTCGGGGATGCCAAGCCGGTCGTAGGTCGTCTTGATGTCGTCCGGAAGCTCGTCCCAGCTCGTGGCCTGCTTCTCCGTCGACCGGACGAAGTACTTGATGTTGTCGAAGTCGATCCCGCTCAGGTTGGAGCCCCATGTGGGCATCGGCTTCTTCTCGAACAGGCGCAGACCCTTGAGGCGGAGGTCGAGCATCCACTGGGGCTCGTTCTTGAGTGCGCTGATCTCACGCACGACGTCCTCGTTGATCCCGCGGCGGGCCGTCGAGCCAGCCACGTCGGGGTCGTGCCAGCCGTACTCATAGCGGCCGAGGCCGTCGAGCTCGGGATGCGAGGTCGTCGTCATGCGGAGGTCCTCCGGTTCATCAGGGCTGGCACGAGGGTGGTGCATACGCCGTCGCCACGTCCGATCGTGGCAAGGCGCAGAACATGGGATCCGAGCAGTTCTTCGAAGGCCTCGGTCTCGGCCTCGCACAGCTGCGGGAAGAGCGCGGCCGCATGCCGCACGGGGCAGTGGTGCTGGCACAGTTGCGGGCCCGTATCTGTCTCGACAGTCGTGGCGGCGTATCCATCGCGGGTGAGTCCATCGGCGAGCAGCGTCAAGCGCACCTGAGTGTCAGGAGTATGCGCCAGCGACGTGCGGTGGCGTTCGACGAGGGTCTGGGCGCGCTGACGGGCGAACTCCATGACCGCCTGCTCGCCGTACGTGCGCTCAATGAACGTCAGCGCCGAGACAGCAAGGTCGTCGTAGTCGACATCGAAGGCATGGCTGCCCGCGTCCGTGAGCGAGAACACGCGCGCGGGACGACCGCGACCGCGCACAGGCGTCGGGCCGAAGGGCCGCTGGTCGTCAGCGCGGACGAAACCCTCGGCGACGAGCGCGTCCAGATGCCTGCGGACCACGGTCGGGGTGTGGCCCAGGCGGCCGGCCAGCTCCGACGCGGTCGCGGGACCGCCGTCGACGAGCGAGCGCGCCACGCGCTCGGCACCGGGACTGGGGAATTTCACACCCCTAGTGTGTCGCAAATCCTCCTGAGCGCAACCCCGGGGCCCGCCGGACCGGCGCTGCGGGAGACTTGCCGACGTGGATGCAGCGCGGCTCGAGGGCGTCGTGGTCGCCTACCCGGGCGGGCGGACCGCCCTGGCGGGGCTGGATCTCACGCTGGCAACGGGCAAGGTGACAGTCCTGCTGGGCCCCAACGGGGCCGGCAAGTCCACCGCGGTCGGCGTACTCGCGGGCCTGATTCGACCTGATTCCGGTCATGCCGAGATGCTCGGCGGCTCCCCCGGTCGCCTCGACGCCCGTCGACGTCTCAATGTCATGGTGCAGGACGACGGGCTGCCCACCGGTGCTCAACCAGCCGAGATCGTGCGACATGTCGCCCGGCTGCGCGGGGCTTCCGCTACGGCGCGACCTCTCATCGAGATGCTCGGCATCGATCAACTCGGGCGCACGACGATCAGGCGACTCTCCGGTGGTGAGCGTCGTCGAGTGAGCCTCGCCTGCGCACTGGTCGGCGATCCGGACGTCGTCATCCTCGACGAGCCCACAGCCGGGCTCGATCCGCGGGGACGCTCCATCGTGTGGGAGGCCATCGCCGGATTGCGCGACCGAGGCCGATCGGTGCTCCTGTGCACCCACCTATTGGATGAGGCCGAGGCCCTGGCCGACGACATTGCGATCATCGCGGGTGGCCGCACACGCGCGAGCGGTTCGCTCGCCTCGCTCCTGCCGGATGGCGCGGAACGGGTCACCTTCGACGGGCCCCTTCATCTGGAAGTCGCCAGCCTGATCCAGGCGCTGCCCGAAGGCTCTCGTGTCGAAGAGGTGTTCCCCGGCCGGTATCGCATCGACGGAGACGCAAGTCCGCAGATCCTCGCCACTGTGGCCTCCTGGTGCGCCCA
>CAZLZC010000144.1:0-5677 GCA_964563825.1 uncultured Actinomyces sp.
GTGGAGCCGTAGCTCGCGCCCAGCCTTCGACTCCCGTCGTACCAGCCCGTCTCCAAAACGTCCTCGGGCACCACGAGGCTGCGACTTGTATCCATCGAGGTGGTCACTACGGGGCTGTCCACGCCCAGATCGGGAATGCTCAGGCTGATGGGCTCCCGATCTCGAGCTACCGCGCGGATGTCGGGTACGACCGTCGGCGGCGCCTCGGGCTCAGTCGGTGATGACTCAGGCTGCGGCCTAGGGAGTGTGGTCGCATCCATGTGATCGCTGGGTTGCAGATCTTCGTAGAAGGCGTTGGCTGCGGGCGGGGGCCACCCGCCCGCAGCCAACGGCGTCCAGTAGACGGTCGTCACAACTCCCGCGATCAGGGACACAGCCATGATCACCTTCAGTGCGGAGGACTGCGAAGCCCGACGCAAGGCGGAGCCGCGTGCTGAAGTCATCGAGTCTCACGCCCGATGATCATCTGCCGCAGGGATGCCACGAAGATTGCAAGGAACCCCGCCACGATGAGCCACATCCAAGCCGGCTTGGTGGGGGAATCTCCGGGGCCGCCACCGGCGGGGACGGCGTTGGGGAATCCGCCGGAGGGATTGTTGCCGCCCGTGACTACGGGTGCCGGCGTCGTACTCACCGTTACGGAGGGCGACGTGATGGTCTCCGTCGGTGCCGGTGACGTCGTGATGGGCGCCGGCGATGTGGTGATGGGCGCCGGTGATGTCGTGATGGGTGCCGGTGACGTCGTGATCGGTGTGGGTGTCGGGCTCACCGTCGTCTCGGTCGGTGTAGGTGTCGGGCTCACCGTCGTCTCGGTCGGTGTAGGAGTGGGGGTAATCGGTGACGGCGACGTCGTGATCGGTGTGGGTGTCGGGCTTGCCGTGGTCTCTGTGGGTGTCGGAGTCGGGCTTGCCGTGGTCTCGGTGGGTGTCGGAGTCGGGCTTGCCGTGGTCTCTGTGGGTGTCGGAGTCGGGCTTGCCGTGGTCTCTGTCGGCGTGGGTGTGGGGCTTGCCGTGGTCTCTGTCGGCGTGGGTGTGGGGGACGGCTTGACGACATTGCAGCCTGCATTCCAGATGGCCTGTCCCGCTGCCCAGTTGTAGCCCGCGAAGCTCACTCCGGACTTGGAATCCTGGAAGGGTGGAATGATGTCGCCCCAGCCCGAATCCATTCCGTCTGAGTACACCGGGCCCTTGTGATCCCCGTGGCCGTTAAGGAACTTATTGTTTGACTCATCCACGCTGGATGTGCTGATAGTGATGGCCACGTACGGGTTGTTCGTCGAGGACGTGGCATGGCAGATCGTGACCTTGTCAGATGGCGTCGCGCTGACGCTGGGAATCACGATCAGAGCGCTCACCCCGATCGCGCCGATGAGGCCAATGGAGGCGGCGATCCCCCAGCGTGCACGTTGCACGGAGTTGGAACCCGAAGGCTTGTGGCTGTTACTTGACATTGAGGCTCCTCGTCGTCGGTGACGGAACCACGCTGTCGCAGCAACCGAGCAATGTGGGTCATGACCGTGGTCATGACCGAGTCATTCGCGGGACCTGCATTGTCTGACTGCGCGAGCGGGATCATCCTTCTATTCGCGCACCTATGCTCAAGTGGTGATGCCTCGAGTGAGTCAAGTCCTGTTGATCACGTTGACCACGGGCATTGTGCTGTCCGCGGGGAGTGGCTCGGCAGTGGCCGCGGAGCCACGCCTTGCACCGGAATCGGAGGACTACTCGAGCTTCTTCGCGGACGCGGATCTCCTCGGAGCTGGCTGGGCAGCCTGCCCCGAACCCATCACGTGGAGTGTGGACACGCGGGGCTTCACGGCGAGTGTTTCTCGCCGTGAAGTGAGGCGGCTCGAAGCCGCGTGGAGTCAATGGTCGGTGGCTTCCGGCGTGCGCGTGAAGTTTGTCGGCACCGAGCGACTCAACCTCGATCCGGCGACGAACGGCCTCAGGCCCGCGGATGGTTCGGCTGTGCCCGAAAGGCACGTCTTCATTGCATTCAAGACCGCAGGACAGGTGCCGATGATGGAGGGGGCTGCCATCGGCCTAGCGATGCCCTCCCTCGTACTCATGCCCACCCGGGAGATCATCGGCGGCATGGTCATCCTGCGACGCGGCTACGTGCTCAAGCAGCGCACCGTCGATCCCGATCGGGTGAAGCACCTATACATGCACGAGATCGGTCATGTCATAGGTCTCGGGCATGCTGAGTACGAGGGCAATGTCATGTATCCGACCATCGACCACCTTGGCATCCTGGGCGCAGGAGACCGTGCCGGTGCGCAGGCTCTGACCCATCCGTGCGTATGACCCCGTGGGTCGGCAGTCGTGGACCTCACACAGTGGCAGGGATGAGGCCGTGATTGCGCCCGAATTCGATGGCTTCGGCGCGGCCCTTCACCTGGAGTATCCGGTAGATGGCCATCGTCTCCTGGCGCACAGTGGACTCGCTGAAGGCCAGGACCCGGGCGATCTGGCCGTTGGTCATCCCCTTGGCCATCAGGGAGAGCACGCGCAGTTGGCGCGCGGTGAGATCTCCGACCGCAGGTGCCTCGGGGCTCGCTGAGGAACCGGAGTCGGTGCCGCCCCACTTGACCATGGACAGTGCGCGAGGAAGTGCGGAGCCGGAGGAGACCGATCCCAAGAGAGATGGATGCACCAGGGAATCATCCACCGTCGTGACGGGTCCGCCATGGGCGTGGCCGTTAGTGCTGGGCGAGGGTGCCACCTGATCCCGGCCAGCTCCCAGGTCGAGCGCGAGCGCAATCGGCCCCGCGATGGCCGCGAGGTCCCCAGTTACGGCGTAGGCATCCGGGACCCCCGAGAAGCGGACGTGCAGTACGCCGACAAGGCCATGAGACGTGGAGAGCGGCCACACGACCTGTGGGCCATCCTGGAGGTCGGAGATGTTGAGGTGCTGCTCGGGCCGCATGCCGACGAGGGGGAAGGTCGCGAGCGGCCGGCCGCCGCGGAGTTCGGCCCCGACATGCGGGTCATCGAGGATCGAGTACTCATGCAGCGCATCGAGGCCTACACCCTTGCCAAATGAGCCAACGAGGCGGAAGAGACTGTCGCTCCCGACCACATAGACCGACATCTGCCAGGGGTGCAGGGGAGCAAGAGCTGTGAGGACGCAGAATTGGCATACCTCATCCATGCTTACCCGACCGAGCAAGAAACTGGTCACATCGAGCGTCAGGCATGTGTGATGACGGGGCGTCTCGACCGGGATGTTGCGAGCGGGGGTTGTCGGCAGGTCAGCTGCGATCTGGTCCATGGAGTCCTCCAGTGCGGTGGGGCGGTGGTGCACGCGATGGTGTCGCTGTGCGAGAGCACTCATGCTGTCCTGTTTCGAGCAATAGGTGAAGGACTGTGACGTCTAATGACCGTATATGACCGTGTATAGCCGTGAATGACCGTCTATGACCGTCCAATGCCGTAAGCGCCCTACAAAGACTTGCTTGTGCTCGGCTGGGCCCTTCCTTACGAGCCTTCTGTGAGTCACATTGCAATACGTCCGCGAATCGCGGGAAGTTCAATGGATGAGGGGAGTGCGATGAGCGTCGTCGAGGCTCCACGCCAGGCGTGGACTCCAGAGCAGGCCATCCACGAGGTCGTCATCGACCTGAGCCTTCTGCGTGACTGGACATCGCCGGGCACCTGTGCTGCCGCGGTGGGGGAGCTGGAGAGGCTGCGACAGTCATTGCTTGACGCGGGGATTGTGCCGAGTTCGGCATCGCGCATCGCTGCAGCCGTTGCGCGCTACGCCTTCCTCACGGGAGGGTCCTGCAGCCTCTCGCGGCGGGCTCTGTGGCGACTTCATGCGGTGGATGGGGTGCCTGCCGACGTTTTGGCTCAGCTTGGATGGCCGCACGTGCGGATTCGACTGCGCGAGATCGCCGTGCCCGGCGAATCGGGCACGCGGTACTTCGGTCTCAGCGGCGAGAGTTGCCGTTTCCTCATGCTCCTGCGCGCTCGCACGCGACAGTCGGAGCGGGCTTCATGCGTGTTCGTCCAGGACGATGGCCGCGCCTGGCACGTGCTGTGCCTTGATGAGGCACTGTCGGCCATGTCGATGTCGTCATGATTGGAGGGAGACGGATCTTCGCGCCCCTGCTCGTGGCGGGGCTCGGCGCCGTCATTGTTCTCGCCGGTTGCGCAGGGGGCGACTCAGTCACGCAGGGGGAGATCGCCCCCGCGCAGAAGCCTGTGACATCCGAGCCCAGCGCAGAGATCATCCGCAATGCCGATATGTCGCTTCGTGTGAGTGATGTGCGCGAGACGGTAGACCGCATCGACAGCATCACGGCACAGGCGGGCGGACGGATTGCGAATGAGAGCGTCACGTCGACCGGGGATTCGCTCTACGCGTCGGTGACGGCACGGGTTCCCACAGGCCGACTCGACTCGGTCATCACGGCAGTGAGCGACCTGGGTGAGGTGATGTCCCTGAACGTTGTGGCCGAGGACGTGACCGCTCAGGGGGCAGATCTCGATGCTCGCATTGAGGCGCTGCAGGCGTCCATCACGCGCCTGAGGCAATTGCTTGCATCGGCTGAGACGACCAAGGATCTCATCGAGATTGAGGCCGAACTCACCGCTCGCCAGGCGGAACTCGACTCGCTCGTCGCCCAGCGTGCGGCGCTGTCCGACCTCGTGGCTCTGTCGACTCTCAATGTGACGGTGGACCCTCGGAGCGAGGCAGCTGCGTGGACGCCCCCGGGCTTCGTCTCGGGTCTTGAGTCCGGATGGAACGCCCTGCGAACCGTGACAGCGGGACTTGTGACCCTCCTGGGATTCCTCCTGCCCTTCCTGGGAGTCCTCGCGATCCTGGCGGTGCCCGTCGGTGTGCTCGTCTTCATCCTCCGCCGCCGGAAGTGAGTGCTCTGCCCTAGCGCTTCGTGTAAGTGATCTCGAAGTACTTGTAGCCGCCACCACCTGGCACGATCAAGCGGTACTTGTAAGTGCCGCGGGCCCATGCCCCCGTGGAGGTATAGGGGTAGAAGGCGAGCTTGTATCGGCCGTCGCAGTTGCTCACGTAGGCCGTGTCCTCGGTCCGGTAGCGGCCCGAGGGATCGCGCCACTGCAGCTTGACCCGGTCTCCCACGCGAGCTCCGGCAGCGCAGTCGGCCTCCACCACCAACTTGGGAAGTCGCGAGGCCGTGCCGTATTGACGCTGGGAGAAGGTGCGGCGGGTGCCCCCGGCGCCATCGCTCCACGACCAGGAGTAACTCGACACACTGGGCTGGATCTCCTGGCGGGGCGTGGTTGCCTGCGCCGCCTGCGTCGGTGACAGCAGGGCAAGAACCATAGCCACGGCGGCGGGCGCTGCTGCGGCTTTCAGATACGTGGACTTCATCCCAACCCCTTTGACTCGTGGAATTCCTCGCCATCATTGTCACGGCGTGGACGGATTCCATCGGTCATGCGATGAGCAACGCTCAGTCCGTCAACGACGGGAGTGTCCAAGGGGGGCGAGGCACGTCAGCGAATGGGTGCGAGCAGGGTTGACCACCGCGAGCGAAGGGCGAGGAAGCCGATGCCCATGACGACAACGATGAGGCCGGCGGTGAGGAAGTAACCGCCGAAGCCGAGCGACTCCACCAGTCTGGCGAACTGCCCGCCGAGTGCTCCGCCGGCGGCTGCGGCGAGGTACCACAGGCCCAGGAGCTGACCGGTGA
>CAZLZC010000145.1:0-5537 GCA_964563825.1 uncultured Actinomyces sp.
TCGCGCCGTTCCTGCCCTTCGTCACCGAGGAAGTGTGGTCGTGGTGGCAGGAGGGCTCGGTGCATCGCGCTACGTGGCCGAGTGCCGACGAGGTGCTGGCGATGGCCGGTGACGGTGATCGTGCGGTCGTCGCCGACACCGCAATCGCGCTGTCGCTCGTGCGCAAGGCCAAGAGCGAGGCGAAGGCCTCGATGAAGGCCGAGGTGTCGCGCGCCGTCGTGAGTGGCCCCGAGGCGTCGATGGCGCGACTCGAGGCGATCGCGGGTGACCTCAAGGCCACCGGCGCCATCGCGGAGTTGACCTTTACGCCCAGTGGAGACGCCATCAGCGTCGACGTGACGCTCGCCTAGGTCAGCGGGTCGCAAGCCCGCGAGTGTGCACCTGTGTTCAGACCTTTGGGCGAAATTCGCTACACAACTGCACACTCGGTGCGGAAGGACTAGGCGGATTCCTTGCGGACGCGGCGCTTGGGCGTCTCGACCTCGCGGGGGACGAGCGTCGGCAGGACATTGTCGCGGACCGTCTCCTCGGTGACGACCACACGGGCCACATCGGAGCGGCTCGGTACGTCGTACATGACGTTGAGGAGCACTTCCTCGAGGATCGCGCGCAGGCCGCGGGCACCGGTGCCGCGCTTCAGCGCCTGATCCGCGATCTCCCCCAGCGCCTCGTCAGTGAACTCCAACTCGACGTTGTCGAGGTCGAAGAGCTTCTGGTACTGCTTCACCAGCGCATTGCGCGGCTCGGTGAGGACCTTCATCAGGGCGTCGCGATCGAGCTTGGCTACCGAAGTGAAGACGGGCAGTCGACCGATGAGCTCGGGGATCATGCCGAACTTGAGCATGTCCTCCGGCATGACGTAGCCGAAGATGTCATCGGGATTGGTCTCACCGATCGTCTCGCCGTCCTCGGGGACGATGTCGAAGGTAAAGCCCACGCGCTTCTTGCCGATGCGCTGCTCGATGATCTGGTCGAGACCCGCGAAGGCACCACCCACGATGAAGAGGACGTTGGTGGTGTCGATCTGGATGAATTCCTGGTGCGGGTGCTTGCGACCGCCCTGCGGGGGCACGGACGCGGTCGTGCCCTCCAGGATCTTGAGCAGGGCCTGCTGCACACCCTCGCCGGAGACATCGCGGGTGATCGACGGGTTCTCGCTCTTGCGAGCCACCTTGTCGATCTCGTCGATGTAGATGATGCCGGTCTCGGCGCGCTTCACGTCGTAGTCGGCAGCCTGGATGAGCTTGAGGAGGATGTTCTCGACGTCCTCGCCGACGTAGCCGGCCTCAGTGAGCGCCGTGGCGTCGGCAATGGCGAAGGGGACATTGAGCATGCGCGCCAGGGTCTGCGCCAGCAGAGTCTTGCCGGATCCCGTGGGGCCCAGCAGGAGGATGTTGGACTTAGCCAGTTCCACCGAGTCGTCGCGGCCGCGGACATTGGCGCCGGCCTGGACGCGCTTGTAGTGGTTGTAGACGGCGACAGAGAGGGCCTTCTTGGCGACTTCCTGGCCGATGACGTAACTGTCGAGGAATTCGTAGATCTCGCGAGGCTTGGGCAACTCATCGAACGGCGTATCCGCCGTGTCGTTGAGCTCCTCTTCGATGATCTCGTTGCACAGATCGATGCACTCGTCGCAGATGTAGACGCCGGGGCCGGCGATGAGCTTCTTGACCTGCTTCTGGCTCTTTCCGCAGAAGGAGCACTTGAGGAGGTCACCCCCATCACCGATGCGCGCCACAGCAACTCCTTCGATCTCGGGCAGGCGAGTGCCCTCGGGGTTCCGACGGTACCGCTCACGGGCCCTTCGTGGGCGGCATTGCGGCCCCGGCGCGTTCAGCCCGTAGCGGAAGGACCCCTGCTGACGTGTGTCAGGCGGGCTGGGCGATCTTGCGGGACGCGATCACCTGATCGATGAGGCCGTACTCCTTCGCGGCATCCGCCGTGAGGATCCGGTCGCGCTCGATCTCCTTCTCCACCTGCTCCTCGGATCGACCCGTGTGCAGGGAGAGGATGCCCACCATCTCGTCGCGCATGCGCAGGATCTCGTTGGCCTGGATCTCCACATCGGAGGCCTGACCGCCACCCTCGGTGTAGGGCTGGTGGATGAGGATGCGCGAGTGCGGCAGTGCGAAGCGCTTGCCCGGTGTGCCGGCGGCGAGTAGCACCGCAGCGGCAGAGGCTGCCTGGCCGAGGCACACGGTCTGCACCTGGGGCTTGACGAACTGCATCGTGTCGTAGATCGCCGTCATGGCGGTGTAGGAACCACCGGGTGAGTTGATGTAGATCTGGATGTCACGATCGGGATCCATCGACTCCAGGCACAGCAGCTGCGCCATGACATCGTCAGCCGAAGCGTCATCAATCTGCACACCGAGGAAGATGATGCGCTCCTCGAAGAGCTTGGTGTAGGGGTTGTGCACGCGCTCGCCGTTGGCCACGCGCTCGCGGAACTCCGGGAGGATGTAGCGGGCCTGGGGGGCGTAGAGCCCCGACTGCGTGCGCATGCGATCTCCTTCGATGCTCAGATCGGCGTTCACTTGGATGCTCCCGGGGCGTCGGCCGACGTGGAGTAGACATGGTCGATGAGGCGATAGTCGCGGGCTTCCTCGGCCGTGAACCACCGGTCACGATCGGAATCGGCCTCGATCTCCTCGATCGTGTGGCCGCTGTGCTCGGCGATGAGCTGGGCCATGCGCTTCTTGATGAAGAGCATCTGCTCGGCCTGGATCTTGATGTCGGATGCGGTGCCACCGATGCCACCCAGCGGCTGGTGCATCATGATCCGCGTGTTGGGCGTCGCGTAGCGCTTGCCCGCAGCTCCCGCGCAGAGCAGGAACTGCCCCATCGAGGCCGCGAGGCCCATGGCGATGGTCGTCACGTCGTTGGGAATCAGCTGCATCGTGTCGTAGATGACCATGCCCGCCGTGATCGATCCGCCCGGGGAGTTGATGTAGAGGGTGATGTCCTTGTCGGGATCCTCGGCCGCGAGCACCTGGAGCTGCTTGGCGATGCGGTTGGAGTTCTCATCGCGGACCTCGCCCTCGAGCCAGACGATCCGCTCGCGCAGGAGCCGCTCGTCGAGCATGTCGCCGAATCCGCTCATGCTCGGTGCGCCGGTCCGCAGGTCGATGCTCACGCGGGTCTCCTCTCGATCGGTCGGGGACCCGACCGCCTGACGACCCTAACGCCGCTGGGCGCCCAGGTAGTCCCGGCCCCGGGCGTGTTCGCCGTGAGCGTAGGCGTCAGGCCTCGTCAGCCTCGGCAGCGCGCAGCTCGGCATCCACGCTCTCCAGGTCGACCGGGCGACCGGAGGCATCGACCACTCGGGCCTTGGAGGTCACCACCGCGAGAGCCTTGCCCCGTCGGATGTCACCAATAGCCATCGGCAACTGCCCCGCCTGCACGAGAGCCTGGGCGAAGGCGTCGGGGGACATGCCGTAGCGGGGGGCGTTCTGCAGCAGCCAGGCTGAGAGCTCGGACTCGCCCACCGAGATCTCCTCGGCCTCGGCGATCTGGTCGAGCAGGAGACGGCTGCGCAAGCCATCGCGCGCCTCACGCTCGACCTCGGCGCGGTGCTCGTCATCACCGGCGTGCCCGTCGGCGAAATGGTCTTCGACCTCCTGGCGGATGACTCCCTCCGGGAGGGGGAAGTCCACGAGGCCGAGGAGCGCCTCATGGACCTTGCCGCGAGCCTGCATGCCCTGCTCGAGCACGCGCACTCGACCGAGTCGGGTGCGAATGTCGTCGCGGAGTTCGGCGATGGTGTCGAACTCCGAAGCCAGCTGCGCGAAGTCGTCATCGGCAGCCGGCAGCGCTCGCTCGCGCACGGCCGAGACGGTGACGTTGACCGTGAGGGGCCGACCCACGAACTCGCCGCCTTCGGGCGTGAATTCGAAGGTCCGGGTTTCGCCTGCGGTCGCGCCGCGCACCGCGTCGTCGAATCCGGGAAGCATGCCGTCGGTGCCCAACTCGTAGGACAGGGCATGACCGGAGAGATCCTCGACGGAGGAGCCATCGGCCTCATAGCCCAGCAGATCAACGAGCAGGATGTCTCCGTCGGCTGCGGCGCGCTCTACAGGCGTCAGCGACGCGAAGCGACCGCGAAGTCCGGTGAGCTGCTCCTCGACATCCTCGTCGGATACGACTGCATCCTCGACCTCGACGGCGATGCCGGAGTAGTCCGGAAGGTCGAACTCAGGGCGTACGTCGACCTCCGCGGTGAACGTGAGGGACTGCCCGTCAGCGAGCTCGGTGACCTCGACCTCGGGTCGCCCGAGAGGGACGATCGCGTTCTCACGGAGCGCGTCCTCGTAGGCCTTGGGCAGCATGTCGTTGACGGCCTCCTCGAGCACCGCCGCGCGACCGACGCGCTGGTCGATGATGCGGGAGGGGACCTTGCCCTTACGGAAGCCCGGGATCGACACCTGCTTGGCGATGGCCTGGTACGCCGCGTCGAGGCTCGGGGTGAGCTCGTCGAAGGGCACCTCGACCGTGAGCTTCACACGGGTCGGGCTGAGGGTCTCGGCAGAGCTCTTCACGGACATCTCCTACGGCTAATGAGTCGCGTCAGCCTACTTGCCGACGTCGTGAGGCCGTCAGGGCGGCTGACCCGCCCCTCATCGCCTCGATCTCGCCTTGGTCGGGGTACCCGGATTTGAACCGGGGGCCTCCTGCTCCCAAAGCAGGCGCGCTACCAAGCTGCGCCACACCCCGTGTGCCTGCACGGGGCAGGCGGCGTCAGTCTAGGGGCGCTCGATCCATTGCTACTCGGGGGCGTGGGGGGCGTCCATGCAAGCGGGTACTCTGATGTCTCGCACGCTCGCGGGTGTAGCTCAATGGTAGAGCCCCAGCCTTCCAAGCTGGTGGTGCCGGTTCGATCCCGGTCACCCGCTCCACAGTGGACTGAGGCGCCCAAAGCGACGCTTCGTCGCACTCCTCACGCCGCGAAACCACCACGAAGCGTCGTTTTCGTGCGTGAGAGACGCGCTACCGACCCCCGACACCCCGCATCTAGGCTCCCCGCATGACCCACAACACGATCTGCCTGTGGATCGACGTGGCCGCCATCGAGGCTGCCCGCCATGGCGGATGACGCACCCGGCGTCATCGAACTCCAGCGCCGCGGAATCGACCACCGCATCATCCATCCGGGACACGTGACGTCTGTCGAGGAAGCAGCACAGGCATGCGGCGTGCGACCGGAGCAGGTGGTCAAGACCCTCGTCGTACGCCGCGGCGAGGATGATTACGTCCTGGTGCTCGTGCCGGGAGACCGCTCGCTGTCATGGCCCAAGCTGCGCGCCCTGCTCGGCGTCAACCGGATCTCGCTGCCGGATGCGGAGGAGGCGCTCACCGTCACCGGATATGCCCGCGGCACCATCACCCCACTCGGACTCGACCTCCCGGTCATCGCCGACGAGCGCATCCTGGGCGGTGAGATCACCCTGGGCACCGGCCAGCGCGACACGGTGGTCGCCCTGGATGCAGACGCGGTGATCGACGCCTACGCCGCGATCGTGGCCGACGTCACGTCGGAC
>CAZLZC010000146.1:0-5462 GCA_964563825.1 uncultured Actinomyces sp.
CATGGACGTCCTCGAGGCTGGCGCTTCCGCATCCGAATCACCCGGCACGTCACACCGCGTCGCGCGGGGTATTGCCGTGATTGCTGCCGTGCTGATCGCAATCACAGCGGCAGTCGGCGGAGCTCGCTGGTGGGCCGAGCAATCCACGCGTTCTGATCGTCTCGAGATCCAGGCCATAGAGACGGTCGGACCATTCGCGATCTCCGGTGAGGACCTGCCCGCGGACTGGCCCACGGGACTCGTCGCACCGGCATACCGACTTCGACTAGACGTCACGGGCGATCCGCAGCGCATCGTGCAGGTGCAGCCCGCTGGCGAGACCGCCGCCTACATAGCGAGCGGCACAGAATCCGCGGCGATTCCCGCGGGCGAGCAGGTCGGTGTGGACGTCGTCGTTACCCCCGCTGACTGCGGCGGGCCCGAAGGCACTGATCTGGCCTCGCCGCTGATCGATGCAGAGGGAGCCGGGGTCCCTCTCACTTCGACTGCTTCCCAGGCACTCTCCTCGGCGTTGGACTCGCTCTGCGAATCCGCACGTGCGGGACCAGTGATCACGTTTGTCTCAGCGCGCGTCGATGTATTCGTGCGTGGACGCATCCTCGTCATGCGCCTACGTCTCCCCACAACCGCGGACCGCCTCGTGCTGCAGCCACGCGACTCCACAGGCTTCCAGGGAGGGGGTGACGTGGAGGCGACCATGGACGCAGGCGCAGCCGCGGCGCGCATGCGCTGGCTCGTCTACCCCGCCGAGGTCGCGGGCCTTGAGTCGCCCACGGTGCGGGTGCGTGCCTTCGCCCTGATCGGGGGTCGTGCCTATCCCTGGGTGATCGACCTTCGCGTCCCCCGCCTCAGTCCGCAGACACCGGGAGCGGAGCCGCGTAACGATGGTGTGGACCTGGCCGAGGCCGCACCACGGCCCTCGTCCTGATGTCAGCGCTGGGGGGCGTCGGAGGACGCACCGAATCCGATGGCTGAGGCATTCCATCGGATCCACTCGGCCACTCCATCGGGTTCACCTGAGCGATAGGCCCGCACCGAGGCGACGTACGTCGAGCGCCCGAGCGAGAGCATCCCTGCCTCCGGGCACCCGAGAAGATCGGGGTCTACGCCGCGGGCGGCGAGCACGAGGCGTACGGCGGCCCGTGCGATGAGGCCCGAGCCCCAGCGGAAGGGCTGCACCGCAATCAACTCGCCGTGCGCGATGGCCGCCACCAGGATGGCGGGCGCCGTAGTGGGGCGCGTGAGCACATCAGCGAGGGCGACGAGGCGGTCGGGGACCTCCCGCCAGGGCAGTGGCGTGCCCATGTGAAGAGGATCCACCACGTCGTCTTGCTGGCGGGGGCGGCCGAGTGCGTCGTCGTCGTCGAAGCCGCGGGCAGCCAGTGCATGCAGATGCGCGAGCACCTGGAGCGGTGCGCGCTGCCAGGCATCAGCCTGACCGGGCACGGCAGAGGTCACAGCCACGCTTGCGGTGACCGCGCGACCGAGGGGGGAGTCATCCAGGCCCGCGCGCACGACGTCGACGGAGACGTCCGCACCCTCGAGGGCAGCCGAGTCACGGGCTCCGATGAGGGCTGAGCTCGCGGCCATCTCGCCGGCGCGTGCGCGCACGCCGCGATCCCAGAGGAGCCCATCGATCTCGTGCCGAGCCGCGTCGCAAGCCTCGCTGACGCCCGGCAGACCGGCGAGTGTGGCGAGCGGATCGCTCAGTAGGACTGCACCCCCTGCGCCACGAGCTGCTTGAGAACCGCCGGGTCCTGAGCCTCGAGCCACTTCACGAGCTGGGCATTGGAGACGAACTTCAGGTCCGGATACATGGCCGCGGCATCGAGGACATAGCGCGTGATGGCGTTCTGGTAGGCACCGCAGACCCAGGTGTTGAAGTGGTTGCCGAAGAAGAACGGGGCCCGATTGCCGTTGTAGAGCGCATCGGTGGCAGCCATGAGCGAGTCGTAGGTGGACTGTTCGATCCGGTCGCAAGTGGCCTGGTCAGCCTGCTGCTGGCAGTCGTTCTGCGCGCAGAGGAAGTTGTAGTCCATCGACAGATTCGACCTGTCGTAGCCGACAACCTTCATCGTCTGCAGCGGGAACTCCCACAGGCCGTATTCGTTCTTCACCGGCCACTGCAGTGAACCCGGGTTCGACGCGTCGTAGGTGAAGCCGTTCTCGGCGAAGATCGGGTACATCACGTCGCGCTGGCCCTCGAGACACGGCGTGCGTGCTCCCTTGATCACGCTGTAGTTGAAGGGCAGCGGAATCGGACCGGTGATGCCGTTGTTCGCCGCCCAGTTGTCCATGAATCCGGCATCCTGGGCGAATTCGCTTTGCCACTCCGCGGGACCCCATGAATTGACCGAGCCGTCGTTGGGCTCGCACCAGTGACCGAGGAAGTGCGTGCCCATCTCGTGTCCGCGCTCGTAGGCCTCCTTGTAGTTCGCGACGCGACCGACGACCTCCTGCGCATCGTCGGCGAAGCCGATGGCGCTGGAGCCCGCCTCGCGCCCAGGAGTCTCATAGAGGAACTTCTGATCCTCGGGCAGTAGGCACAGACCGGAGATGAAGAAGGTGAAGAAGGCGTTCACCTGCTCGGCCGTGTCCAGGTAGTGGCGCATGATGTCGAGGCTGCATGAGCCGTCGAAGGAGATGGTGACGAACTGCGGCGGCTTCTCACCCGGTGCAAGTTTCTCGACGGGGAAGTCCGGCTGCGGGAGATTGACTGCGGAGACGCCCCCGCCTTCGCCCGTGACCTCGCCGACGACAGGGGATGCCGAGGAGTCGGTCGGGAGCGGCTCGGCCGACGAGGACTCCGTCGCACCGCCCGTGGGATCCGATGGAGCCGGCGTCGAGGAGTCTGCGGTCGGGGCCGAGGGCGAACCCGGCAGGACAGCGCCGACCACCAGGCCGAGCGCGGCAGCCAGGGCGAGCAGGAGTGGGACGAGCACGCGGGGACGCACGCGGACCTCCAGGGGCTATCGGTCGGGGGCACCGACCTCCCCATCCTGACGCATGAGGGGCACTGAAGGCTCCCTGTGACGCGCGGGAAGCCGCTTCGCCGCTCGCCGACGGCGACTACCGTGGCCCATGTCACACGAGCCGAGCGTGAGAGCGCCGTGCATCTTTAGGAGGAGACGTGTCGGACGACGCCCTGGCCAACCTGCTTCAGGAGGATCGGTCCTTCGCGCCGAGCCCGGAGTTCGCCGCCCAGGCCAACGCCCAGGCCTCGATGTACGACGCAGCGGCAGCGGATCGCCTCGCGTTCTGGGCGGAGCAGGCCCGTCGCCTGGAGTGGGCGCAGCCGTGGACGGACGTCCTCGACTGGAGCGACGCCCCCTTCGCGAGGTGGTTCGTCGACGGCAAGCTCAACGTCGCGTACAACTGCGTAGACAGGCACGTGGAGTCAGGACACGGAGACCAGGTCGCTCTGCACTTCGAGGGCGAGCCGGGGGACACCCGCGACCTCACCTACGCCGAACTCCAGCGCGAGGTCAGCAAGGCGGCCCACGCCCTCACCGAGTTGGGTGTGACGGCCGGTGACCGCGTGGCGATCTACATGCCGATGATCCCCGAGGCAGTAGTGGCCATGCTTGCGTGCGCCCGAATCGGCGCGCCTCACTCCGTCGTCTTTGCCGGGTTCTCCGCAGAGGCCCTGCGCTCGCGCATCGACGACGCCCAGGCCACGCTCGTCATCACCGCCGATGGACAGAACCGACGCGGGGCGCCCATGCCCCTCAAGCCCGCCGTCGACGAGGCGATCGAGCACACACCGAGCGTCACGCGCGTACTCGTGGTGCGCCGTACCGGCGGCGAGGTGACGATGAAGGAGGGGCGCGACGTCTGGTGGCACGACATCGTTGATCGCCAGCCGGATGTGCACGAGGCTCAGGCATTCGACAGCGAGCACCCGCTCTTCATCCTCTACACATCAGGGACGACCGGGAAGCCCAAGGGCATCCTGCACACGAGCGGTGGCTACCTGACCCAGACGGCATTCACCCACTGGAATGTCTTCGACCTGAAGCCGGACACCGATGTCTACTGGTGCACGGCCGACATCGGGTGGGTGACAGGCCACAGCTACATCGTCTACGGCCCGCTCGCGAATCGCGTCACCCAGGTCATCTACGAGGGCACGCCCGACACCCCGCACAAGGGTCGCTTCTGGGAGATCGTCGAGAAGTACGGCGTCACGATCTTCTACACCGCGCCGACAGCGATTCGCACCTTCATGAAGTGGGGCCCCGAGTTTCCCGCAGAGCACGACCTTTCGTCACTGCGACTGCTTGGCACCGTTGGTGAACCCATCAATCCCGAGGCGTGGATGTGGTACCGAGATGTCATCGGCGATGACGCGTGTCCCATCGTCGACACGTGGTGGCAGACCGAGACGGGCGCCATCATGATCAGCCCACTCCCCGGCGTCACCGCCACGAAGCCAGGCTCCGCCATGCGCCCGCTCCCCGGTATCGGTGCCACGGTCGTCGATGACCACGGTGATCCCGTCGCGCTCGGCCACGGCGGCTACCTCGTCGTGACCGAGCCCTGGCCGTCGATGCTGCGGGGGATCTGGGGCGACAACGAGCGCTACGTCGAGACCTACTGGTCCAGGTGGCCGCAGTACTACTTCGCGGGTGATGGGGCGAAGATCGACTTCGACGGCGCGCTGTGGCTGCTGGGTCGCGTTGACGATGTCATGAACATCTCAGGTCACCGCATCTCCACCACCGAGGTCGAGTCAGCGCTGGTGTCGCATCCCACCGTGGCCGAGGCGGCCGTGGTCGGAGCTGCTGACGAGGTCACGGGTCAGGGCATCGTCGCATTCGTCATCCTGCGCGGTGGTGTCGAGGAAGGCGCAGACGGCAGCGCATACATCACCGAGTTGCGCAATCACGTGGCCCACGAGATCGGTCCCATCGCCAAGCCCCGCCAGATCATGATCGTCTCGGAGCTGCCCAAGACCCGATCGGGCAAGATCATGCGTCGGCTCCTGCGCGACGTGGCAGAGAACAGGTCGCTGGGTGATGTCACGACCCTGGCTGACCCGCACGTGATGCACCTGATCTCGACCGGACTCCAGTCGGGTGGCAGCGAGGACTAGCCGGGAGGCCTCGCACCGCACGGGACAGGTAGTCTTCCCCGTGGTGTGCCGGGAAGTCTGGTCGGCGTCTCATTGACCGACCCTGGAGGCCGCACGTGACCACTCCTGCTGGGAGTACGTCGCCCGATGGCACGGCGCATCAGATCTTCGACCGCCCTTCCCTGGGTGAGCGCGTCTGGCTGTTGCGTGCCCTGCGCGGGGAGACCATCGGCGGCGTCCTGCTGCTCATCGCGGCGGTTATCGCCATCGCGTGGGCGAACTCTCCCTGGGGTGACTCCTACTTCGCACTGGGAGAGATCACCGTCGGGCCGGCGTCGCTTGGCCTCAACCTCAGTCTTGCCACCTGGGCCGCTGATGGCCTCCTGGC
>CAZLZC010000147.1:0-5416 GCA_964563825.1 uncultured Actinomyces sp.
CAGGGTCGCCTCACACTGGTCACGGCGATGGGCCCGCGCTTCATGCCCACGGATCTGCTTCGCGTTGACGCGGAGCTCGTCACGCCGGCCCAGCCCGCCCCTCCGCGCGTCATCACTGCAGCATCGCTCGACCCGGCCGAGCAGGCGATGGCGGGTGATCCCGCAGGCCTGGTCCCGCTGCTGCTGTGGCTGCAACTCCTCCTCGTGGTCGCGGTGGCCACCGTGTGGCTCGTCATTCGCTGGGGGAAGTGGCAGGCATGGCTCGTCGCCGCCCCGATCGTCTTCTTCGCCGGCGTCATGGCATCGATGAGCGCCCTCCGACTCCTGCCCAACCTCCTCTGAACGGAAGAGTTCCATGACGATGACGATCGACGACACCTCCACGGCGGCGGCTCCCCAGCTCTTCTCGCTGCACGCCATCGACATCTCATGCTGGTTCGGCACCCACCTGGTGCTCGATCGCGTCTCGCTTCTCATGCCCGCGGGGGAGGTCACCGCTCTCATCGGGCCCTCAGGCTGCGGCAAGTCCACCTTCCTCCGGTCACTCAACCGCATGCACGAGCTCGTCATCAGTGCTCGCATCGCCGGAGAGGTGCTCCTCGACGGTGAGGACATCTACGCGCCCAATGTGCGCATCACCGACGCTCGCCGCCAGATCGGCATGGTCTTCCAGAAGCCCAATCCCTTCCCGGCGATGAGCATCTACGACAACGTCATCGCGGGGCTCAAGCTCAACGGCGTCCACGCCAGCGGTGACGAGAAGGACGAGCTCGTCGAGCACTGCCTCACCAAGGCGGGCCTGTGGAAGGAGGTCAAGGATCGCCTCCGCGCTCCGGGCGGGGGGCTGTCCGGAGGCCAGCAGCAGCGCCTGTGCATCGCTCGATCCCTGGCTATCAAGCCGAAGGTCCTGCTCATGGACGAGCCTTGCTCTGCGCTTGACCCCACGTCGACGCGGCGCATCGAGGAAACGATCGGGGAGCTGCGCGAGGAGGTCACCATCGTCATCGTGACCCACAACATGCAGCAGGCGCAGCGCGTGTCGCAGTCGTGCGCCTTCTTCCTGGCCGAGCACGGCCAGCCGGGCCACATCGTGGAGCATGGCCCCACGGACCTCATGTTCGGTGAGCCGCAGGATCCGCGGACCTTCGACTATGTCAACGGCCGCTTCGGCTGATCGATCCAAGGTGAACATTCGGCGATAACGATGAATGTTCAGTTCATGCTCTGGCCTGTCCTCTTCACAATTTCTAGGGTGTCGCCGTGAGTGACGCCAAGGCAATTCCCCTCGGCAAGGCGCTGGATCAGGCACGCATGACGCGCCTGCACAAGAAGTTCTGGCTCCTTGCCGGCCTTGGCATCATGCTCGACGGGTTCGACTTCTTCATCATCGGTGTAGCGAATCCCCTCATCGCTGAAGACCTGGGCGCGAATGCTTGGCAGAAGGGCCTCATCTCGGCTGCCGCCATCGTCGGGGCGCTGTTTGGGGCAGCAGTGCTCGGCCCCCTCGGCGACAAGCTCGGCCGAAGGCGCATCTTCAAGTACGACCTGTGGATGTTCGTTGCCTTCTCCGTCGGCTGCATGGTCGCCTGGGACACCTGGTCCCTCATCGCCTTCCGGTTCCTGCTCGGTATCGCCATCGGCCTGGACTACCCGATCGCCGCGTCCTATCTCGCGGAGGTCCTGCCGCAGAAGAACCGTGGCCGCTGGCTGGTGTCTGCCTTCTCGCTGCAGGCCGTGGGCATGCTGCTCGGCGCCCTGGTCGGGGTCGGCGTACTGCTGATCCTGCCGGAGGAAACCTCATGGCGATGGATGCTCGGCTTCGGTGTCATTCCCGCTCTCATCATCATCCTGCTCAGACGAAAAGTCCCCGAGAGTCCGCGATGGCTTGCCCAGAATGGGCATGAAGAAGAAGCGATCAAGGTCGTGGAAGAGCTCACCAACGTGCCTGTCGTGATCACGGACAAGGACCGCGAGAAAGCCGAGCAGTCATCCGAGGGGATACAGGCGCTGTGGCAGCCGCAGCTCTTCAAGCGCGACATGATCAGACGCACGATCTTCACGTCAGTCCCGTGGTTCCTCATGGATATCGCGACCTACGGTGTCGGGATCTTCACGCCGACCCTCATCGCGGCACTTGCCTTTGGCGGCAATCAGGACAAGTCCAACACCAACTTCATCGCCGATGACATCGCATCGACGGAGTGGACCGCGGCCTTGGATGTCTTCCTTGTGCTCGGCTTCGCTGCAGCGATCTTCCTCATCGAGCGCTGGGGCCGTATTCGATTACAAACGACCGGCTTCATCTTCATGGCCGTAGGCCTCGTGATCCTCGGAATCTCATCGCTTCTGCAAGGGCCTGAGGGCACGGGCTATCTCGGCCTGGTCTTCCTCGGCTTCGCGATCTTCAACTTCTTCATGAACGCCGGGCCCAATGCGACGACGTACGCCTTGCCAGCCGAGATCTTCCCCTCCGATATCAGGGCTGCGGGTCATGGCTTCGCTGCCGGAGCCGCCAAACTCGGTGCTGCCCTGGGCGTCTTCTTCTTCCCGATCCTGCAGGAGGCGATTGGTATCCCTGCGTTGGTCTTCGGTATGGCCGGCATCTGCATCCTGGCGCTCGTGATCACCCAGATCTTCAAGATCGAGCCCGCGGGCAAATCGCTGGACGAGATTTCGGGCCGCCAGCTCTCCGGACTCAAGGCCCGCCCGACACCGCCGTAGTCCCCAGCCGAGTGCACACTCGCTGCCCACGCTTCGCCGAGTGTGCAGTTGCGTGCGCGAATCCGACCGATTCCCTGCACGCAAGTGCACACTCGGCGTCAGGAGGAGGGGCGCTTGAGGTCCTGGTAGACGGCGTATCCCTGGCAGCCGATGCAGAAGCCTGTCAGGGCCAGTGTGAGCGCGACGACGAAGGCAGCTGCGACGCAGACCGCCGCCACGGTGAGCCCCCCGAAGAACCAGGCGACAAGTGCCACGACGAGCAGCACCAGGGCGACAGCCTGGGCGATGCGCGGCGCCGTGGGGTCCTGCCACCGCGGTGCCGGTGCCAGACGTGGAGCCAGCACAGAGGTGAAGAACGTGACGTACGGCTGGCGGCGCACCCCAAGCGCGGCGCCGACGAGGAAGACCAGCGCTTGGAGCCCGACGAGCACGGGGAAGACAGGCGTATAGATCCCGAAAAGAGCGACACCGAGCACGACAGCCGTGATCACCGACGCGAAGCGAGGCCCGCGTGCGTCGATGAGGTCGTCAGCCGTGCGATCCATGGAGCGATCCTACGCGCGGATCCCCTCAGGACGTGGCTGCCCGTCAGTCGTGGGTCGGGTTCCGCACGCGCGGTGGTGGTGCTATCGCATGGTGACGACCACCGCGCGTGACCTGATGCTGGACCGCTCGGTGTGGTCGTTTTCGGAGAAGATGGCGTAGATGCGGTAAGTCTTGCCGGCCACGAGACGATCCGGGTCGCTCCAGTCGGTCAGCCCATTGCCGGTCCAGCCTATGTAGCGCACTTTGCCGGTGGCGGTGTCCTTGGCGTAGATGTGGGCGTGGCCCTCGCCGACGACGTTGGGCGCCCCGTCGTCGGGGACCTTCACATAGGTGAAGCCCTTGGGCGTGACGGTGAACTTCACCTGGCCTGTCGACGCCTTGACGCGGTCGATGCGCAGGGAGAGGGAGTAGCCCGACTTTCCGTCGCCGTTGCCGTGCTGGTGCTCCGCGGCTGTTGCCGCCCCGCTCGACAGAGCCAGGGCGGTGAGGGCGATCGTGACGCAAGTCTTGGTGAGGAGATTCATGGCCATAGGTTAGGGGCAAGGGGAGCGACGCGCATGCCCAAGCACGCTCAGGCAGGCGGGACGAGGGTGCCGGCAAAGACCTGCCAGGCCAGCGCCGACTTGGCGACGAGGCTCAGCACTATGTAGGCCTTCTCTCCACGCAGGTAGTTCGCCCACTTCCCGACCGGCTTGTACTGCAGGTACTGCACAAGCGCGAAGCAGTTGAAGAGGATGAAGAGCGAGATGATGATGCCGTAGACGAAGGCGGGAGTCTCATTGGCGCTCGTCGATCCGGGGGAGATGACGAAGATCACGATGATGATCCACGGCACGATTCCGGCGATGCAGCCGAACCAGAAGGGCAGCAGCCCACCACCGGGCTCGACGTACTTCTCCTGCAGCCAACCGAAGAGGATCATCGAGACGTTGACGCCGAAGATCGCGACGATGGCGGCAACATCGAAGATGCCGACGATCTGCGCGATGAGCACGATCATGATGGACGAGCTGAGCGAATACTCCACCCAGCGGAAGTAGTTGTGCCGCTCGAGCAGTCCGGCGACGTAGCGGCCGTAGAAGAGCGGGCTTGCCACCAGGAAGTGGAAGAGCGCCGACAGGCCGAAGAACGCCGCCACGCCCCAGGCCACTCGGACGTCGACCAGCGTCACCGGATTCGAGGGGAGCGTGCCGGGGGGGCCCTCGACGTACGCCGCCGTGATCGGGAGCGCAAAGTCGGTCGCCAGGATGAGGATGAGGATCATCTGGACCAAGTGCGCGAAGCCCGCGATGACATTGAGTCGGCGCAGGCCGCGCATTTGCTTGGAGACCTCAGGGCTGAGTTCGACGGCGATGGTCATGGCGCCAGTGTGGAGGTCGGGGGGCGATCCGGCACGGGGGCGCGCTGAGCAGTCAGATATTCCAGCGCGAAATGACCGCCTGGGTCCGCTCCCAGCCCAGGACGGACAATCCGCCCGCACTGAGCGCCCAGAGCCGACCGTCTCGAGCAGGGAGGCCCAGCCAGGTGGCGGTGAGCATGCGCAGCAGATGGCCGTGCGCGACAAGCAGACAGTCCCGGCCGGCGATGATCTCGGGCATGCAGCGATCGATGACGCGTTGCGCGCGCACGCCGACCTGGTCGGTGGTTTCCCCGGCAGTGTCACCCGGTCGCACCAGGTCGTCCCACACCGTCCACTCCGGATCGCCGAGCTGCTCGCGGATCTCGGCGGTTGTCAGACCCTCCCAGGCGCCGTAGTCCCACTCGATGAGGTCGGGGTCGATGGCGTCGACGGCGACTCCCGCGAGCTCGGCCGTGCGCCGGGCCCTCGATAGCGGCGAACTGAGTACGAGAGCGAAGTTGTGGCCGGCGAGATCCTTCGCCCGCGCCCGCGCTGCTGCCTCCCCTGCAGGGCTGAGTGGGATGTCGGTCCAACCCGTGTGCTTGCCCGCGGACGCCCACTCCGTGTCACCGTGGCGTAGCAGCCAGAGTTGACCCCGGGGCGCTGTCATGCGCAGAGACTAGCGAGTCGTTCGACACGGCGGCTGTGATTACTGACCTAGGCTGCGCGCATGCGACCGCAGACAATCACGCCCGGCATCTACATGCTGACGGCAGCGTGCGGCCTCATCGATGCGGCCACGTTCCTGGC
>CAZLZC010000148.1:0-5391 GCA_964563825.1 uncultured Actinomyces sp.
ATGGGGATGCAGTGCCCGCCCACGCCCGGGCCGGGGTAGAAGGCCTGGAAGCCGAAGGGCTTGCTCTTGGCCGCCGCGATGACATCCCACAGATCGATGTCGAGCTCGTAGCAGAAGCGGGCCATCTCGTTGACGAGCGCGATGTTGATGTGGCGGTACGTGTTTTCGAGGAGTTTGGCCATCTCGGCCTCGCGCGTGCCACGTGCGCGCACAACGGTGTCCACGAAACGGGAGTAGAAGGCGGCTGCGGCCTCAGTGCACGCCTCGGTGTGACCACCGACGACCTTGGGGGTATTGCGCATGCCGTACTGGGGATTGCCCGGGTCGATTCGCTCGGGACTGAAGGCGAGGTGGAAGTCGCGTCCGGCAGCGAGCCCGCCCATCTCGAGCACCGGCCGCACTTCGTCGTCGGTCGTGCCCGGGTAGGTGGTGGACTCCAGGACGATGAGTTGCCCGGGCTGCAGGTGCTCCGCGATAGCGCGAGTCGCCCCGAGCACGGCGCCGAGGTCAGGGCCGCCTTCGGGAGTCAGCGGTGTCGGCACGCAGATGACGACAGCGTGCGCGTCGGCAATGACCGACGCATCGGTGGTCGCGGTGAACCCCCGCTCGAGCATCTCGGCGATATCGGCGTCGGAGAGATCGTCGACGTGCGAGCGCCCGGCATTGAGCCCATCGACTACCCCGGCGGAGACGTCGAGGCCGGTGACAGCGAGTCCGGCGCGGCTCGCCTCCTGTGCCAGCGGAAGGCCCACATAGCCCAGACCGATGACCACTAGATCGCGCGTCATGTCCGTCCTTCGCCTTCCCTGCCGGGCTCCGGCCTCGGGCCCGCGGAGCCGTCGTGGCCGCAGGGCGGTCAGCCCGTGAGGGCGCCGAGGAAAGAGTACGCCGCCCGATAGGCCCCCATGACGGAAGGCCACGTGCGCGTGGCCTCCACCCATGCCCGGGCACGCTCACCCGCCTCACCCCGAGTGATGGGGTCCGCCAGGGATCGCAGAGCCTCCGCGAGGGCGGCCGCATCTCCCGGTGCCACGAGGAGGGATCCCGGGGCGAGCACCTCGGCCACCGCCGGGAGGTCGCTCCCCACGACCGGGATCCCGCGCGCTTGAGCCTCGAGGGGCTTCAGCGCGGTCACGGCACGATTGACCGCGGTGTCACGCCGGGGCAACGCGAAGACATCGAGGGCGTCGTACCACTGGCGCACCTCGGCGACGGGGACTCTCCCTGGCGCGAGCAGGGGTACGCCGCTCTGCTCGGCGTGCCGCCGCAGGGCAGCGAGCCCGGGGCCATCGCCCACGATGAGTACACGGACGTCCAAGCCGTCGCCTCGAAGGAGCGCGACGGCATCGATGAGCGTGTCGAGGCCCTCGTCATCGTTGATGGTCGCGACGCTGCCCACCCACAGTGCGTCGCTGATGCCCAGGCGCTGACGCGTCGCCACGATGTCGCGAGGTTCGAGGAATTCCATCGGCACGGCATTGGGGGCGACGAACACGCGCTCCTCAGGCACCCCGCGCGCGATGATGGCATCGCGCATCCCCGAGCCGAGAGTGGTCACCACGTCCGCCGCGAGCAGCGCTTCGGTGTGCCGCTCACGGAGCAGTGCATAGGTGTCGGTGTCGCGAGCGTCGTCGCCGCCGTGACGCGCTAGCCAGGTGTCCTCGAAGAACGTGCGCGCCTCGTAGGCCACCGGTAGGCCGCGTGCGCGACCCACTTCAAGCGCTACGGCAGCGTTGACGTGATCCGAGGCGGCATGCAGGACATCGGGGCGTAATTCGTCCACCAGCCGGCCCAGATGGGCGGCGTAGGCGCCCCGCAGTTGCTCATCTGCCGGCATGACCATGGGGAGCAGCCGGTGGTAGGGCACGCCGTCGACCACCTGGGGATCCGGCGAGCGCAGGTCTCCGTGCGTGACGGGGTAGCCGAGTCGCGTGACGACTCGGGCGTCCCAACCGAGATCGCGTTGCGCGCGGGCGACACGCTGCGTGCGAATCGTCGACCCGGCCTGGGTGAGTGGAAGCGAGTTGGTCACCACGTGGAGCACGCCAAGGCCTCCGGCACGAGGTACACCCGATCTGCTCTCGCGAGCAGGTCCGCCGACGATGGGTTGTCCGAGGACCGCGAGTTGGCGTCGGGCCGCCCGCACGGCTCGACGACCGCGCGCATCACGTGGTTGGGCACGGGCCGCTTCACCGAGACGGCCCGCGAGCACGTCGACAGCGATGTCGCAGGAGGCTCGTTCGGTGCTGCTGCTCGGGAGCATGGCCAGGGCGGCGCATGCATCGGCGTAGCGGTCGCGCGCAATCGCGCGATCGACGAGCGCGGCGGGATCATCGGGTGGGGTCTTCCCGACCCCGGGAATTGCGCGCTCTAGGGCGGCGCGCCCGCGGGCGGGGTCCTGGGCGAATCGGCGCAGAGCTCCCGATACGGCGAGCGGAACTCGCCGCACCGCACCGAGCGCCCTCATGCCCACCTCACGGTCTGGGATACTAACGCCGGTGACCGAGAGCGTCACTGCACGCGATCCCCGGGAGCCGGCTCGCGGCGCCAGCGACAGGAAGGCCGCGATGACCCTGCTGCACGTCACCGGCGCCCGTCCCAACTTCCCCAAGGCTGCTCCCGTGATCGCCGCGCTCGCCGCCCTCGGCGTGCGCCAGCGCCTCGTGCACACCGGGCAGCACTACGACGATCGCATGTCGGAGGTGTTCTTCCGCGAGCTGGATCTGCCTCGACCGGACATCAACCTCGGTGTCGGCTCCGGCAGCCACGCCCAGCAGACAGCCGCCCTGCTCGTCGGCCTGGAGGAGGAACTGCTCGCCACCAAACCCGAGATGGTCATCGTGTACGGCGACGTGAACTCCACGCTGGCCGCCGCGATCGCGGCGAGCAAGCTCGGCGTGCCGGTCGCCCACGTCGAGGCGGGGTTGCGGTCCTTCGACATGACGATGCCCGAGGAGATCAACCGCATCGTCACCGATCGCCTCTCTGATCTGCTGCTGTGCACCAGCCCCGATGCCATCGCGCATCTCGCGCACGAGGGGGTGCCCGCTGATCGCATCCACCTGGTGGGCAATCCCATGATCGACACACTTCTCGCCAACCTGGGCCGCTTCGATGCCGATCGCATGCGGGCACAGTTCCGGCTGCCCGAGGACTACCTCGTGGCGACGCTGCACCGGCCCGGCAACGTCGATGATCCGGAGTCGGCAGGTGAACTCGTTGCGCTGCTGCACTCCGCGGCATCCCGCGCAGACATCGTGCTGCCTCTCCATCCGCGTGGACGCGCTGTCCTCGAGGCGCTGGGACTCGATGACCACCCGCGCATGCATGTGGTGGAGCCACTCGGCTACCTCGACTTCATGGGTCTCGTCCGGGGTGCTCGGGCCGTCATCACCGACTCGGGCGGCGTACAGGAGGAGACGACGGTCCTCGGTGTCCCCTGCCTCACGCTGCGGCCGAATACCGAGCGCCCGGTCACCATCACCCACGGCTCCAACCGCCTTGCCACGCCAGCGACCCTCCTGCCGCTCCTCGACGAGGCCCTCGGCGGGGAATTCGACGTGACGCGGCGTCCGCCGCTGTGGGACGGCCACGCGGGCCAGCGCATCGCAGAGGTCATCGTCGATTGGCTCGGGGATCGCGAGCGTCGATGAGTGAGGCAGTAGCGCCCGATAGCCCCCCGGCAGGCGAGGTGGAACGGACGACGAGCGGTGCGCGCTTGATGTCGGAGTTGCGCCAAGCACAAGCGCGCGCCGACCGCGCAGAGCGCGAGCTCGATCGCACGAAGCGCAGCGCCGCGTACGTCGTCGGCGACCTGTTCGTGCGCGCCGCGAAGGATCCTCGGCGCCTGCTCATGCTGCCGCGCGATCTATGGCGCACATGGCGCCTGCGCCGCTCCCGTCGCGCTGCACCCAAGCCCGCCGGACATGCGCGCACGCGTGAGGTCGTCGACCTCGACGCCGCCCGGCTCCTCGTCCCGCGCATCGCCACGGTTGCCCCCGGTCGCGGCCTCTCGATCGCGGGAGCGATCGCCAGTGCCACGGCACGCGGGTGGGAGCCCTATGCGGCAGTGAGTCCGGCCCTCCCGCATGAGGCGGCCGCACTCGTGGAGGCGATCGATCCGGATGTCGTCGTCATCGACACCTCTGCCGCTCTGCCCGGGCAGGCCTGGTCGCACCTGGGCGATCCGGCCGCTGTCGACAGGCTCCTGGCCGCGGGAGCCCTCGTCGACGCCGCGCATGCCCTCGGGCGCCCCGCTGTCCTGCTGCGCATGACCTCCCCGGCGCACACCGCCTACCTCGACGCCCTGGCACGACGTTGCGATCTCGTCGTCGATGGCCCGGGGGCTGCGCGGCGATCCCCATGGCATCCGGGTGTGGATCCCCTGGCCGAAGTTCCCCTGCCCGAAGCCGCCGCCCTGCTCATCACGTCCACGCCCAGCGCCCCCACGGACGAGATCGCCCGCGATGCGGCGCGCAGTCTCCGCATCGATCCCGCTCTCCCCCCAGACGTCGGCTGGTCCCGCGCACTCGCGGCGTCCACGGGTCTGCTCGCGGTGCCGGTGACCGCGGGTCTCCTGGGCGCTGGGCTCGACAGTGTCTCGGCTCTCGCCGCGGGGCGTCGTGTCCTCGCGCCCGGCGATACCGACCTTGCGCGCATGCTCTCGCCGTGGGAGGCCGCGCGCAACGCGGTCGCGTCAAGCTCCCGGCCCGAGGAGTTGGCGGAGATCGCACGGCGAGGTCCCGTGCCGCTCACGGCCGACGAGCACCGGGCGGCCTTCGCCGCGATCCTTCTGGCGGCTGCCGCGCCCGTCCAACTCACGGTGCTTGCCGAGAGGCTCGGCATCGCCTCACGTCCACGCGCCTGCTGGGATGTCGCGCTCCTTGCCGATACCGACGTCGACCCCGACCGCGTCATCGCACAGTCGTGGCGGCCGCGCGAACTCATCGTCTCCAGCCCACTCCCCGACCGAGCACGCGATGCCTTGGCAGGCGCCGGCATCCAGGTCGTCGTCGCGGAGCAGGGCGCGTCACTCGAGCCCGCCCTGCTGGGAATCGCCTCGCCGTACCTTGCCCGGCAGATCGACCTGCTCGACCCCCACGACCTGCTAGACCTCCTGGCCGCATATCTCCTCGGACAGTCCGCTCGGTCGCATCCGACTGACGCGCTGCTGGTGAGTGCCACATGACCCGGACCCTGCGCGCCATCGTCTACGGCGACGTCAACCTCAACATCCTGGACGGCTCCGCCATTTGGGTGCAGTCCATGAGCGAGGCGCTCTCCCGTGCCGGCGTGGATGTGCGCGTGCTCCTCAAGGCACCCGTGGAGACCGGGCGTCTCGTCGACCCCTTGCGCGCCCTTCCCGGGGTGAACGTGGTCGACCCCTTCACG
>CAZLZC010000149.1:0-5382 GCA_964563825.1 uncultured Actinomyces sp.
GCGAGCGCATCGACCACGGGGCGCGGATCGGTGCCGTGCGGAGCGACACCAGCGCCCGCAAGTCGCCCGTGGCGGATGACGTGAATGTGCCACGCGCCGTCGACGAGCTGCGCCGCGACGATCTCCTCGGCGTCGGCCAGAGTCGCGAGCCGGTGGCGGCGCACGCTCGCCCGGACGTAGGACTCCAGCCGATCCCTCCATGTGCGGGCCTGCTCGAAGCGGCCCGCGTCGGCGAGGGTGGCCATGCGCTCATGGATCGCGGCGACGACCGCGCGGGTATCGCCGGTGAGTGCATCCAGTGCCTGCTGCGCCGTCCCGGCGTACGCATCGGGATCGCCCGATCGCGCGCACGGTGCGGCGCACTGACCGAGTTGGCCGCGCACGCAGCCCGCATCGCGCTTGGGCCCGCGCGGCAGGCGGTCGGTGCAGGTGCGTAGGGGGAGTGCCTCATGCAATGCCTCGGCCGCAAGTGTGGCGGCGCCGCGACTGTGGAAGGGGCCGATCGCCGCGAGGTGGCTCTCGCGCACGGCACCCACGGTCACCAGGCGCGGATGAGGCTCACGGGTGAGTGCGAGCCACACCTGACGCTCGGGATGGCGCGAGCGCCGGTTGTAGGGCGGCTTGTGCTCGACGATGAGGCGCAACTCGCGCACGCGGGCCTCGAGGTCGGTCGCGCACACGATCGGATCGACGCGATCGGCGAGGCCCACCATCTCGGACATGCGCTTGCGCTGCTCGGACGCGGTGAAGTAGGAGCGCACGCGGGTGCGCAGGTTGCGCGACGTGCCGACGTAGAGCGCGTCACCCTGCGCGTTGCGGAAGATGTAGACGCCGGGAGCCTCGGGGAGGGCATCGGCGAGGTGACGCTTGGTGCGCTGCTGCGGCGTCGTGCGGCCCCCGAAGGCGATGAGGTCTTCCAGGCAGAACACACCGAGCGGGCCCATCCGCTCCATGAGGCCGTGGAGGACGGCCACCGTGGCTCGCGCGTCATCGAGTGCGCGGTGGCACGGGGGAGTGGGCGATTTGAAGAAGCGCGAGAGGGTCTCGAGCTTGCAGTTGCGCACCTCGTCGCGCGCGATGGCGCGGCGTGCAATGCGTGCGGTGTCGACGACGCGCGGCCCGGGCCACGGCAGGTCGGCCTTGTCGCACGCACCGCGCAGGAAGGACATGTCATAGGGCGCGTTGTGCGCCACGAGCACGGCGCCGCGCGCGAACTCCCAGAAGCCCGCCACAGCAGCCGTGACCGAGGGCGCTCCCGCGAGCATGCGATCGGTGATGCCGGTGAGTGCCGCGATGAAGGGCGGAATCGGAGTGCCGGGATTGACCAGCGTCTGGTACTCGCCGAGCACCTCGCCGCCGCGCACCTTGACCGCGCCGATCTCGGTGATGCCGGCATCCACCGGCTTGCCCCCGGTGGTCTCGAGGTCGACGACCACGAAGGTGACCTCGCTCAGGGGCGTGCCGAGATCGTCGAGGGAGAGCTGCTGCTCCACGACTAGGCCCGGCATGCGCTCGACGCTAGGCGTGAGGTCCGACATCGGGGGGCACGACACGCTCGTTGGGCTGGCTGGGTGCCGGTGCCGGAGCGACCCCGGCTTACCCTCGGGGCATGGCCCTCACGCTCCCCGACGAGCACCACCGGTGGCGCTGCGGACACTGCGGCAACCTCACCCGCTTCGACGTCGTACGCCGTGCCCGCACGCGGGAGTACTGGCATGTGGATCTCGCCGGTGCCCCCGAGGTGGAGGGTGCCGAGACCCTCGAGGAGCAGATCGACGAGGTGAGCTGCCGCTGGTGCGGCAACACTGACCGGATCGAGGTCATCGCCCGACCCGAGCCGGGTCACGAGGGCGATAGCCCGCACGACGTAGGTGGCGTCTAGGCGCTCGTGAACCACGAGCTGGCAACCTTGCCAGCGTGAATCCGCCCGGCCTGTGGACAACCGAGTTGGCAACCTTGCCAGCGTGAATCCGCCCGGCCTGTGGATGACCGACTGACTGTCGGACCCCCCACCTACCGTCATCTTCGTGACGAAAAGAAGCGTACGTCGAGGGTCTGACGACCTGGGAGGTATCGACATGCCCGACACCGACATGCCCGACACCGACATCTCCGAAACCGACATGACCAGTTCACACGGTGAACTCACCATCGACTGCCACAGCTGCCTGGCGCGCCCGGCGGCCTGCGGTGACTGCATCGTGAGCGTGCTACTCGGCCCCCCTGGCCAGATCGGCGGCGAGGAGCAGGTCGCCTTCGCGGTCCTGGCCGGTTCTGGCCTTGTCCCACCCCTTCGCCTGGTGACAGGCAAGGAGGGCGTCGCATGATGTCGGGGTGACCCCGGCCCGCTCCGCGCTCGTCGCCGCCCTCGCGCTCTACGTCGCGACGGTGGCGGTGGCTGTGATCCTCGTGCCGTGGGACGCCGCCGCCGCACCCTGGTCCGACCTCGCCACGGACCAGATCGCCGCATTCACCTCAGACCAGGTCGCCGCCGTCGAGGCCTACGTCGCCGACGTGTGGCTCCCCGGGGTCCTCGCCTGGCTCGCGCCCGCAGCCCTCGCACTCATCGTCCTGTTCACCCCGCGTGCTCGCGACGCACTCGCTCGGCTCGGACCCAAGAGCCGCCCCTTCATCGCGAGCACGCTCGCCACCGCTGCACTCCTCGCGGCCACGCGGCTCGTCACGCTTCCCTTCGTCCTCCTCGTGGCACAGGCGCGGCGCGATCACGACCTCCTCGTCGAGCCTTGGAGTGCGTGGCTCCTGCGCTGGCTGGGCGAATCCGCCACCTTTGTCGCCATCGGTGCGCTCGGCGTAGGGATTGCGCTCGCGATCCTGCGGCGCTGGCCGCGACGCGGATGGATCGCACTCGTGGGCGGCGCCATGATCGTCGCGATCGTTACGTCCGCACTGCTTCCCCTCATGCAGCGACTCGAGGGCACCGCTGCGGATCCCGCACTCACCGCCCGGGTGATCGCCACAGCCGATCGACTCGGCGTAGATGTCGGCACCGTCACGGTCATCGAAACAGCCGACACCTCGCCGGCGCTCAACGCGCACGTCTCGGGTTGGGGCCCCACGCGCGCCGTGACGATCTACGACACCGTCACTGCTTCAGCGTCGCCCGCAGAGGTCGATGCGCTCGTCGCCCATGAACTCGTGCACGTGCGCGAGGGTGACGTGGCCCTCGGCACGGCACTCGCCGCTCTCGCCGCAGGAGGCACCGCCGCTCTCGCCGCGAGCCTGCTGCTCTCGAGCCGCGTGCGCAGGTGGCTGGGTGCAAAGTCGGCGGGCGACCCACGTGCGATCCCGCTCGTCATCGCCATCGCACTCGTGGCCTCGCTCGTGGGATCCGTCGGTGCGGTCACCGTGAGCCGAGCGATCGAAGTGCGGGCGGATCGCGAGGCGATCGCCATCACGGGGGACAGGCAGGCCTACGCCGACCTACTCACCCGGCTCGCGGTGACCAACAAGTCCACTCTGATCCCGCCACGCTGGCGCTACGCGCTGCTCTTCACGCATCCGACGCCGCTGCAGCGGCTGGAGATCCTCGACGCGGCACCCTGATGCCGCCGCTGAAAGCCTGACGCAGGATCACGGCGAGCCCGATCGCGGTGGCCGCGAGCAGCAGGCCGACCCGGGTCACCTGCAGCAGCACCGCCCACCAGTCGCCGTTGAGGAAGCTGCCGTAGCCGTAGGGATAGATCACCTGCGTCACAAGGATCGACGGCACCAGCAGCCACACGACCCTGCGCATGCGGCTCTCCGGATCGAGGAAGGTCACCGCGGCCACCCCGACTATCCACACGGAGTACTGAGGTGAGAGCACGCGGCTGGTCACAACGCTCACCAGGAGTGCGACGAGTGCCACATCGGCCGGCCCGAGCGACTCCAGTCGACCGAGCAGTCGCAGGACACCGAGCAGCCCGAGCACGGCGAATCCCGCCAGGGTGATCGCAAGCCCCAGCGGGATGGTTGCTGCGACGTCGACCTCCATGGCCCCGAAGCGGAACTCGGTCGGCACCTCGGTGAAGACGTTCCACACCATGAAGGGCAGCGCGCCCACCGACTCGACCTGCAGTCCGCGCGCGCCCTGCTCCCCGAGGAAGGACACTCCGCCGGTCGACCACAGGAGTACGGCGATGAGGATGGCCGCCGACATCGCGACGAAGCCGAGGATGCCCTTGGGCAGCGAACGCCGCGGCAGTGCGATGAGCATGATCCCGGGCCACACCTTGAGCAGCGTGCCTGCGGCAGCCGCCGCACCACTCCACACCGGGCGTGCGATGAGCACGAGCGCGACCACCGCGGCCAGCGTCGGCACGACGTCGAAGCGGGCGAGCCACACCGGCCCGACGAGGAGGGCGCCGATGACCCAGGCCCACGCGGCGTTGAGTCCCACGCGCCGCCGCCGCCCGGCGATAGCGAGCACCGCAAGTGTGGCGAGGTCGCAGGCCAGGGCGATGCCCGCGAACGCCGCCACCGGATTGGATCCCAGGAGGGCGGCGAGTGCGAAGACGATTCCCGCCCCGGGCGGGTACTGCCACATGTCGTCGCCGATGGGGAATCGACCGGTGACGAGCAGGCTGGACCACTCGGCGTAGAGCTTGACGTCGTTGATCACCGAGGGACCGTCGGGATAGGGCACTACGCCGGTGAGCGTGCCGATGAGCAGCAGCCTGCTGGCGACCCAGGTGACGATGAGGGCGATCACGCTCCCGCGGATCCGCGTCATCATCACGGTGTGTCGTCGGGGGCTTCGAGCAGGCCGAGCCGGAGCGCGGTCATGAGCGCCTGTGCGCGATTGCCGGCACCGAGCTTGTCGTAGAGCTTGGAGATGTGCGTCTTGGTCGTCGAGTCCGAGATGAAGAGCTGGCGTGAGATCTGCGAGACACCGAGGCCGTCGGCGAGCAACTGCAGCACCTCGCGCTCGCGCGGCGACAACTGCGGGCCCTGCGGAGAGGTACGCCGCTTGAGTGCGTCGGCAAGATCCGCGGAGGTGAAGGAGTGCGGTGAGCTCGCCGCGTGCCGCGCTGCCGCCACGATCTCCTCGGCGGGTGCGCTCTTGGGCACGAAGGCGCTCGCACCTGCCTCGAGGGCGTCGAAGAGCTGGTTGTCACCGGCGTACATCGTGAGCACGACGATGCCCATGTCGCTCGACTGGGCACGCAGCGCGCGCACGACGTCGAGGCCGTTGCCGTCGGGCAGGCGCAGGTCGACGATGGCGACCGTGGGCTCGGACTTGCGGCCCATCGCGACACCCTCGGAGACGCTGGCCGCCTCGGCGACCACCTCCACGTCGGGCTCGCGCTCGAGCGCACGGCGAAGTCCCTCGCGGATGAGCTCGTGGTCGTCGACGAGGAGCACGGTGATCGTCATGTGCCC
>CAZLZC010000150.1:0-3209 GCA_964563825.1 uncultured Actinomyces sp.
GGCGGGGGCGATGAGACCCTCGACCCGAAGCGCTCACTGCTGTCGGAGGTCTACCCCGGCACGCTCGCCGAGTTCGTGTGCGTCCCCGAGCGCAACGTCCTCCCGAAGCCCGCCGACCTCGACTTCGCCTCCGCCGCGTGCCTGCCGACCGCATGGCTCACGGCGTACCGCATGCTGACGACGAAGGCGCAGGTCCAACCCGGTCAGACCGTGCTCGTGCAGGGCGTGGGCGGCGGAGTATCGACGGCGGCGATCCAACTGGCCAAGCAACTGGGCGCACGCGTATGGGCGACGAGCCGCGATGAGGCCAAGCGCGCTGCCGCTATCGCACTCGGCGCCGACGAGGCCTTCGAGCCCGGGGCCCGGCTGCCGGCGCGCGTCGACGCAGTGATGGAGAGCGTGGGCGAGGCGACCTGGTCTCACTCGCTGAAGTCACTGCGCCCCGGTGGGCGCCTGGTCGTATGCGGTGCGACCACCGGCCCCAATCCTCCGGCTGATCTCAATCGCGTCTTCTTCCTGCAACTCGAGGTGCTCGGATCCACCATGGGTACGCGCGAGGAGCTCGCCCAGCTCGTCGATCTCGTCATGGCGTCCGGAGTCCGGCCCACGATCTCCGCGACGCATTCCCTGGCCGATGCCCGCGAGGGATTCGCCCAGCTCGCCGAGGGTGACGTGATCGGCAAGATCGTCCTCACTGTGGAGTAAGCAAGCGCCGGGAGTCCTCAGGCGCCAGGCCGAGCGTGAGGGACACATCCCTCCAGATGCGCCCGGACAAGGTGGCAGGATGCGCGGATGCGACTCCTGCCCGGGCCTGTCGAGGGTGCCATCGCCGTGACGGTGACTTCGCTCGAAATGACCTCGTCGGAGGAACTCATCGCCGTGGATTCCACCCCCGAGGCAGCCGAGTGGCATCGCGTGGACATCGACAAGGCTTCCGCCTCACACTCCTTCTACGTGGGCGTCGGGGAGCCGTGGCTCTGGGTGGACCGCCTGGAGTGGTCGGATGCGCAGTGGCAGGCATGGGTGGACCGCCCGGAGCACCACCTCCTCGTGTGCCGCCAGGCGGGTGAGGACGTCGGATACGCCGAGCTGGAGCAGCAGGCGGACGGCGACGTGGAGATCGCCTACTTCGGTCTGCTCCCCCTGGCCATCGGCCGCGGACTGGGGCGCTGGTGGCTCGCCGAGGTGATCGCCGAGGCCTGGCGGCTCCCCGGCACGCGCCGCGTGTGGGTGCACACCTGCACGCTCGACGGTCCCGCAGCGCTCACTACCTACGTCGGACGCGGACTGCGCCCCTTCGCACGTGAAGTGGAGTGGCGCCTCCCGGACTCGGATCAGCCCCTGCCTAGGCTGACCCCATGAGCGACACCGGAGGGGTTCGTCCCGAAGACGGACCGTTCCCGGCACCGGTGCCACCTGTGCCGCCCGCACCGCCCGCGCCGCCGCCCCCCGCGTACACCTACGCACCGCCCCCGGGATTCCCGCCGCCACCGGCGTATCCCGTGAAGGCGAAGACCAACGGCCTCGCGCTCGCCTCGATGATCCTCGGCATCGTGGGCATCACGGTGGGTCTGTGCCTGATCTTCTTCCCCGTGATGCCCATCCTCGCGGTTGTCTTCGGGCACCTCGGGCTCTCCCAGACGCGCAGCACGGGAGCGCCCGGTCGCGGCTACGCGATTGCCGGTCTTGTCACCGGCTACATCGGCATCGCGCTGGCCATCCTGTGGCTCATCGCGATCATCTTCGGCACCTTCACCTCGCCGATACCCACCTTCTGACCCGCGTCTCAAGCGAAGACCACCGATGACACGCCGCGGCCTGACCCTCTTCATCGCGCTGTCGATCATCTGGGGCACGCCGTACCTCTTCATCCGCATTGCCGTGGAGTACGTCGAGCCCTCCGTCATGGTCGCCCTGCGCGTCGGACTTGCAGCACTCCTGCTCCTGCCCATCGCGCTCATTCGCGGGCAGTTCCGCGGGATCCGGCCCTACCTCCCGTGGATCGGGCTCTTCGCGGTCGTCGAGATCACCGGACCCTTCCTCATGCTCGGGTACGCCGAGACGCAGCTCACGAGTTCGACGACCGCGCTCCTCATCGCCGCGGTCCCCATCGTGGCGGCCGTGTTCGCGCGCGGGCTCGGCCTGGACGCGCGACTCGGTGGCGTGCGCGTCCTCGGCCTAGCCGTCGGCATCAGCGGCGTCGCGCTCCTCGTCGGACTCGACATCCCGGGAGACCAGTGGTGGGCAGTGGGCGCTGCAGCCGTCACCGTGGTCGGCTACGCCTTGGGTCCCATCGTGATCTCCACGAAGCTCTCCGATGCGCCACCCCTCGCGGTGCTCACGCTGGCGCTCGGAGCCAATGCGATCTTCTACGCGCCACTCGCGTGGGTGCAGCGGCCGACGGCCCCGGTGCCGGCGGTCGCCTGGGGGTCGATCATCGTGCTCGGCGTGGTCGCCACGGCCATCGCCTTCCTCATCTTCTTTGCACTGGTCGCCGAGGTCGGGCCGTCACGCATGACGGTGATCACCTTCCTCAACCCTGCCGTCGCGGTGTTCCTCGGCGTCGTTGTGCTCTCCGAGCCCATCACCTGGGGCCTGGTGCTGGGCTTCCCGCTCGTGCTCCTCGGCTCCTACCTCGCGACGCGACCCGATCGCAATCGAATGGCCGACGTCGAGGATGCCCCGCACGCGTAAGGCAGGGCGTCAGGCCTGCGCGGCGATGCGCTCGCGGACGCTGCGCGTGACGTAGTGGTCGGCAAAGAACGACGCAAAAGGGATCGTGCCGGCGAGCAGCACCGCCACGGTGCGCACCACGCTGAAGCGCATGCGGAAGGCGATGTCCAGGCCCGTGGCCACGTAGAGCAGGTAGAGCCAGCCGTGAGCCTGCCAGCCGAGGGCGTAGATCGTCGCGAGGATCCCCTCGTCAGTGAGGCCGAAGCCGTACTTCAGCGGCAGGAAGATCACCGTCATCACGGCAAGGAGTACGCCGGTGACCCAGGCCATGATGCGAAAGCGCAGTAGCGCGCCACTCAGACCGCTCATTCGTCCAGGCTATCCACGTCCGCTGGATTGCGCCGGATGACCCACAGCCACCACATGACCCAGACGAATCCGGCAAAGACGAACCACTGCAGCGTGTAGGCCGCGTTCTGCAGGGGGAAGGGCACGTCCGCGGTCTGCACCGTGAGGGGCACGGACTCCGGCGCGGG
>CAZLZC010000150.1:3309-5357 GCA_964563825.1 uncultured Actinomyces sp.
GCGACGGTCACCCCGTCGACAAGGAACGGCGTGATGACCCACTCCCCCGCGCGTCCGTCGAGTTCGCGCTGATCGACGAGGAGTTGCTCGGCATCCGCGTAGGCTCCCTCGGCCGTGACCGGACGCCCGATCGAAGTCGCGGGGAAGTCCCCCACACTCGCGGCCTCGAGCACCGGGATCGGAGCGGAGACAGCGGCGCGCTCCGCGTCGACGATGTCACGGGTGCGCGACCCCTGCCACAGACCCGCCACCACGCACAGGGCAGACAGGAATACCGCGACGAGGGTGAGCGCGACCGATCGCGCGCTGACCGTCATGTCAGCGCGTCGGTGGCTCGTCGGTCCCTGAACCCTGGGATCCCTGCGGTTCCTCGGATCCCCGCTCCTCGGCCTCCTCGGTGAAGCGCTCATCCGCTGCGCGTTCGGCGTCACCCGGGCCGTCGGGGAGATTGGGGTCCACCCTGGAGATCTGCTTGCGCATCGACCGGTAGAGCAACACGATCGCGATCACCAAGAAGACGAAGGAAACGAGCGCGAGCAGCCCGGGCGTCACCCGCGAGGGGTCGATAGGTGGCTCCTCGGGAAGCGGGCTCGGCAGCGGGCTCTCCTCCAGGAGGAGGACGGCGAGGAGCGAGGTCATGTCCACCATCATCCCTCCCGGATTCCGGCGAAGAGATCCGACTCGGGCACGTGTGTGGGCACGTGCGAGATCGCGAGGTGATAGTCCTCGGTGGGCCACAGTTCACGCTGCATCTCGAGGGGCACGGCAAACCAGATGCCCTCAGGCTCGACCTGGGTGCGATGCGCACGCAGGGCGTCATCACGTAGCGGGAAATAGTCGTCGACGCGCACGCGCGTGGTGACGCGGTCGTCCTCGCCCTCAGCCCAGTCGTCGAGCCAGTCGGAGTAGGGCGACTCCATGCCTGCGGCGATCAAGGCGTCGTGGAAGGTGATCACCCGATCCCGAGTGAAGGTCATGTTGTAGTAGAGCTTGAGTGGCTGCCATGGCGCACCGGCGTCCGGATACGCCTGCGGATCTCCCGCCTTGATGAACGCCTCCATCGAGACCTCGTGGCACCGGATGTGATCGGGGTGCGGGTAGCCGCCATTCTCGTCATACGTCGTCATCACATGGGGGCGGAACTCGCGGACGAGGCGCACGAGCGGCGCCGACGCCACCTCGAGTGGGAGGTCGGCGAAGCAGCCCGCGGGGAGCGGCGGCCGCGGATCTCCCTCGGGATAGCCGGAGTCCTCGAAGTCGAGCCATGCGTGACCGACCCCGAGGATGCGCACGGCCTCGGCCATCTCCCGACGGCGTACCTCTGCGAGGCCCAGGGCATCGACATCCGCCTGGGCGGCGGCATTGAGTACATCGCCTCGCTCGCCTCCCGTGCAGGTGACAACGAGGACCTCGACGCCCTCCTCGGCGTAGTGGATCAGGGTCGCGGCACCCTTGCTCGACTCGTCATCCGGGTGCGCATGGACCGCCATGAGGCGAAGGGGTTCGGACACCCCGCTAGTCTCCCAAGTGATCGCCCCATGCGCGACGGGAGGTGCCGTGAGCAGTGCCATCGATGGGCGCAGCCTGCCTCCGGACCTGCAGGCACGCTACGGCGTGGGCCGCCGATCCCGCCTTCCCCTGATCGCCGGGCTCATCGGCATCGCCGCCTTCATCGCCGCCTTGGCCTTCGTCACCTTCAATCTCGTCTCGCCCAAGGTCACGTACGAGCTGCTCGCCTGGAACGACATAGCCGCCGATCGCGTGGATGTGACCTTCGACGTGCGCCGCTCGCAGGAGTGGGATGTCTACTGCGTGCTCCGGGCGCAGGACGAGTCCCGCACCGATGTCGGCTACGCCGTCGTCGGCCTCCCCCGCGGCACCTCCTACGAGCAGGTCACCTACCCGCTGCGGACCCTGGCTCCGGCCTTTGTCGTCGAGGTCCTCGCCTGCGAGGCCGGGGCGCCACCCGAGCGCGTCGTACCCCCGCAATTCCCGCCGGGGGTCGTCCCGCCGGAGCAGCCATGGACTCCGGCCTGAGGCGGAGTCCA
>CAZLZC010000151.1:0-5267 GCA_964563825.1 uncultured Actinomyces sp.
GCAGGTGTAGCAGTCGCACTCGGCGTCGATGGGTTCGAAGGCGCGCTTATGGGCGCTGGTGAGGAGATTGAAGCGACCCGTGGGGGAGTAGACAGCCGAGTTGCGGGCCTCGCGCGATGGTGCGACGCAATCAAAGGTGTCAGCCCCTGCCGCGACGCCCGCGAAGAGGTCGCCGGGCTCTCCGATGCCCAGCAGGTGCCGCGGCTTGCCTTCCGGCAGCTCCTCCGTCACCCAGCCGACGATGTCGGAGAGATTGCGCTTCTCGATCGCACCGCCGATGCCGTAGCCGTCGAAGGGCATGGCACCCAGGTCACGCGCCGCCGTACGCCGTAGGTCCTCGTACTGCGCACCCTGGATGACGCCGTAGAGCGCCTGGTACGGCCGATCGGGGGAGCGCAGGCGATCGTGCTCGACGATGCAGCGCTCGGCCCACAGGCGCGTGCGCTCCAGCGACATCACCTGATAGTCCCGCGTGTTGTTGAGGGTTGTCAGTTCGTCGAAGGCGAAAGCGATGTCTGCGCCGATGGAGGCCTGCACCTGCATCGACACCTCCGGAGTGAATCGGTGCTCGGAGCCGTCGAGGTGGGACCGGAAGGTCACGCCATCGTCGTCGACTCGGGCGAGGCGCTCCTTGCCCTCGGCGATGACGTCATCATCGCGCTGGCCGGAATCCATGGCCAGGACCTTCTTGAAGCCGGCGCCCAGGGAGAGCACCTGGAAGCCGCCGCTGTCGGTGAAGGTCGGGCCGTCCCAGTGCATGAAGGCGCCCAGCCCCCCGGCCTCCTCGACGATGGCGGGGCCGGGCTGCAGATACAGGTGGTAGGCGTTGGCGAGGATGGCTTGCGCGCCCAGCTCACGCACGGTCTCGGGGAGCAGAGCTTTGACTGTCGCCTTCGTGCCGACGGGGATGAAGGCGGGCGTGCGGATCTCGCCGTGCGGCGTACGGATCACACCGGTGCGCGCCGCTCCACTGTGTGCTCCGATAGTGAAGCCGAACCCGGTCATGGAGGACAGGATGCCAGGGCCGGGTGCGTGGCCCGACAGGGTCTAGTCTCGCTGCGTGAGCCTCATCGAGACGATCGACGGTGTCGACGTCGAGCACCGCGACATCCTCACCAATGGCATCCGCCTGCACTGCGCGTTGGCGGGTCCGGAGGAGGGCCCCCTCGTCATCGCCCTGCATGGCTTCCCGGAGTTCTGGCGCGGCATGGCAGGCACGATGGTGGCGCTGGCACGAGCGGGCTTCCGCGTGGTGGCCCCTGATCAGCGGGGCTACGGCACGAGCGAGAAGCCCGAGGGCATCGACGCCTATCGCATCGAGGAGATCAGCGCCGACGCCGCCGGACTCGTAGCAGCGCTCGGCCGGGATCGGGCCTTCGTCGTCGGCCACGATTGGGGGGCGGCCGTCGCGTGGTGGCTTGGTCTCACGCGCCCCGATCTGGTGGAGAAGCTCGTCGTCGCTAATGTCCCGCATCCGAGCGTCTTCGCTCGCGAGGTCAAGGGCAACAAGAAGCAATTGCGCAAGAGCTGGTACATCTTCGCGATCCAGGCGCCGTGGCTCCCTGAGCGCTTGGCCTTCGGCAAGCGCACGCGGGGTCGCTTCGCGCGCACGATCGCCAAGACCGGCAATCCCGGCTCCTTCGACGCGCGCTATCTCGAGCAGCTTGAGGACGCGTGGAGCCATCCAGGGGCGGGCACGGGAATGATGAATTGGTATCGCGCATCTGTGCGGCGGCGACCCGAGCGCCTCGCCGACAAGCGCGTGCACGTGCCCACGCTCATCATCTGGGGGCGTCGCGATGTGGCCCTGAGCGACACGATGGTGGAGCCGAGTGCGGCCCTGTGCGATGACGTCCGCGTGGAATTTTTCGACGACGCGACCCACTGGGTGCTGCACGACGAGCCGGAGCGCTCGAGCCGACTCATCGTCGACTTCCTCTCCGCGCCCTAGTCAGCGCTCGGAGGCCCGCTCCTCGAGATAGGCGAGGACGACCGGGTCGATAGCGCCCGGCACGAGCCGCTCCTCGAGGTTCTCCACCCCTGCCGCGTGCTCGAGCGCCCGAGTGAGATCCGGATCGGCGTAGCCCAGGGTGTCGAGTGCTCGGCGAAGCCGGTCGGCTGCCTCGCCCTCCAGGGGCCAGGTCTCGGTGGGCTTGCCGAAGAGCAGGTCGTGGATGCGCAGCAGACGACCGAGTTCGACGACCGGATCCGGATGGTCATCGACGCGCAGGTCGACGGCGATGTCACTGCCGCCGCCGTAGCCGGCACCCACTCCACCGACGAGGATCGCAGCGCTCTGACGGCCGCGGGAGTCGCCGCCGGCACGATCACCGGCAAGGAGTGCCGCGTGCAGCCGCAGAGCCAGGGGATCCGCGGGATCGCTCGCGAGGAAGGCGCGCTCCATCTCACTCACCACGTCTGCTCCGGTGAGGATGTTGCCCTGGATCGCGTAGCCCGGTCCGATGACGCCGCCCGCCCACGGCAGGCAGTCCTCGCCCGTGAAACTCGCGGCGCCACCGCGGCCGTCGACGATCCCAGCCTGGCGCTGCGCGCGCCCGTCGTCGGCCAAGACGAGTGCCTCAAGCGCCTCATGTGCGGTGCGACCCTCATCGAGAAGCGCGAAGCCATCCGGGAGGTAGCGCAGATTGGCGAAGGACTGCGTGGCGATGGCACCGAGTGGGGCGCGCACTCCGGGGACGACTGCACCGGCGGCGAGGAACTTGCTCGCGACGGCCACGCCCCAGCGCTGCCCATCAGCGCTGAGAGCGACGATGGAGAAGGTCATGGTGAAGAGTAGGCGATCGAGACCGTGGGAGACATGGTGACAGTGCGTGCATCGCGCAGGATGCGCACGCGGTAGGTCCCCTCCCCGGCCTCGATTCCCGCGACATGCGTCGAGAGAGTCCCGTCCGCCGGCACACGCGCCGCCTCGAGCGGCACCCACGCCGTGCGGCCCATCACCTCGAGCGAGGAGATCATGCGATCCAGGCGGACAGCCGGAGTGACGGTGATGGTGCAGGGGACGTCCACACCTACAGGCGCGCTGCTCGCCCCGCAGTCGAGCGCGACCGAGTGCCTGAGGGGAGCCCATGTGACCGTCACCGGCGTGGATGCGGCGACGATGCGCCCCTTGGCGGACAAGAGCGCGGCGCGGTACTCCTTGGTGCCGGCACGGTTGCTCACGATCGTGCCCGTTGCCTTGCCGCGGTTGTCGAGTTTCGCCGGGCGCACGGTTGTGAAGCCCTGACGCGAGCGCACCTGCAGCACGGCGGTGACCTCAGCCAGTCTCTTCGCGGGGGTGGCCGACACGGTGAACGACATCGGCACAGCCGCCATGCCCTGGGAGGGCACGCTGGCGGTGATGCTCCGCTTGATGGGCGGCGGTCGCTCGTCAGCAACGACCGCGGGAGTGGCGACCAGTGCTCCGGCCAGTGCCACGGCGAATCCGCTGACCATCAGCATCGGTCGCAGGATCACCTCCACACTCTAGGTGCCGCTCGGTGGAGAGTCGCATCCAAGATGCGTTTCGTGTGCCATGCTGCGCGCGTGATCGATCTCACTCGCTCCCTGCGCCACCTCGCCTGGGCTGACGCGTGCCTGTTCGAGGACCTCGCGGCGCTTCCTCCCGAAGCGCTGCAGGCGCGCTATGCCCCGGAAGCTTGGACCGTCGGCCACCTTGCGATGCACATCGTCGGGGGAGCGGAGTGGTATGCCTACTGCCTGGATGGCGAGCAGTGGACGGATCTCGCCATCCCTGAGAGTGCCGCTGACCTGCGCGCTCTGGCAGTCCGCCTGGCCGATCTCGACGCGATCCTGCTCGCTCAAGCGGCACTTCCCGACGAGACGGTGGACTTCATCGACGAAGACGGGCCGAGCAGCGCACTGCGGTCGACGATCCTGTCGCAGGCCTGCCTGCACTCCACGGAGCATCGCGCCCAGATCGCCTGCGCGCTCGAGGTGACCGGTCAGAGTGGAGTCACCCTCGACGACTATGACCTCTGGGCGTTCGAGTCACACGAGCGAAGCGCGTGACAATCGAAGGGTGCTGAATCCCTTCGTTGACGATGACATCCCGCGGGACGCGCAGTCCCTTGTCCTGCTCGGCACGCTTCTCGGGGTGATGTTCAGCGGCATGCTTGTGCTCTTCATCGCTGGAGAGATCCTCAGTGATCCCGGTGGAGTGCAGGGCTTGCTCATGGTGCTGGCTTGGCTGGCTCTGCCCACGGCCCTATCCATCCTTGCGCTTGTGCGCCCGCGGGTGGCGTGCCCCATCCTCACGATCGTCGTAGCAGCGGTGCTCCTCGCATCGCTTCTCACGATTCCCTTCGCGCAAGCAGTCTGGGAATTCGAGGACTCGCACGGGCCGATCAACCTCGTGGTCCTGATCGGCGTACTGATCCCTCTCGTCGTCCTCGGGCGCGCGATGCCCGGACAGGCCGGCTGGCTCATGATCGCCGTGATCGCGGGGTCGGTGACCCTGCAGGCGATCAGCCTCGGCCTCGCGGGTCAGTGGTCGGTGATCCTCGTCTTCGGCGTTCTCATGCCGCCCTTCATCGCCGTGGCGATCGTCCTCGTGCTCGCAGATGCGCGCGCCCGGAGGGACTCGAACCCCCAACCGACCGGGTAGAAACCGGTTGCTCTATCCATTGAGCTACGGGCGCTAGGCCGACCATTCTGGCACCTGTCTCTGATCCACAGGAGCCGCCGCAGGCGGCTATCCCCAGCGGAGCGCTCGTGCTCGTCGCTGCCCGTTCTCGCGGAGCACTCTCACGGGGTCGGGGCCGAGGGGCCCCATGAATGGGGAATGACATGAATGAGATCACGATCACCGGCAATCTCGTCAACGCGCCTGTGCTGCGCACCTACGGCACGCAGCAGATGACGAAGTTCCGTCTCGCGCACAATCATTCGTACCGCGATGCCGGCACGGGAGATTGGATCGATAAGGGTACGACGTTCATTGAGGTCTCGTGCTGGCGCAAGCTCGCCGTCAACGTGTGCGATTCCATCGGCAAGGGTTCTGCCGTCATCGTCACCGGCCGCCTCACAAGCAATGAGTGGGAAAAGGAAGTCGACGGCAGGGTGGAGAAGCGCACCTCCTTCGAGATCGAGGCGACGGCTATCGGCCCCGACCTCTCGCGCGGTGCGACTCAGGCTGTCGATCGCAAGCGCGCGGCGGTCGAGCGTCAGGAGGAGAGCGCGGTGGCTGAGGCGGTCAGCGTCATGGCCACCGGCACCCACTTCCCGAGTGGAAGTCCCTTCGAGCC
>CAZLZC010000152.1:0-5052 GCA_964563825.1 uncultured Actinomyces sp.
GCGCTCAAGCGACTGCGCCTCATCGACGATGACGAAGGCGTCGTGGAGGGAGCGGCCCCGGATGTGGGTCAGCGGCAGGACCTCGAGCATGCCTCGGTCGAGGACCTCCTCGACCACCTCGGAGGTGGCCACTGCCCCGAGGGTGTCGAAGACCGCCTGCGCCCAGGGCGACATCTTCTCGTTCTCGGTCCCCGGGAGGTAGCCCAGATCCTGGCCGCCGACGGCGTAGAGGGGTCGGAAGACGATGACCTTGCGATGCTGGCGGCGTTCGAGCACGGCCTCGAGCCCGGCGCACAGAGCCAGGGCGCTCTTGCCGGTGCCGGCACGGCCGCCCAGCGAGATGATCCCGATCTCCGGATCCAGCAGCAGGTCGAGGGCGATGCGCTGCTCGGCGCTGCGGCCGTGCAGGCCGAAGGCCTCGCGATCACCGCGCACGAGGCGCACCCGCTTCTCGGGCGTGACGCGGCCCAGGGCGCTTCCGCGGTCGGACAGGAGCACGAGGCCGGTGTGACACGGCAGGTCACGGGCGGCATCGAGGTCGATCACGGTGTCGTCGTAGAGCGCATCGAGGAGATCGGCGGCCACGTCAACCTCGGCCATGCCGGTCCATCCGGACTCGACGACGAGCTCGGCGCGGTACTCCTCGGCGGGGAGGCCCATCGAGGACGCCTTGACCCGCATGGGCAGGTCCTTGCTCACGAGGACGACGTCGTGGCCTTCGGCGGCGAGATTGCGGGCGACCGCGAGAATGCGGGTGTCGTTGTCGCCGAGTTGGAAGCCGCTGGGCAGCACCGATGGATCGCTGTGGTTGAGCTCGACGCGGAGGCTTCCGCCGGCGTCGCCCACGGGTATGGGCTCGTCGAGGCGACCGTGGCTCACGCGCATGTCATCGAGCAGCCGCAGGGCGGCGCGGGCGAAGTAGCCCAGCTCGGGATGGGTCCGCTTGGCCTCGAGTTCGGTCACCACCACCACGGGGATGACCACCTCGTGCTCGTCGAAGCGCACCAGGGCGTGCGGATCCGACAGCAGGACGGAGGTGTCGAGGACGTAGGTGCGATGGGCGGGCTTGCGGGAGCGGCTACGCGCAGCGGCCACGAAGTCTCCTCAACGGGACCCGTCGCGCGGCGTCCCGCGATCTAGGGACCGGCCCGTTGCCGGCCCGTACGCCGGACATTAGGTCCGAGGGACACGTGGTCCGGGACAACACGCCGGATGCTCAGGTGAAATCTGGGGTGCGAGTGGTCAGGTGCCGTAGCGGCGCTGGCGTGCGGCGTAGGCACGCATGGCCCGGAGGAAGTCGACGTGGCGGAAGTCGGGCCAGTAGGCCTCGCAGAAGTAGAACTCCGAGTGGGCGCTCTGCCACAGCAGGAAGCCGGAGAGCCGCTGCTCGCCGGAGGTGCGGATGACCAAATCGGGGTCGGGCTGGCCGCGGGTGTAGAGGTGCTCGGCGATGTGTTCGACGTCGAGCATCTGCGCGATGTCCTCGACCGACGTGCCTTCCTTGGCGTGCTCGGTGAGCAGGGAGCGCACGGCATCGACGACCTCGCGGCGGCCGCCGTAGCCCACGGCGACGTTGACGAGGATGCCGTCGATGTCGGAGGTCGACTCAGCCGCCTGCTTGAGCAGTCGGGCCGTGCGATCAGGAAGCAGATCGAGTGCCCCCACGGGATGGATGCGCCAGCGACCGGTCTCGGCGAGCCCGGTCACGGTCTCCTCGATGATCGACTGCAGGGCCGCCAGCTCTGCCTCCGGACGCGAGAGGTTGTCGGTCGAGAGCAGCCAAAGGGTGACCACTTCGACGTCGGCCTCCTCGCACCAGCCGAGGAACTCAACGATCTTGGCCGCGCCCGCGCGGTGCCCTGCCTCACTGGCCGAGCCCTGGCTCGTGGCCCATCGGCGATTGCCGTCGAGGATGACCCCCACGTGGCGGGGGCGGCGGTCGGGTGGGATCTGGCGCAGCAGCCGGCGCTCATATGCGCCGTAGAGAACGTCGGAGAGGCCCACCCCGACAGGCTAGTCCGGCGCGGACCCCGATCGGGCTCCGACGCGGAAGGCGAGTCCGTCCTCCGTGGTCACCGGCGCGTCGCAGGTGAACTGACGGCACACGTAGGCCGCGGGCAGGCCCCCGACCAGCGGGCGGTCACGCAGGAGGGGGACGTCGGATCCTTCCGGACCCACGGCGACGACGAGGCCGGGCGCGGTGCCCATGAGTGCCACGCGATGCAGGGCCCGGGTGGCGGGGTCGTCGGAGGGCCCGATGATCGCCACCTCGCGCGGGCCGTCGAGCAGCGCCTCGCCCGCGGCAAGGCCCCAGCCCACGCCACGTGGTGCGCGCGCCGCTAGAGCTGCGGCGATGCCGAGCGCGCGCTCCGCCGCGACGCGGTGCTCCACCACTCCGGTGTACGCCGAGTGGGCGAGCAGCGCCTGCGCCGCGGCGAGCCAGCCGGAGGGTGCAGCATTGTCGGAGGGATCGCGCGGGCGCAGCACGAGTTGCTCGGCATCGTCGGCGGTGTCGTAGAAGCCACCCTCGCCATCAGTGAAGTGGCCGAGCACGACATCGAGCAGGATCCCCGCGAAGGCGAGCCATTCGTCCTCGCCCGTGACGGCGTAGAGCGCGAGGAAGCCCTCGGCGACATCGGCGTAGTCCTCGAGCACGGCGTCGGTCGAGCCCGCGCGACCGTCGCGCGAGGTGCGCGCGAGCCGGTCACCCTCCTGTCCGGCCCCCAGGTGTACGGCGAGCAGCAGGTCGGCGGCGCCACGGGCGGCATCGATCCACTCCGGCTCGTCGAGGAGTGCCCCGGCCTCAGCGAGCGCGGCGATGGCGAGGCCGTTCCATGCGGCCACCACCTTGTCGTCGCGGCCCGGGGGCACGCGGAGCGCGCGGGCATCGAAAAGGTGCCGGCGGATGCGGGCCCAGCGCTCGGGATCATCGGGGTCCCGCAGCAACTGCAGGGTCGATGCACCGTGTTCGAAGGTGCCGGCGGGCGTGACTTCAAGAAGGGCGGCAGCCCAGCGCCCATCGCCTTCGCCAAGCACCTCGACGAGTTGCTCCGGTGTCCATGCGTAGAACTTCCCCTCCACGCCCTCGCTGTCGGCATCCCACGCCGCGGCGAAGCCGCCCTCCGGTGTGCGCATGTCGCGCAGCATCCACTCGGCGGTCTCGCGCACGATCCTCTCCGCGAGCGGATCACCCGTCAGGCGCCACCAGTGGAGGTAAACGCGCAGGAGCAGGGCGTTGTCGTAGAGCATCTTCTCGAAGTGCGGCACGACCCAGGCGTCATCGACGGAGTAGCGCGCGAAGCCACCGCCGAGCTGGTCGTAGATGCCTCCACGGGCCATGGCCTCGCAGGTGCCTTGGACCATGGCTAGGGCGTCGGCGCTGCTGGTTCTTGCAGCGTGGCGGAGCAGGAACTCCAGCACCATGGACGGCGGGAACTTCGGTGCCCGGCCGAATCCACCACGTGTCATGTCGTAGGACTGGGCCAGAGCGGCCACGGCGGCATCGAGGTCCTCTGCTGTCGGCGGAGCGCCCTCGGATGAGACGGCACGCTCGCGCTGGGCCAGCGCCTTCGTGATGCGGTCGGCTGCCGCCTCCACCTCGTCGCGTCGCCCGGACCATGACTCGGTGATCGCGGTGAGCAGCTGCGGGAACGACGGCATGCCGTGACGCGGCGCGGGCGGGAAGTAGGTGCCCGCGTAGAAGGGGCGCCCTTCGTGGTCGACGAAGACGCTCATGGGCCAGCCCCCGTGGCCGGTGAGCGCGACGGTGGCGTCCATATAGACGGAGTCGACGTCGGGCCGCTCCTCGCGGTCGACCTTGACGCTCACGAAGTTGTCATTGAGCATCGCCGCGATCGCGTCATCCTCGAAGGACTCGTGTGCCATGACATGGCACCAGTGGCAGGCGGAGTAGCCGATCGAGACGAAGATCGGTACGCCGCGCCGACGGGCCTCGGCGAAGGCCTCCTCGCCCCACTCCCACCAGTCCACCGGGTTGTCGGCGTGCTGCTGGAGGTACGGCGAGGTGGAGTCCTGGAGACGGTTGGCCACACGGCCATCCTGCCGGGCGCTGGTCCCGGTGCACCTCACCGGGCGGCGGCAGCCGTGGTTAGGCTCGGGCGCTCCAAGTCAAAGAGCACCTCATCAACGCCGAACCAATGAGAGCGACCCATGCGTAAGTTCCCTTGGCAGGCGTCATTCCTGCTTCTCGCATTGATCTGGGGCTGCTCGTTTTGGTGGATCAAGGAGTCACTCGTTGCATTGACTCCACTCCAGGTCGCGTTCAGTCGATGTGTCTTGGGAGCACTCGTCCTGTGGGCACTCGTAGCCGTCGCTCGCCCGGTGTTGCCGAGTCGCTCGCTGTGGAAGCACCTCATGGTCGTGGCCCTGCTCTTCAATAGCGTCCCGTTTACCTTGTTCGCACTAGGACAGACTCAGGTGAGCAGCATTCTGGCCGGCATCATCAATGCCACGACTCCGCTGTGGACCCTGGTCATCACCATGCTGGCCTTCCAGGAGGAGCGCCCGACCCGCCAACGCGTGATTGGACTTGGCGTTGGATTCATCGGCGTTCTGACACTGCTCGGGGTCTGGCAGTCCCTGCCGACGGGCCAGTGGCTCGGCATCGCAGCCTGCCTGGGCGCAACGCTGTGCTACGGAATCGCCTTTCCCTACGCCCGCCGCTACATCGCACCATCCGCGACTCCACCCGTCTCCCTTGCTGCGGCACAGGTTCTTCTCGGCGCGGCCTTCCTGCTGCCCGTCGTGGCTGTCGAGGCGGTGACAGAAGGAAGCTACGCGCCACAACTGACCATCCAAGTCGGCGCCGCCATGCTCGCACTTGGCGCGCTCGGCACCGGGATCGCCTACATCTTCAGTTTCTCCATCATCCGGGCTGCAGGCAGCAGCACGGCAGCGAGCGTGACGTATTTGACGCCCATCGTGGCTGTCGTCGTCGGCCTCTTGATTCTCGGGGAGCCGATCACCTGGTACGAGCCGGTCGGTGCCGCCATCGTGCTCTTCGGCATCGCCTACAGTCAGGGTCGAATCAGA
>CAZLZC010000153.1:0-5027 GCA_964563825.1 uncultured Actinomyces sp.
AGCGACCTCAAGGAATTCCAGCGCATTGATGTCATTCTCGATCCGGAGTGATCGAGTCGCGTTCGGCGGCCTCGGGGGAGGACAATGGGGTCGTGAACGACGCCCATGATCGTCTCAGCACCGCTTCGCGGGCCGGGTCGATCGCCTACCTGCGCGACCACGACGTCGATGTCATCGTCATCGGTGGCGGAGTCGTCGGGAGCGGTGCTGCACTCGATGCTGCGGCGCGCGGACTCAGCGTGGCCCTGGTCGAGCAAAGCGACCTTGCCTCGGGCACCTCGTCGCGGTCGTCTCGCCTGGCACACGGTGGTCTGCGCTACCTCGAGCAGCGAGAGTTCTCGCTCGTCCATGAGGCCCTTACCGAGCGCGGACTCCTCCTCGATCGCCTGGCCCCGCATCTCGTGCGACCCATCCCGTTTCTCTTCCCCGTCGGACGGCGGTGGGAGCGGCCCTATGTCGCCTCCGGGGTGCGTCTCTACGACGCACTGAGCCGCGTGGGAAGTTACGGCGGGTCCATGCCACGACCCAAGAGCCTGAATGTCGAAGAGGCCAAGGCGCTCGCACCTGACCTTGATGCGGGGGAGATCGCCGGCGCAGTCCGCTTCCATGACGCCCAGATCGACGATGCTCGCCACACGGTCGCCGTCGCCCGCACAGCTGCGTCCTTCGGTGCTCACATCCTCACGCGCGCACGGGTCACGAGTCTCCTCCGGGATGCCGAGCGCGTGACCGGCGTGCGCGTCGAGGATGAGCTCACCGGCGAATCCTTCGACATCCGTGCACGCGTGGTGATCGCCGCTGCAGGAGTCTGGACCGATGAGGTCCTGCGGATGGTCGACGTTGAAGCTCCTGAGCGTGTCCAGCAGAGCAAGGGAGTGCACCTCGTCGTGCGCGGCGACGCCATCCGGTCGACGACCGCGATCATCGCGCGCACACCTGCCAGCGTGCTCTTCCTGCTGCCCTGGGGCGCAAACTGGATCGTGGGCACGACCGACACTGCGCGCGAGCCGAGTGAGAGCCTGGCTGACCCGCTAGCGACCGAAGAAGAGATCGACTACCTCCTGGGACAGGCCAATCGCTGGTTGGCGCGGCCTTTGCGACGCGAGGATGTCATCGACACGTACGCCGGATACCGCCCGCTCGTGGCCGAGGAATCCGCGGAGGCCACCACGCAGGTGTCCCGCGAGCACATGATCTTCCATCCGGTGCCGGGTCTGGTGGCCATCGCCGGAGGCAAGTACACGACGTACCGCGTCATGGCTGCCGATGCGGTCGATGCCGCGGTTGCGGATCTCGACGACGAGGACGTGGCCGAGTCCTCGACCTCGGACATCCCGCTGGTGGGGGCTGTGGGCTTCACCGACCTCTGGGCCGACCGCGCCAGCCTTGCGGAGCGATGGGACCTGCCGGTCGACACGGTGGAGCGGTTGCTTCGCCGCCACGGTTCACGCGTGAGCGAGGTCTTCGATGTCCTCGCTGCCGATCCGACCCTGCGGGAGCCCCTGCCGCCGGAGGGCAGGCACCTGGCCGCCGAGGCGGTGGTCGCGGTCACCCACCAGGGGGCCCTCGACCTCGAGGATGTCCTCGTGCGGCGGCTACGGCTCACACCCGAATCCCCGGATCATGGTCTCGCCGCCGCTGCCGCTGTGGCCCCGCTCATCGCACCTCATCTCGGCTGGGACGAGGGTCGCGTGGCCTCGGAGATTGCGGCGTACGCCGACCGGCACCCCCTTGTGCGCGCGTAGTCTGGCCACATGGCCATACTCTCGGCGCCTCCCGCGTCCGCTTCCCTGATCTCGCGCCTCGCCGTCGCACCCGATGCCGACACCCGCGAGGTGCACGCGCCCTTCACGGGTGAGCTGCTCTACCGCCTGCCTCTCGCGACCGAGTACGACGTGCAGAGTGCAGCCGTGCGGGCTCGCTCCGTGCAGCGCGAGTGGGCCGAGCGGCCGGTGCGCGATCGAGTGCGGATCATGCGTCGCTTCCACGATCTCGTCATCGCCAAGCGTGACGAAGCCCTCGACCTGCTTCAGTGGGAGGTGGGCAAGTCCCGCGCCGACGCGCTCGAGGAAGTGCTCGATGTCGCTGTCGTGACCCAGTACTACACGCGCACTGCCGCGAAGTTGCTGCGCAGTCGTCGGGTGCGCGGCGCACTGCCCGTGCTCGTCGGTGTGGAGGAATTGCGCAAGCCGGTCGGGCTCGTGGGCATCATCGCGCCCTGGAACTACCCGCTCACGCTCGCGGCAAGTGACGCTGTTCCCGCGCTGCTCGCGGGCAACGGCGTCCTCCTCAAGCCCGATCCGCAGACGACCCTCGTGGCCGCGTGGGTGCTTGAGCAGATGCTCCTTGCTGGCCTGCCCGACGGGCTTATGGCCATCGTGCCGGGTGAGGGTCCCGTGGCCGGCCCACTCATCATCGATGCGGTCGACCACGTGATGTTCACCGGCTCCACGGCGACGGGTCGGATCGTGGCCGAAAGGTGCGCCAAGAGGCTCATCGAGTGCACGCTCGAACTCGGCGGCAAGAACGCCATGATCGTGCGTGCCGACGTAGACCCTGCCAAGGCTGCCGAGACAGCGGTGCGCGCTTGCTTCGCGAACGCCGGCCAACTGTGCATTGCGATGGAACGCATCTACGTCAACGTCGATGTCTACGACGCATTCATTGCTCACTTCATCCCGCGAGTACTGTCCATGAGCATTGCGTCCGGGCCGGGATGGCAGGGGGACATCGGCTGCCTCGTGTCTCCCGTGCATCTCGAGCGCGTCAAGTCCCATGTCGATGATGCGGTTGCCCAGGGCGCCACCGTCCTCGCCGGCGGGAGGGCTCGCCCCGACATCGGACCACTTGCCTTCGAGCCGACCGTGCTTGCCGACGTCACTGAATCCATGACGCTGTGTCGCGAGGAGACCTTCGGTCCTGTTGCGGCCATCTACCCCGTGCACGATGACGAAGAGGCCGTACGCCGGGCCAATGACACCGCCTACGGGCTCAATGCCTCCATCCTCACGCGCGATCTGCGTGCCGGCAGGCGCCTAGCCCGGCGTCTGCGCACGGGCTCGGTCAACGTCAATGAGGGCTACGCCGCATCCTGGGGGTCCACTGCTGCGGCTATGGGTGGCGTCGGGGACTCCGGCCTCGGGCACCGGCATGGGGCGGGCGGGCTGCTCAACTACACGGAGCCCCAGGCGATCGCCACGCAGCGACTTCTTGGCTTCGGCCCCCAACTCGGCCTCGACGCGCAACGATGGGGCCAATTCCTGGCCACGGCGGTGGGCACAATGGGTCGGCTCCGGCTTTAGGCTCGTTTGGGATCGTTGGGAGGCTGATGGTGTCCGGGTTCGACTACGACGTCCTGATTGTGGGCTCTGGCTTCGGCGGATCGGTGTCGGCGCTCCGCCTCACCGAGAAGGGCTACCGCGTCGGTGTCCTCGAGGCGGGGCGGCGCTTCACCGACGCCGACTTCCCCAAGACCTCCTGGCGCCTGCGCCGGTTCCTGTGGGCCCCGGCACTGGGATGCACGGGCATCCAGCGCATCCACGTGCTCAAGGACGTGGTCGTGCTCGCGGGAGCGGGAGTGGGCGGTGGCTCCCTCGTCTACGCCAACACTCTCTACGTCCCGCCGAAACGCTTCTTCGAGGACAAGCAGTGGGCACACATCACTGATTGGGCGAGCGAGCTCGCGCCGTATTACGACCAGGCTTCGCGCATGCTCGGAGTGGTCACGAATCCCACGATGACTCCCAGTGATGTCGTCATGAAGGCGGTCGCCGATGAGATGGGCGTCGGCCACACCTTCCAGATGACACCGGTCGGCGTTTACTTCGGCGATGGTCCCGGTGTAACCAAGGCGGATCCGTTCTTCGGTGGTGTCGGCCCCGAGCGCACCGGGTGCACCGAGTGCGGCGAGTGCATGACCGGTTGCCGGCACAATGCCAAGAACACTCTGCCCAAGAACTACCTCGGCCTCGCCGAGGCCGCGGGAGCCGTCGTGCACCCCCTCACGACCGTCACCTCAATCGAACCTCGCGACGGCGGGGGCTACACGGTCACGACCAAGCGCACGGGCAGCCTCTCGCGACGCACCCGGACCTTCACCGCAGAGCAGGTCGTGATGGCCGCAGGCACCTACAACACCCAGAAGCTCCTGCACCGTATGAAGGACGAGGGCAAGTTGCCCCGCCTGTCTCGCATGCTGGGCCGCCTGTCGCGCACCAACTCCGAGTCGATCCTGGGTGCAGTGGCCAAGTCGCCGGATGCGGACTACACCCGCGGCGTCGCCATCACCTCGAGCTTCTTCCCCGACGATGTCGGCACGCACGTCGAGCCCTGTCGCTACGGCAAGGGGTCAAACTCCATGGGACTCCTGCAGTCGGTGATCACCGTGCCGCGTCCGGGTGAGCCGCGCTGGCGCACCTGGAGCAAGGAGCTGTGGCGTCAGCGTGGCAATGCGGCCCACCTCGTCAACGTGCGCAAGTGGAGCGAGCGTGCCGTGATCTCCCTGGTCATGCAGCCGGTCGACAACTCCCTCACCCTCACGGGCAAGCGCGGACGACTCGGCTGGCGCCTGGCTACCAACAAGGACGAGTCCAATCCGGCTCCGTCGTACATCCCCATCTCGGATGAGGTTGTGCATCGCATTGCCGATCAAATTGATGGTGTCGCCGGATCCAACGCCTTCGACAACTTCGATGCCGTGATGACCGCTCACTTCGTGGGGGGATGCGTCATCGGGGCCGACGATGACACCGGCGTGATCGATGCCTACCACCGGGTCTTCCGCTATCCGGGACTGCACATCGTCGACGGCTCAGCGATCACCGCCAATCTCGGGGTCAATCCATCGCTCACGATCACGGCGCAGGCGGAGCGGGCGATGGCGATGTGGCCCAACAAGGGTGAGATCGACGATCGCCCCGAGCTGGGCACCTCGTACGTCGCAGTCGAAGCCGTGACGCCCAAGAATCCGGTCGTCCCCGAGCATGCCCACGGTGCGTTGCGCCTGCCGATCGTCGAGGTTCGCTAGC
>CAZLZC010000154.1:0-4903 GCA_964563825.1 uncultured Actinomyces sp.
GACCTGTGCCTGTCCTGGGCCGACGAGTTGCTGCTCACCAGTGGTGTCCCCGCCGAGCAACTCAATGCCGCCAAGCGCGTGTACGACGAGATGCGCACCGAGCTCATGGCCGGTCAATACCTCGACCTGCTCGAGCAGGCGCGCGGCGGTGGCTCCGTCGAACGCGCGATGCGCGTCGTGCGCTTCAAGTCCGCGAAGTACACCATCGAGCGCCCCCTGCACATGGGTGCCGCACTCGCCGGCGCCGACACTGCAGTGAGGGATGCCTACTCCGGATACGGCCTGCCGCTCGGTGAGGCCTTCCAGCTCCGCGACGACGTCCTCGGCGTCTTCGGTGATCCCTCCGAGACGGGCAAGCCGGCCGGTGACGACCTCCGCGAGGGCAAGCGCACCGTCCTCATCGCCACCGCGATGGATAGAGCCACCCCCGCCCAGGCGGCGCAGATCAGGCGCCACCTCGGCGATCCCGGACTAGATGCCACCGGAGTCACACTCCTGCGCGAGGTCATCTCCGAGACGGGGGCGCTCGATCACGCCGAGCAGCTCATCACGACGCTCACCGATCAGGCGCTCGCCTCACTCGACTCCGTCGAGCTGCAGCCTCCCGCCCGCGAGGTCCTCACCGGCCTCGCCTATGCCGCCACTAGAAGGAGCGTCTAATGCCCCGCACCGTAACCGGGCCCACCGATCGCGTCATCGTCGTCGGCGCAGGCCTCGGCGGACTCTCCGCGGCGATGCGTCTTGCCGGCGCAGGGCGCGAAGTCACCGTGCTGGAGCGCGAGGACGTCCCCGGCGGTCGCGCGGGCCGCATCGAACTCGACTCTGCCTCGGGCACCTTCCACATCGACACCGGTCCGACCGTGCTCACGATGCCCGACCTCATCGCCGATGCGTTCGACAGCGTCGGCGAGGACATGGCCGACTGGCTCGAGCTCACGCCCGTCGCGCCGCTCTACCGTGCCTTCTACCCCGACGGCTCCCGCCTCGATGTGCACGCCAATGTCGATGAGATGGCCGAGGAGATCCGCACGGTCATCGGACCCGAGGAAGCCGCGGGATATCGCCGCTACGTCGATTTCGTCTCTCAGCTCTACCGCTACGAGATGACCGACTTCATCGACCGCAATATCGACTCGCCGTTCGATCTGCTCACGCCCAACCTCGCACGCCTGGTCGCGATCGGCGGCTTCCGCAAGCTCGCACCGCGCGTGCGCGAATTCCTGCGCGACCCTCGCACCGAGCGCGTCTTCTCCTTCCAGGCGATGTACGCCGGACTCTCCCCCTACGACGCACTGGCGATCTACGCCGTCATTGCCTACATGGACTCCGTGGCCGGCGTCTACTTCCCCAAGGGCGGCATGCACGCCGTGCCTCAGGCGATGGCGGCCGCGGCGGAGAAGCACGGGGTGCAGTTCCGCTACGGCACCGAGGTCACCCGCGTCGAGACGCGCGGCCAGCGCGCCGTCGCCGTGCACACCGCAGACGGTGAGCGTCTCGAGGCCGATGTCATCGTGCTCAATCCCGACCTCCCCGTGGCCTACCGCGATCTCCTCGGTCGCTCGCCGTGGAGCATCCGCCGACTCGACTACTCGCCGTCCTGCTTCCTGCTCCTCGCGGGATCGTCCGCGTCGTACTCCCAGATCGCGCACCACAACATCCACTTCGGTAAGTCCTGGAAGGGCGTCTTCCGCGAGCTCATCGACGAGAAGCGACTCATGAGCGACCCGAGCCTGCTCGTCACCAACCCCTCGCACTCCGATCCGAGCCTTGCCCCCGACGGCAAGGAGATCTACTACGTGCTCTTCCCCACGCCCAATCTCGATGCCCCGATCGACTGGCGCACCGAAGGCCCGCGCTATCGCGACGAGGTCGTGCGCGTGCTCGAGGAGCGCGGCTACCGCGGCTTCGGCGACGCCATCGAGGTCGAGGCGACCACGACGCCGCTGGACTGGGAGCAGCGCGGCATGGAGCGCGGGGCGCCGTTCGCCGCATCGCACTCGTTCCTGCAGACCGGGCCCTTCCGCCCGCGCAACATCTGGGGCGAGAACGTCGTCTTCACCGGATCGGGCACGCAGCCCGGCGTGGGTGTGCCCATGGTCCTCGTCTCGGGCCGCCTCGCCGCCGAGCGCGTCCTGGGCAAGGACCCGCTCTATCGCTCCCGCGCCCTGCGCTGACACCGCCTCGCCGGGCTGACGCCTACGCTGGCTTCGTGACCACGTGGGATGTGCGCCTCCTCGCGCGCTATGCCCTCCCCGGGTTCGTCGGCTCGCTCATCCTCGCGGCGGGAGCGCTCGGCGTGGGCTGGCTGCCCCTGAGCGGTGGGCTGATCGACGTCATCGGCGTGGATGCCCTGCGTGGTACGACCGCGGGGCTGCTCCTCTCGCGCGCCTTCGTCTTCGTCGGCGTTGCCCTGCTCCTCCAAGCCTGGCTCATCCTGGGCCACGACCTGCTCGCCGACGCCGACGATCCGCACAGCCTTCGCGGTGTCCAACCGCGTCTCCTTGTCACGGTGCTCGTCGCGTGGGTCGCACCGCTCGTCCTCGCTCCGCCGCTCTTCAGCCGCGACGTCTACTCCTACTTCGCCCAGGGCCGTGTGGTGGCGTCCGGCCAGGATCCCTACGAGACCGGAGTCGCGGTCATCGACGGGTGGTTCGAAGACGGCGTTGACCCGATGTGGGCGGAGACACCCACTCCCTACGGCCCCTTCTGGCTGCTCTTCGCCCGCGGGGTTGCCGCCTTCGCGCCGGAGCAGCCTGCGCTTGCCGCCCTGCTCTTCCGGCTCTCCGCGCTCGCCGGACTCGCACTGCTGGTCATCTATCTCCCCCGCCTTGCCGTCGCCCACGGCATCGATCCGGCACCCGCCCTATGGCTCGGCGTACTCAATCCGCTCGTCGTGATGCATGTCGTGTCAGGCGCGCACAACGACGCGCTCATGATCGGCCTCATCGTCATGGGCTTCGCACTGGCGAGTGAACGGCGCGGCCCGACAGGCGCGATCCTCGGGGTGATCGCGATCGCGCTCGCCGCAGCCATCAAGCCCATCGCGCTCCTCGCACTTCCCTTCGTCGGCCTGATCTGGGCCGGTCTCACCTCGGGATGGGGTGCTCGCATCCGAGCGTGGTTCCTCGCTCTCGTCATCACCATCGCCGTCTTCGCCGTGGCGAGCGTCCTCGCGGGAGTCGGGCCCGGGTGGATCGCTGCCCTGGGCACCCCCGGCGAGGTGCGGACCTGGCTCTCCCCCGCGACCGCGATCGGCATGCTCATCGGGATGGCCACCACCGCCACGGGCCTCACCATCGACGACGCCTTCGTCGTCACGATCACGCGGACCCTCGGCACTATCGCGGCCCTCGTCATCGTGGCGTGGCTGATCCTGCGCCCCGAGGGTCGCAGCCCCGTGCGCGGCGCTGCGCTGGCCTTCCTCACCGTCGTCCTGCTCGGACCCGTCATCCAGCCGTGGTACCTGCTCTGGATCCTTCCGCTCTTCGCCGCGACGGGACTGGGGCCGACGCAATTGCGGATCGCCATCCTCACGATCGCGGGCTTCTCCGTGCACGGCATGGCCGAATCCAGTTCGACGTCGGACAACCTCTTCGAATTCAGCGATGGTCTCGCCATCGTCGCGGCCTTCGTCGTCGTAGGCCTCGTGCTCCTCGTTAGTCCCCGCGAGCGCCGACTCGTCCTGGGCGGCCCACTGGGCCACGGCATGCTTCCCGCAGACCCCGAGGCACAGGCCCGTGCCTCGGCATCCGTCTTCCGTGGCAGGATCGCCCCCCGTGAATGAGTGGGATGCGGCCGGGATCGTCGATCCTTCGCTGCGCGCGTCCTACGAGCGGTGCAAGCGACTCAATGCCGAGCACGGCAAGACCTACTACCTCGCCACGCTCCTGCTCCCGCCGGGCAAGCGTCCCTACGTCCACGCACTCTATGGATTCGCTCGCTACGCCGACGAGATCGTCGATGACCTGTCCTCGACCCTCACCGACGCCGAGAAGGCCGACTGGCTCGGGCGCTGGGGTGACGAGATCCTCGCCGACATCCGCCGCGGCCGCTCACGCGATCCCGTCGGGCGTGCACTCGTCGACACGGTGCGGACCTGGGAGATCCCCGTAGAGCACTTCGAGGCCTTCCTGCACTCCATGCGCATGGATCTCACCGTCACCGAATACGCGACGTACGACGATCTCTACGAATACGTCTACGGCAGCGCGGCGGTCATCGGCCTGCAGATGGTGCCGATCCTGGAGCCCAGCTCACCCGAGGCCTACGCACGCGCCAAGGACCTCGGCGTGGCCTTCCAACTCGCCAACTTCATCCGCGACGTCGGCGAGGACCTGCATCGCGGACGCGTCTACCTCCCCCTCGACGAACTCGCTCAGCACGGCGTGACACGCGAGGTGCTCGAACGCCGCGTGGCCACGCCCGCCGTCAAGGCTGCACTGGCCGAGCAGATCGCTCGCGTGCGCGCACTCGAGGAGAGCTCACGGTCGGGGATCGCCATGCTCTCCCCCGACTCGCAGCCGTGCATCGAGGCCGCCCGCGTCCTCTACTGCGGGATCGTCGACGAGGTCGAGCGCATCGACTACGAGGTCTTCGACAAGCGCGCGACCGTGCCGCTACGCCGTCGGCTCGCGGTCGCCGGGCCCGCCTGGGTCCGCGCCCGACGCGCTCGTCGACGCAGTGCTGCCCGACGCAGTGCCGCCTGACGAGTCGCTGCGTCGCCGCGCGGCCCAGGTCCGCCAGATGGGCGGGCCGGACATCGGCTCGCGCTGTACGCCGCGACGGCCCCAGTAGACCCACAGCGCCATCGCCAGCAGGCAGAGCGCGAAGCCCATGAGCAGATCCTCGAAGGGCTGGTAGGCGATGCGGCCGCTGCCGATGAAGGGCGGCGGCCCGGCGTCAG
>CAZLZC010000155.1:0-4901 GCA_964563825.1 uncultured Actinomyces sp.
GGTGGAGCGTCGCCAGCGAGGCTCTCGAAGGTGAGCTGCTCGACCTCGCTCTCCGTGCGCGAACGACGTGGGGCCCCGCGTGCGAGATCGGCGACCTGCAGGAGCAGATCACGACGGGTGACACGACCGCGACGGCGCACTCCGCTATCGCGGATGCCGTGCAGGGAGTCGAAGGCGCCGGCGAGCACGAGACGCTCGACGACGGGCTGGCTCACTGCGGCGCGATGCCAGAAGTCGGCGAGGGAGGAGTAGGGCCGTCGCGCGACGATGCGCTCCATCTCGGATTCGCTCATGCCCTTGACGTCGGCGAGGGAGATGCGGATGGCGTAGGAGCCGTCGGCCACGTGCTCGACGGCGTACGTCGTACCCGACCGGTTGACGTCGAGGCCGAGGATGGCGATGCCCAGACTGCGTGCGTCGTCGAGGATGAGGCGCTTGGGATACATGCCCGGGTCGTGGGTGAGCACACCGGAGAGGAATGCCGCCGGGTGGTGCGCCTTGAACCACGCCGACTGGTAGGTGGGCAGCGCGAAGGCTGCAGCGTGGGCCTTGCAGAAACCGAAGGATGCGAAGGCCCGCAGGACCTCCCACACGCGCTCGACGGTGGGTAGGTCGTAACCGTGGGCGAGAGCGGCGGGGTAGAACCATGCGCGCACGTCGTCCTGGCCTTCGGGTGAGCCCATGCTGCGGCGGGTCTCGTCGGCCTCGGCGAGTGAGCAGCCGGTCATGGTGGCCACGATGCGCAGCACCTGCTCGTGGAAGACGACGACGCCGTAGGTCTCGGTGAGGACCGGTCGCAGGTCGTCGTGGACGTAGACCGGGTCATTCCAGCCCTGTCGGGCGCGCAGGAAGGGCGTGACCATGTCGGACTTCACCGGGCCGGGACGGAAGAGCGAGATGTCGATGATGATGTCGTTGAAGTTGTCGGGTGCGAACTTGCCGATGAGCTCGCGCTGCCCGGGCGACTCGATCTGGAAACAGCCGAGCGTGCGCGTGGACTGGATGAGGGAGTACGCCGCCGGATCATCGAGGGTGACCGCATCGAGGTCGATGCGCTTACCGTCGACGCGCTCGACTTCAGTGATGGCATGGGCGAGGGCGGACTGCATGCGCACGCCCAGGACGTCGAGCTTGAGCAGCCCGAGAGTCTCGACGTCGTCCTTGTCGAAGGAGCTCATCGGATAGCCCTGTGCGCTGGGCTCGACCGGCGTGCGGTCGAGGAGGGTGGCGTCGGAGAGGAGCACGCCGCACGGGTGCATGGCGATGTGGCGGGGCAGGCCGTCGAGACCCTCGACCAGATCCCAGAAGTGGTTGAGCTCACCGCGCGCGGTCATGCGGCCGATGCCGGAGTCGCGTAACTCGGGCAGGTCGATCAGGGCCTGGCGGGCGCCGCGCGCGCGGATATGCGGGAAGGCCTTGGCGAGGGCATCGATCTCACCGGGGGGCATGGCGAGCGCGGCGCCGACATCGCGGATGGCGTGGCGCACGCGGTAGGTCTCCATCATCGACACGGTGGCGACACGCTCGGTGCCGAAGCGCTCGATGATCGCGTCGTAGACCTCCAGGCGTCGCGCGGACTCGACGTCGATGTCGATGTCGGGGAGCTCGCGACGCAGCGGGGTGAGGAAGCGCTCCATGAGCAGGCCGTGGCGCATCGGGTCGACACCGGAGATGCCGAGCAGGTGGTTGATCAGGCTGCCGGCACCGGAGCCGCGGGCGGCGACGCGGATGCCGAGCGCGCGGGTGAGGTCGACGACTTCGGCCACGGTGAGGAAGTAGGTGGCGAAGCCGAGGGTCATGACCGTGCGCAGCTCCTCTTCCAGCCGGTGGCGCGCGGCAATGCGCTCGGCGCCGAGATAGCGATCGAGTGCGGACTCGCAGCGCGCGCGCAGGAGTGCATCGGCACGCCTTGCCTCGCCGAGTGTCGAGTTGCGGGCCGAATTTCGCCCAAAATCACGCCGCAACTCGACACTCGCGGAGGAGGAGGAGGGGGAGGGGGCGACGACGTCGAGCTCGGGGACGATGACCTCGCCGATCCCGAGGTCGGCCGGGGTGAGGGCGCACTCCCCCGCGAGGTCGAACGCGGCGGCCAGGAGGTCGCGGGAGGTGCGCCGCCCGGCTCCCGCCGCCTGGGCGATCTCGTCGGCGAGGTCGGACATGAACGCGGTGGAGGCGAGGAAGCCCTGGGCATTGGGGCGGTCGCGGTGGCGCTCGTCGAGGGCGACCAGGCGCCGGGTGGCGTCGAGTACGTCGACGATGCGCCCCTGCCGCGGCTCGGCGTAGCGCACGGCGTGGGCGAGCACCGGGGTGATGCCGCGCTCGCGCGCCCAGCCGAGCAGGCGCGCGGCGACGGGTGTGGAGAGGGTGCCGCTGCGCGCACGATGGCTGACGATCTCGACGCGCAGGGAGTCGCCGAAGATCTCGCGCCACGGCGCGATGAGCGCATCGGCAAGGTCGGGGCGACGCGCAGCGAGAGCCTCGGCGACAGGTGAGTGCGGGCCGAGGAGTGCGGTGAGCCCGTCGGAGTGCATGGCTATCTGCTCAAGTGATGCCGCGACGGACCGCGCATCAGATCGCGCGTCAGCATGCTCGTCCGCACGTCGCGCGTGCATTGCACTGATCAGTCGGCACAGCGAGGACCACCCACGACGATCACGGGCGAGAAGGACGGCGCGTGGATGGCGGGGGTCCATCCACGCGCCGCCTCGGGCAGGGCTCGCACCCTGCGGGGGAAGCCCGACAGGGTCGGCTTGACCGACCCGTCGAGCCGGACGACCTACCCCGTCGGGTAGGCGCTCCCCCGTGCTCGGAGGACGGGCGGCCGGAGGCATGGGCCGCCCCGCTCCACCGACGTTTCGGGGACCGACGTGTTGACGACCCGCATGCGGCAGGTCGACGGCCAGGTCGACGCCGAGCACCGGCGCAATGCCGGCGGCCGAGCAGGCCTGGACGAAGCGCACCGCGCCGTAGACGCCATCGCGATCGGTGAGCGCGAGCAGCGACTGGCCGTGCTCGGCGGCGCGGGCCACGAGGTCGGCTGGCATTGATGCGCCATGGCGCATCGAATAGGCCGATGCCACGTGGAGGTGGGCGAAATCCACGGCACGTGCCTCACCCCGTCGCCGGCAGGGAACGCTGCCGGTCGATGTGCAGCAGGGTGCACACCTGGTCGTGGAAGGTCTCGGCATCGCGCAGCAGGTCGTCAGCCTCGCGCTGCGTGACGACGCGCAAACCCGCCTCCGCAGCCGAACGCTTGGCGGCACTAGCGGCGAAGAACTGCGCCCACTCGGTGAACTCAGGGGCGACCGCGGGCAGCACCGACCACACGCTGCGCAGGCGGGCGCGACTCTTGGCCGGCTGCGCACGCGCAGCGAGGACAGCAGCAGCAGAGCGCAGTGCCGACAGGTGCGCGCCGACGTAGCGCTCATCGGCGGTCTCGGCGTACGTCGCCTCGACCAGGCCGCGCTGGGCGGCGGCGAGCAGGTCAGCGCTCGGAGTGGTGACTCTCATCGCAGCTCCCATCGGTCAACTCCCATCAATCGGCAGTGCAGGTCAGTCGGCAGTGCAGGTCAGTCGGTAATGCGGTGCAGGGTCCAGCCGTCGCCGGCACAGGACAGGTCGTAGACGCCCGACGGCCGGCTGCCCGAACGCGGGAAGGCCTCAACCCGCCAGGTGTGGGTGTCGGCATCTGCCCGATCTGGGGCCCGCCACCAGCAGGCACCGCTCACCCAGTGGCCGAGGACGGAGGTCACGACGTAGCCCTGGCCCTGCCACGTGAAGCGCATGGGCCGCCGGGCCGCAAGAGCCACACCCGTCACAGGGGCGGCGTACTGTCGAGCCATGGGCACCTCCTCGGGGTGAGTATTCGAACACTTGTTCGAACAGTAGACCCCCCCTCCGACAGCCGTCAAGGGCCCCCTCGCATCGCCTGCCGAAGCCGCCTAAAGGTGATGCGTGGGGGGTGGCGGCTCCTCGTCGGGGATGATCGCCTCCGCCCACCAGGCCGGCGGCTCGGGGCGCGCGCCGTAGGTGAGATCGAGTGTCGACTCACCGGGGAGGGCTACCGCCTGCGGAGCCGCTTGAACCTGCCGCGCCACGACCGCCTCCCGCGTGATGTTGAAGATGGTGAGGTCCTGCGTCTGTACGACGGGACCGTCGAAGACCGCGCTCACCTCTTCGAGGATGGGCGCGACGACCGCGGGGACCAGGAGGGTGTGCCACAGGGCCCCCATGCGGGGTTGGACGAGGGAGAAGACCTTCCCGGCGGTCTTGGGGACCGTGTGGGTGGAGGTGACAGTCCGGAAGCGCTCGATGCTGTCACCTGTCACTGCTGCGAGCGTGGCGGCCGACGGGAAGCACTCGTGGATGAGCAGGTCCGTGCCCTGCGCGGCGTGGACCAATGGCCAGCACGGGTGGGTGTCGCCGGAGAAGACCATGCTCACACCGGCGAAGTCGACGCGGTAGCCGACAGCTCCGTGCAGGTTATGGATCACCGGGAAGGCGGTGATGGTCACGCCGTTCTCGTTGTAGACGACGGAGGTGACCGACGCATCGAACTCCGATCCGACGAGCACCGCGGACTCGTTCGAGGTGAAGCCGCGGGTGGACTCGGTGTCCCACGCGCATGCGGCCTCGATCGCGTCGAGAGCAGCCTTCGTGCCGAACTTCGGCTCGGAACCGCCGCCGCCCCACACGTGTAGCGGGCCCTGGCGGCCAGCTTTGCGGAAGCTGCCGAACAGCGTGATGAGGTCCGCGGTGTGGTCGGCATGCAGGTGGGTGAGGAACACCTTGTCCAGGGGGTTGATCGTGAGGCCCAGGGTCATGAAGTTGGCCAGGGAGCCGCTGCCCACATCGAAGATGAACATGTCGTGCTCCGCGTTGCCCACCTCCACCAGGATGGA
>CAZLZC010000156.1:0-4860 GCA_964563825.1 uncultured Actinomyces sp.
CTTCTTCGCCGGCGCGGCCTTCTTGGCGGTGCCCATGGGCCTCCCCCCTCCGACAGCGAGCGACCCGCCGAGGGGTCGGCGGATCGCGTGAGGCCCCGAGGTTAGGGCTCACCGGCTTCCGGGGCAACCACCGACTCGCGCGACCCCGGTCAATGGGGGCTCTTCCCCTAATTTACGGGGAAAATCGACTTGCATGACCGTATTCACGGTATAGATTGCCTCTTCATGTCTCAACTGCGGATATCCGAAGCGGCTGCCTACCTCGGCGTCAGCGACGACACCCTGCGCCGTTGGATCGAAGCGGGCAGGGTGCAGGCCACCAGCGACGCCTCGGGGCGCCAGGCGGTCGAGGGGTCCGAGATCGCCCGGCTGCTGCGCGAGACCGCTTCCGCCCACATCACCGCCGAGACCGCGCCCATCGTGGGCCGCTCGGCACGCAATCGCTTCGCCGGCATCGTCACCAGGGTCGTCAAGGACACCGTCATGGCTCAGGTGGAGATCCAGGCGGGCCCCCACCGTCTCGTGTCGCTGCTGAGCGCCGAGGCGGTCGACGAGCTCGGCATCGAGCCGGGCTCGCTCGCCGTCGCCACCGTCAAGGCAACCAATGTCGGGATCGAGGTCCCAGGGACGTGAAGGCACGTCGAGCACTCAGCGCCGGTGCGGTCATCGGTGCGCTCATGGCCATCACAGCGGCATGCGCACCACAGTCCTCGTCGACGACTATCACCGTCGGCGCCGCTTCATCCCTCACCGAGGTTCTCGTGACCATCGGGGATGAGTTCATGGCAGCCAACCCAGACATCACGGTGACCTTCTCCTTCGCCGGCAGCAGCGCGATCGCTGAGCAGATTCGCAGTGGTGCGCCACTCGATGCCTTCGCCTCCGCGGGCACGTCGTCCATGGAGCCGCTGGCCACCGAGGGACTCGTCAGCGACGTCACGGCGTTCGCCACCAACACGCTCATGATCGCCACTCCCCCGGGCAATCCGGGAGGCGTCACCAGCCTGGCTGACCTCTCCAGTGCCACCGTCCTCGTCTGCCAGGAGCAGGTGCCGTGCGGGGTGGCAGCCGCGAAACTCTTCGAGCTCAACGGCCTCGAGATCACTCCCGCGAGCTTCGAGCCGGATGTGGTGTCCGTGCTGGGCAAGATCGAGGCCGACGAGGCCGACGCCGGCATCGTCTACGTCACCGATGTGCTCTCCAGCGGGGACCGCGTCGAGGGCATCGCCATCCCCGCCGCGGAGAACGTCACGACGACATACCAGGGGGCCGTCGTGCGTGACGCCGCGCAGGCCGAGGCGGCCGCACGCTTTGTCGCCTACCTCACCGCACCCCAGGCGCAGGCCGCACTCGCCGCTGCCGGATTCGCGCCCGCACCATGAGCACGCCTACGTCGCGTCGGCGTACGACACCCGTGCCCATCGGCGTCCTCGCCGCCGTCGGTGTGGCCTTCCTCGCCATCCCCCTCGTGGGACTCCTGCTCACCACGCCGTGGTCGCGCCTTCCCGAGCTCCTCACCTCACCGGTTGCCGCGGAGGCACTGCGTCTGTCGCTCATCACCTCCCTCAGTGCCACCGCACTCGCGGTGCTCGTCGGCGTTCCGCTCGCCTGGGTCCTCGCACGCGCCCACCTGCCCGGTCGCACCTTCATCCGAGCCCTCGTGACCCTGCCCCTGGTCCTCCCGCCGGTCGTCGGGGGCGTGGCCCTGCTGCTTGCCTTCGGCCGGCGCGGACTGATTGGGCAGTACCTCTACGACTGGTTCGGAGTGCAACTGCCCTTCAGTACGGCGGGCGTGATCATGGCCGAGGCCTTCGTCGCCATGCCTTTCCTCGTCATCACGGTCGAGGGCGCCCTGCGCAGCGCCGATCCGCGCTTCGAGGAGGCGGCGGCCACGCTGGGCGCCAAGAGGTGGACGATCCTGCGTCGCATCACGCTGCCCCTCATCGGTCCCGCGCTGCTCGCGGGCACGATCTTGGCGTGGGCACGCGCCCTCGGTGAGTTCGGCGCGACGATCACCTTCGCGGGGAATCTGCCTGGAGTCACGCAGACACTGCCTCTCGCGGTCTACTCAGCCCTCGACACCGATCGCGAGGCCGCCATCGCCCTTAGCCTCGTGCTCCTCGTCGCATCACTCGCGATCCTGCTGCTCCTGCGCGACCGCTACCTGCGCGGCGGCTCCTCATGAGCCTGGAGGCGCGCGTGCAACTGGGGCGCGGCGACTTCTCGCTCGATCTGTCACTCGATGCTGCCGACGGCGACACCATCGGGCTGCTCGGTCCCAATGGCTCGGGCAAGTCGACGACCCTGCGGTGCCTCGCCGGGCTCGAGGCGCCGCAGGCCGGCCGCATCGACATCGCGGGAGTGACCGTCGTGGACACCACTCGCGGGATCGATCTCCCTCCCGAGCAGCGCTCGGTGGGCTTTGTCTTCCAGGACTACCTGCTCTTCCCGCACATGACGGTCCTCGACAACGTGGCCTTCGGCCTGCGCGCGCGCGGGGAAGCGCGTCAGGCAGCCGAGAGGCGCGCACGCGAGTGGCTCGATCGATTGGAGATCGGTGATCTGGCCTCACGCAAGCCCGGCCGGCTCTCCGGCGGCCAGGCGCAGCGGGTCGCGCTCGCGCGCGCCCTCGTCATTGAGCCCGATCTCCTGCTGCTCGACGAGCCGCTGGCCGCACTGGATGCGGGTACGCGAGCGTCCGTGCGTTCCCTCCTGCGCCGCCACCTTGCCGACTTCCAAGGCGCAGTCGTGATGGTCACGCATGATCCGATGGATGCGATGGTGCTGGCTGGCCGCGTCGTCGTGCTCGAGGACGGGCGCGCCGTGCAGGAGGGGACTCCCGGTGACGTCGCACGACGACCGGAGTCGGTCTACGTCGCACAGCTCGTCGGCGTCAACATGCTGCGCGGCCACGCGCACGACGGAGTCGTGACCCTTGAGGACGGTGGTGAGATACGCATCGCCGATGTCGCAGTCTCCGGCCCCGTCATCGTGGCGCTACGCCCCGAAGCCATCTCCGTGCACCTGCAGCATCCCGAGGGAAGCGCGCGCAATGTCTGGCACTCGCGCGTGAGCAGCCTCGAGGCACGGGGAGATCTCGTGCGCCTCGAGGGCGAGGGCCCACCGGCATTGACGGCGGTGATCACGCCGGCAGCCGTCGCCGACCTGGGGCTGCATGAGGGCGCCGACGTCTGGCTGACCGCCAAGGCCACCGACCTCGACGTCTACCCCGCCTAGCCCGCCGCGCCTCTCCGGCACGCCCGCTTTCACCCCCGAAAGAGCAGCCATTAGAAGGGGAAGCGCCGTCAGAGGAGGACCACTCCGAGGGTGAAAGCGGTCTAGCTCTCGCGGCGTTCGCGCTGCTTTTTGATCTCGTGCTTGCCCAGTGCGGCGAGGTGTACCTCATCCGGGCCGTCGGCCAGGCGCAAGGTGCGGATGCCCGCCTGCATCGCCGCGAGCGGGGTGTCCTGCGAGACGCCCATGCCGCCGTGGGCCTGGATCGCGCGATCGAGGATGCCCTGCACAGTGATGGGTGCGGCAACCTTGATGGCCTGGATCTCGGTGTGCGCGCCGCGCACACCGACGGTGTCCATGAGCCACGCTGCCTTGAGGGTGAGCAGGCGCAACTGCTCGACCTCGATGCGCGACTGCGCGATCCACTGCCGGATCACACCCTGGTCGGAGAGAGGGCGGCCGAAGGCGATGCGACCGTCGACGCGCTCGCACATCAGCTCGATGGCACGCTCGGCCATCCCGATCGAGCGCATGCAGTGGTGGATGCGACCCGGGCCGAGCCGGCCCTGCGCGATCGCGAATCCCGCGCCCTCGCCCGCGAGCAGGTTGGCGACCGACACGCGTACGTCGGTGAAGCGCATTTCCGCGTGGCCGCCATGGTCGTGGTCGTCGTACCCGTAGACCTCCATGGGCCGCACGATCTCGACGCCCGGGGTGTCGCGCGGGACGAGGATCATCGACTGCTGCTGGTGGCGCTCGGCCGAAGGATCTGTCTTGCCCATCACGATGAAGATCGCGCAGTCGGGGTTCATCGCCCCGGTGATCCACCACTTGCGCCCGTTGATGACGTAGTCGTCGCCGTCGCGCACGATCGAGGTCGAGATGTTGGTCGCATCGGAGGACGCAATGTCGGGCTCGGTCATGGCGAAGGCCGAGCGAATCTCGGCATCGAGGAGTGGGCGCAGCCACTGCTCCTTCTGCTCGTCGTTGCCCGCGAGGACGAGCACCTCCATGTTGCCCGTGTCGGGAGCGGCGCAGTTGAAGACCGCGGGGGCGAGACCGGGACTGCGACCCATGATCTCGGCGAGGGGCGCGTACTGCAGGTTCGTCAGGCCCGCGCCGTAGGAGCCGGGCGCGTCGGCAGAGCCGCCGCTGTCCGGCTTGCCAGTGGGCATGAAGAGATTCCACAGGCCTTCGGCCCGCGCCTTGCCCTGCAGGTCACGCAGGATGGGATCGCGGCTCCAGGCCCAGTAGTCACCCTGCCGACCGACGGTGGCGTAGAACTCGGCCTCCTGCGGATAGACGTGTGCGTCCATGAAGGCGAGCAGCCGCTCGCGGTAGTCCTGCGTGGTCGCGTCGTAGCCGAAGTCCATGGCGGTCCCTCCTGCCCCGAGTCTGTCAGCCCACCAGCCGCAGTACCGCGTCGAGGCCATGTACGCGGCCTCGCGTGCGCGGCAGGATGAGCGTGCGGATGCCCAGGGCCGCTGCGCCCCCATCATCGGTGCAGGCATCGCCCACCATGAGCGTCTCCTCGGGAGTCACCTCGAGGGCGTCAAGGGCGGCGCGGAAGATCTCCGGCTGCGGCTTCACCGCACCCACCTCGCAGGAGAGGATCACCGCGTCGGC
>CAZLZC010000157.1:0-4808 GCA_964563825.1 uncultured Actinomyces sp.
GATCCGCGGCGCATGGGCGCCCTCGCCGCTGAACTCGCGCTGGATCCCGAGGGGAGCGGCGTACACCTTGTCGCCACCCGGCTCATCGCCCGCGGTTCGGGGGAGATCGCTCCCCACCGATGAGGGGCAGCGATCGGCGAGCCTGCGCGCCGTCCCATCGCTAGCCTCGCTGCCGTGGGATCTCGCACCTTCACCACGGCAGCCCTGGCTCTCGCGCTCCTCGCAGGGCCACTCGCCGGCGCTGCGCACGCCGGGGCGCCTCGTCCCCCGTCGCAGGCGGCCGCGACGTTCACCACAGTTTCGTCACCACGTGCCGAAATCGGCGTCACGGTGACAACCGACTTCACGCTGAGTCCTAGCCGGTACGCGCCCGGCACCGAGACGACCATTGAGGTCCAGGGCTCACTGTCGACGACCGCACAGCGCGACACGGCCTGTCACTCACTCGAGACGCGCGTGATCGCGGGTGGAGTGCCCCAGGGCATCGCACTCGACTCAACGGATCGCACGATCCAGCGGGCCGGCGAATCCCACACCCAGGACATCGCGATCGATATCGACCTCACCGCCCCCACTCGCGGCACCCTCATCGTCGAGGTGTCCCTGCAGTGCGCCGCGGTCAAGGGTGACTCGTGGACGGTCATCGGCTCGCCCAGTGAGGTGATCTGGACAGGCCGCATCGCCCCTGTCGCCGGGAGCTTGACCGTGAGCCCCGCGCACGTGTTCCCCGACGCCGACGAGTTCGACTCACGAGCGCGCATCACGGCCAGTGCGGCGCGGGGACCGATCACCGTCACGGTGTCCCACGGTGGACGTCAGGTCTGGTCGGTCACCTCACGCAACGCACGAGTGTCCGCCATGATCCCCGCCAAGGCACTCAAGCGCAGCGGCACCTACACGGCCATGGTCACCGGAGACGCAAGCAGCCGCACGACCTTCCAGGTGAGCAGGGGCTGGGCACCGCTCTACGACGCTCAAGTGGCCCACTGGCCCCGCTGCTCCACGATCGGCTGGAAGTACGTGGATGCGGAGGCACCCGCAGGGGGCGATACCGGCATGGTCGATGACCTGAGGAAGGTCTTCGATAGGTACGCCGAACTCACCGGCCTGCGCTTCGTCGAGGGCGGCGCGGACATCGTCATCGGATGGGCCGACTTGCCTCGCGGCACCAACGCCGAAGCGGGAGCGGGACTGGTGTCGCAAACGCTCGGTGACGGTTTCCTCCGTCTGTCACGCACCGCCGACCGGCCACGCGTGCCCGGATTCGGGTCTGCTGGCCGCGGTGTGACGCTCCTGCACGAGATGGCTCATGTCCTCGGGCTCGGGCACGTCTCCGACCGCTCGCTGCTCATGTATCCGGTGCATTCTCCCGGGTCGCCGCTCACTCCTCAGACGGGCGACATCGCGGGCCTGAAGGATCTCTACGCCCCTGCGACCTGTCGCTAGTTCGTTGAGTGGCGGGTCGTCGCGACGCTCCACGGCGCTGCGCGTGAGTTACCCGAACGTTCCCGTCATGCAGTGCACCACTGCTCGTACGCTTCGGGGCATGCGCACAATCACGATCGTGGCGGGACTCACGCTCATGTTGAGCGCCTGCGGCGGCTCTTCGTCGGGTACGGCGTCGACGCCCGCCCCTGTGGAGTCAGTCACGGCGTCAGCAGGTGTCGCCGAGCAGGTCCCCGACTGCCCGGAGGGACCGCCCGCGCGGGGAGCCTTGCGCGCCAACACCGACGACAACGACGGCGTCGTGGGCATGATCTACAACCCCGGGTCCCCCGACCGCAGGTACGGCAACTCGGACCTCGTCGTTGCCTTGAACAAGAAAGGAGCCGGCTTTTCGTACACGACTACGGTGTGCTTCCTCAAGCCAGGTAAGGCCGTGGCGTACGCCTTCGGCGAAGGGGTGAGGTTCGCCTTGGCCACTCGGCACTGGTACGAGTCGTGGGGAGACAAAAAGTTCCGCTACGGGCACACGTGGTTCAACTTCTCATTGAAGGACCCCACGATGGGGTATCCGTCCGTCACCTGGGGGATTCCAGGTGACGGGTGGTGTCCGGCCGGTACGAAAACCAACAAACTCTCTGAGGGCGAGAGAGCCGAAGACTATGGCTATGTCCGGCGTCTGCCGGATGAGGCGGCCGCAGCACGAAAGTTCAGCGGCACCGACTCCTCGAACGTCGACGACTGGGCCCGCATCGAAATCTCGTTCAACGGCGACTTCGAGTGCTACGAGCCCCGAGATCCGACGCCGTCCGAGGAGTGAGTCCGAACATGAAGACGGCTCTCATCGGCGCCCTGACCGCCGGTGTCCTACTGGCCGGTTGCGGGTCGGCGGCGTCGACACCCGCCCCCGTGGAGTCCAGCACCTCCAGCGGCGAGGTCGCCGCGTCGGTGCCTGACTGCCCGGAGGGCGCACCCGCCAGGGACGGCTTCCGCACCGACATCGACGAATCCGACGGGGTCGTGGGGACGATCTACAACGACACGTCGGAGGCGCTCGGGGTGACGCCCTGGTGGAGGGCGATCTGCCGCCTTGGGCCGGGAAGGTCTGTCGTCTTCGCGGGGGGCACGGAAGTGGAGGAGCAGGATGGCGGAGACAGCCCGGCCCAACCTGCGTACTTCACGATCACACGCCTGGGAGATACCACCGTCAAGACGAAGGTGGAACTGGATGATCCCAATGTGGGTTGGCCGCGTGGCGCGGTGACGGTCTCGTCGTGCGAGACGGTGTTCACGCGAGGACTCTCCGAGGGTCAGGCCTGGGAGAGGGACTCACGCGAACTCGGCCACGTCACGATCGCCCGCCTCGATGACGACGCCGACGCCGCACGACGTTGGAGCGGTAGCGACTCCTGGTGGGTGGACGACTGGGCGCGCATCGACGTACGCGTCCTGCGCGTGGGCACGGGCTGCTGAGGTGACGTGAGGCGCGCTGCCCTCGCGTACGCCCTGACTGCCGGGGTCCTGCTCGCCGGCTGCGGGGCCACGGCGTCGACGCCCGCCCCCGTGGAGTCCAGCCCGTCCGGGGGAGAGGTCGCCGCGTCGGTGCCCGACTGCCCGGAGGGCGCTCCCGCCCGTGACGGATTCCAGAGCCGGACGAACGAATTCAACGGCGTCGTCGGAACGCTCTACAACGACACGGGGGAGGAACTTCAGGTCACGGCTGTACGCAGCGGGACGGTATGCCGGCTGGCGGCGGGAAGGTCCGTGGTGTTCGCCGATGGTCGCCTCGAACGGGAAATTCAGGATCCCAACGACCAGAAGAGGGCGTCGTACATCGTCAAGTCCCCTTCGGGAGCCGAGGCCGAGGTGCAGTTGACCGACCCGAACTACGGCCAGCCGTGGGGGGACGTCTACGTCCCGCGGAAGTACGCGTCCTGCGCCTCGGACGGCACGGGCTGGCTCTCCGAGGGCGACACCTGGGAGAAGGACACTGGGCAGCTCGGCCATGTGCGCATCACCCGGCTTGACGACGACGCCGATGCGGCCCGCCGTTGGAGCGGCACCGACTCCTGGACCGTCGACGACTGGCAACGGATCGACGTCCGGTTCCTGCGTCTGAGCAAGGGCTGCTGAGGTCACGTCATGCGATCCACCCTCACTGCCGCCCTGGCTGCAGGCCTGCTGCTCGCCGGCTGCGGGGCCACGGCGTCGACGCCCGCCCCTGTGGAGTCAGAGTCGGCGAGCGGAGCGGTTGCGGGGACGGTGGCCGACTGCAAGGAGGGGCCTCCCGCGGAGCTCTTCAAGGCCAAGACCTACAGTCACGACGGTGTCGTGGGCACGATGCGCAATACGGGGACCAGGGATCTCGTCGTTGCCCTAGCCACGGAATGGCCAGGGACTCCAGAGGACCCCAAGACGCCCAGGTGCTACCTCGCACCGGGCAAGGGCGTCGTCTTCGCGCTGGGGGGCGGCGCGACCTACCGCGAAGTCACCGGACGCTTCGTCGTCTACGACCGGGAGTGGTACGACCTGCCTGCGGACTCGCCGGAGAAGAGCCGCCATAGCAGGAACGGGACGGCTATCGCGCTCAGCGATCCCCTCATGGGAAGAGTGGAAGTCAACGTAGGCGGCTACGACGTGAAGGGCCGGACGGCATTCTGCCCGGTTGAAGAGGACACGCGCCATTTCCTGGAGGGGTTCGAGTACCCCTTCATGGACGGCGGGGCACGGTTCAAACGACTCAAGGACGACAAGGCCGCGGCGCGGGAATGGACCGGCATCAATGCCGGGAATGTCGACGACTGGGCGCGTGTCGACATCCAGATCGCGCGCACCGGCGGGTGCGACTGACCACGCGTCGCCAGCCCTAGTGAAACGCGCGCAACTCGACAGGCTCGTTGCACGCCGCCGATGCCTCGATCGCCCAGGCGCGCGCCGTCTCGGCGTCCGGCGCATCCAGGATCCAGAAGCCCGCTATCCGGCGCGGCCCGGCGGCATACGGACCATCGGATTCGACCACCGACTCACCCTTGGCGTCGATGACGAGAGAATTGCTCGCGATGCCGTTGGCGTAGACGAGCGCCCCCTGCTCACGCATGCGCTCGTTGAAGACGCCCGTGTCCGCCCAGGCTCGCTCCTGCCGCTCCACCGGCATGGCAGGACGCTCGTCGTCGGCGTGGACGGCAAGGAAGTAGTGGGGCATGGCGCGCAGGCTAGCGAGGCTGGCTACACCCGGACGGCCATGTCCGAGGGGCGGCGGAAGGCGAAGCCGCTCGGCGGGGTGACCGACATCAGGTCGATGGACGGCCAAGCATCCAGCATTTCCTCCAGTGCTGTCACGGTCTGCATGCGCGCGAGGTGCACGC
>CAZLZC010000158.1:0-4807 GCA_964563825.1 uncultured Actinomyces sp.
CCACCATGACCGCGTCCCTGAGTGTCGTGCCGCTCTTCGACTCCGGGCGCTGGATTGTGCCCACGGCTCTGGCGATCCTGACCATGGCGGTTGTCGGTGCCTTCTCTCGAGCGGTGGCGCTCCCCGCACCCCTGCAGCCGGTGCTCCAGGTCCTCGCGCTGCTCACGCTGCTCACGCTGATGTTCGCCCAGCCGGCCGCGGCACTCGGGCTCTTCCCCGGCCCCGTCGCACTCGGAGAACTCCAGGAACTCACGCGCGTCGCTCTCGACGAGGCCGAGGCGGCGCTCGCACCCGTGCCGACCACCGACACGCTCCTGCTTCTCTCCGTCGGCGGCATCGGGCTCGTCGCACTCACGGTCGACACGATCGGCGTGACGCTGCGCCTCCCCGCGCTCGCCGGGATCCCGCTGCTCCTCGTCTTCGCACTCCCCGCCGCCGTCATCCGCGGTGGCGTGCCCTGGTGGCTGCTTCCCCTCGCGGTCATCGGCTGGCTCCTGCTGCTCGCCGCCGACGCGCGCGACGACGCGCGATCCTGGGGGCCCCTGCTCACGCGACGCTCCGGCACGCAGACAGGGCCGCGGGCGCATCCGCGTGTGCCCCGCCCCCGCGCTACGACTGCGGGCGCAGCGGTGCAGGTGGCGCTGGTCGCCGTACTCGCGGCACTCCTGCTCCCCACGGTCATCCCCGGTCTCACCGAGCCGGTGTGGGTGAGCCCCACAGGGGACCGTCCGGGCATCGGAGGTGAAGGCCCCGTGAGCGTGGACCCCTTCGCCTCACTGCGCCGCGACCTCGTCGACAACCCCGACCGCGAAGTCATGCGCTACCGCACGACAAGCGAAGTCCCGGGCTACCTGCGACTGGTGAGCCTCGATTCCTTCGACGGCGTGACGTGGCGCGCGAGCGAGGCGCCCATCCGCGTGCCCGCGAGCGAGCCGCTCGGACCCCCCGACCTCTCCGGCATTGCCGATATCGCCGAGTCGGCATGGGACATCCGCATCAGCGACCTCGACAACGCGCAACTGCCCGTGCCCTACGCCGGCTCGGTCATCACCGGTGCCGGTGAGCCGCTCGACGATCGCTGGACCTGGGATCCGCAGACGCGCACCGTGGGCGGCATCGGGGTGTCGAGCCGCGACGTGGAGTACGCCGTGGCGGCGTACGACATCGATCCGACCCGCGCGGAGCTGCGCGATGCGACGAAGCGCGCCCCCGATTCGCTCCTGCCCTACCTGCAGTTGCCCGAGGGCATCTCGCCGCAGCTCGCCTCCCTCGCGGAGGAGGTCACCGCCGACGCGCAGACCCCCTACGCGCGCGCCGAATCGCTCGTCGACTGGTTCACGCAGGACGGCGGCTTCTCCTACAGCACCAACGTCGTCACTCCCCCCGGTGCCGATCCGCTCGAGTCCTTCCTCGACGAGCGCATCGGCTACTGCCAGCAGTTCGCCGGCACGATGGCGCTCATGGCCCGCGAGGTCGGCATCCCCTCCCGCGTGGTCGTGGGCTTCACCGGCGGTCGCCTGACCGACGACGGGGAGTACGTCGTGCAGGCGCGCAACGCGCACGCCTGGCCGGAGCTGTGGTTCGCCGGCCTCGGCTGGGTGCGCTTCGAGCCCACCCCGCGCGTCGGTGCGGGGGTCACCCAGCCGGATTACTCCCAGGACCGCCCCGATCGCGAGACCCCGGAAACGCCCACACCCGATGAGGTGCCCGAGCCGCAGACACCCGACGCTGCAGCACCCCTCGCTGGCACTTCGGCGGGTGGGCCGCCGGTCGCACTCGTCATCGCCGCCGCTGTGGGCGTGGCGATCCTGCTGGCCCTGCCGGCCATCATCGTCGCGTGGCGTCGCCGCCGACGCACGTCACTGGTCGATCCGAGGCGACGCATTGAGGCCACCTGGCGGGATCTGGGCGAGAGCCTCACCGACCTCGGATGGACCTGGTCGAGTGCGATGACGCCCCGCGAGTCCGCCAATGCACTCGCCCGCCAGGTCCGGCTGGATGAGTCGGAGCGCGCGGCACTGCGTCGGCTGGTGTGGTGGATCGAGCAGGTGCGCTATGCCCCGCCGTCGGTCGATGTCGTGCCACCGTCGTCAGCAGAACTGCGCGCAGACCTCGCCGTGTTGCGGCGTGCCGCGAGGCATGCGGCGGTGCGGTCGCGCCGGATCAGGGCACGCGTGGCGCCGGCATCGCTGTGGGGCGCAGGCCTGCGGGAAAGCTCGATCGAGGGAGCGCGTGCAGGTGTGAAAGCAGGAAGTGCGGCGGAGTAGGCGAACGCCTACTGGGGGCCGTCGTCGCGGCGCTTGCGCCAGCGATCCTCGAGACGATCCATGAAGCCTGACGACTGCTTGGGTGCGCGTCGCGGTGCGCTCGCACCGGCATCTGCCTGCGGTGCTGCCTCGCCCTCAGCGGTCGCTGCGGCGGGACGCGCACGCAGTCCGAGGTAGGTGAGGGTCGCGCCGACGATCATGACGACGAAGCCGGCCACACCGAGCGGGATGAGGGGCAGGATCGCTCCGAGCATCAGCAGTGTGACGCCGCCCAGGAGGACGAGGACACCGAAGGCGGCACGACCACGGCTCGCGCGTCCGGCAGAGCCACTGCGCAGGGAAGTCGCGAACTTGGGGTCCTCGGCATAGAGGGCGCGCTCCATCTGCTCCAGCAGACGTTGCTCGTGCTCGGACAGCGGCACTGCGGACCTCCCCTCGTGGGCTCTCTCACAGGATAGGCGTGCCGGGCCAGTCTGGAAACCCGGCGGGGTGATTTGCCTCGTGGCGCGCCCTGACCGACCCCGTGGAGGGGCCCGAATGACCCGGCGATCCGTGAGGGGTCAGTCGTCGGTCCAGAGGCGGGCCGGGCGGACCACGTCATGACCGAAGCGCTCGCGGAGGCGGTCGGCGGCCACCTCGGCTGCCCGGCGATCGACCGGGGAGGCGGTCGATCCGTCATCGAAGAGCAACTGCTCGGCACTGCCCTCGAGGTCGACCAGGCCCTCGAGGCGTACGCCGACGAGCCGGATCCGGGCGCGCTGGAGCCGGAGGGCGGCGTAGAGGTCGACGGCGGTGTCGTAGAGGACCTGGCCGACGTCGGTGGGGGTGTCGAGGGTGCGCGACCGGGTGATGGTGGTGAAGTCGGCGAAGCGGATCTTGAGCACGACGGTGCGACCGCGGATCCCGTGACGACGCGCGCGGGCGGCCACCTTCTGCGCGAGGCGCAGGATCTCGCGGGTGATCACCTCGGGATCGTCGACGTCGCGGGCGAAGGTCTCCTCGTTGCCGATGCTCTTCTCCGCGGCATCGGGCACGACGTCGCGGTCATCGCGACCCCAGGCCAGGTCGTGCAGACGCTGGCCGGACGCCTGGCCGAGTGCGCGCACGAGCGTGTCGACAGGGGTGTGCGCGATATCGCCCACGGTGCGCAGGCCGAGGGCGACCAGGCGCTCCTCGGTGCGCTCCCCCACGCCCCACAGGGCGGCGACGGGCAGGGGATGCAGGAAGGCGATGACCTGATCGGCGGGGACGACAAGCAGTCCGTCGGGCTTGATCTGGGTGGAGGCGAGCTTGGCGATGAACTTCGTCGGCGCGACGCCCACGCTGCAGGTGATGCGCTGCTCGTCGTAGACGCGCGCACGGATGAGCTCGGCGATGGCGGTGGGCGAGCCGAGGCGGCGGAGCGCACCGGCGACATCGAGGAAGGCCTCGTCGAGACTGAGCGGCTCGACCAGCGGGGTGATGGAGGAGAAGATCGCCATGACCCCGGCGCTGACCTCGGCGTAGCGCTCGTGATGCGGCTCGATGACGATGGCATCGGGTGCGGTGCGGCGCGCACGTGACATGGGCATCGCGGAGTGCACGCCCATGGCGCGGGCCTCGTAGGTCGCGGAGAGCACCACGCCGCGCTGCCCACCGCCGACGATGACGGGCTTGCCGCGCAGCTCCGGGCGCGTGACCAGCTCGACGGAGGCGTAGAAGGCGTCCATGTCGATGTGGAGGATCGTGCAGCCGGTGTCGTCGGTGCCCAGGCCGGTGGCCCCCGGGACACGGCGCAACTGGCTACGACTCACGTGAGCATCCTTCCCTGGATTGGCCTGGCGGCTACCACCCGCTACTCCCGGGACTGGAGTGCCAGAGCTTTGACGGCGCGGCGTGCCCCTGCCGTGCCGGCGCCGGCGCGGTGTCGGCGGGCTTGATGTCGGCGTAGGGCGACTGCCGGAATCCGCTGGCGTGCACGAGCACGCGCCGCGGACCCTCAGGAGGCGCTGGCCGCGGGGAGGCCTCGAGCATCGCCGCGATCGCGTCGAGGCCGCCAGCGGACCACTCCTCGTGCACGTGGCCGAGATCCCAGGCGCCGGTGGCACGCAGGGATACGCCGCGCGGACCGGTGCGCCGGAGCTCACCGCGCACGAGCAGCAGCCAGGAGCCGAAGACGGTCGAGGCGTAGGGCCCCTGCACATCGTCGAAGAACGCGGCATCGAGTGGACCAGTGGCATCGTCGAGGGTGAGGAAGATGACGCGTCGGCCGCTGCGCACCGGCGGGGTCTGCACCGCGGCCTTGACGCCCGCGACGAGGATCTCGGCTTGCGAGCGCAGGCCGAGGAAGTCGCGACTGCGCACCAGTGGTGGGCGCAGGGCCGACAGTGCATCGAGCATCGGCGCGTAGAAGTCGACGACATGGTGACTGACATCGAGGCCGAGGACCTCCAACTCGGTGCGCACCCGGTCGGCCGGGCCAAGCTCGGGCAGACCGGTGACCGGGGGTGGAGCGTCGCCAGCGAGGCTCTCGAAGGTGAGCTGCTCGACCTCGCTCTCCG
>CAZLZC010000159.1:0-2377 GCA_964563825.1 uncultured Actinomyces sp.
CGCCTCATCCGCGCCGTGGTCGCCTCGCGCGTCCCCGTCGTGACGGCGATCGGGCACGAGCAGGACGTGCCCCTCGTGGACCTGGTCGCCGACCTTCGCGCGTCGACGCCCACGGATGCCGCCAAGAGAATCGTTCCCGACGTCACGGAGGAGTGGGAGCGCATCACCCAGCAGCGGCAGCGCGCGCGTCGCGTCGTCGAGCGCCGACTCACCGCGGATGCAAGTGAAGTGACAAGGGCCGTGGCGATGGCACGGCGCAGCGTGCAGCGCCGCATCGACCACGGTGCCGTCGACCTCGAGCACCTACACGCGCGACTGACCGCGCTCTCCCCCGCTTCCACACTCGAGCGCGGGTACGCCGTCCTGCAGACACGCGAGGGTGCGGTCGTCAGGGACCCCGCCATCCTCGTCTCGGGCGAGCCACTGGACGCCCGCGTCGCACACGGGGCCTTCACCGTGCGGGTTGAGGACCTACCCTGATGGCCATGGCGGCGGCAAAGGGGAGCGGATCGGGAGACGGTCCCGACGCGACGCACGAGCCCACGCTGGGGTACGAGGAAGCGCGCGCTGCCCTCGCCGAGGTGGTGGCAGCACTGGAGTCCGGCGACGTCACCCTCGAGGAAGCGCTGGCCCTCTGGGAACAGGGCGAGGAATACGCGCGCATCTGCCAGGCATGGCTCGCGGGGGCGCAGGAGCGGCTCAGCCGGGAGGAACGCTCCCCGGAGGATCCGGCACCGCCGTCGGACTGAGCCGCTCGGCGAGCAATTGCAGCGTCGGCCAGGGAGCGGTGCCCGACACCACCGTCGTCACTCCATCGTCGATGCGGACAAGCGCGCGCTGGTCCGCCGATTCATAACGGAGCCACCTCTCCCACTCCCCTGCAGGCTCGGCCGCGCCGACCTGGTCAGCGACGTACGTCGCGTCATCCGTCGCCGACTGACCGATCTGCGCGTAGGCGTCCTCCGGGGTGACGAAACCGACATGCCACGCGGGATCGGGCTCTGATGACGCGGTGATCTCCCAGCGCGCACTCGTCGGCCTCCACGCGGTATCGAGCTCAGCCGGATAGAGCACCGGGTAGTCCGCCTGCACACGCGCCAGGGACAGGGACGGCAGCGGATCGATCACGCGCACCGGATCCGGAGTGGGCCGCCAGGTGATGATCCAGATGACGGCGATCGCGGCCAGCACCACAGCCAGCGAGAGCACCATGTCCCGGACCGTCTGCCGCAGCCGGGCGTTGGGACGCCCCGTGGGGCGCAACTCACCCGGCTCGCCCGTCCCGGGCGGGGTCACCGCATCGCTCGACATCCCTCCATCGTCCCTGATCGCGTCGAGGCGCACACCTTGACCGCCTCCCGTGAGAGAGTCAGCCATGCGCGTCACGGAGGCCCCCGACCGCAACCTCGCCCTCGAACTCGTCCGCGTGACCGAGGCCGCAGCCATGGCCGCTGCACGCTGGGTCGGCCGCGGCGACAAGAACGGCGCCGACGGAGCAGCGGTCAACGCCATGCGCCAACTCATCGGCAGCGTCTCCATGGAGGGTGTCGTCGTCATCGGCGAGGGCGAGAAGGACGACGCACCCATGCTCTTCAACGGCGAGCGCGTCGGGGACGGCACGGGGCCCCAGGTCGATGTCGCCGTAGATCCCATCGACGGCACGACGCTGTGCGCCAAGGGCATGTCCAATGCGATCTCAGTCCTAGCGGTGTCCGAGCGCGGATCGATGTACGACCCGAGCGCGGTCTTCTACATGCGCAAGCTGGTGACCGGCCCCGAGGCCGCGGATGTCGTCGACATCACCGCCCCCTGCAGCGACAACCTCCACAGGGTGGCCAAGGCCAAGGGCATGACGGTGGGCGATCTGACCGTGTGCATCCTCGATCGGCCGCGGCACGATGAGCTCGTAGGCGAGGTCCGCGAGGCGGGTGCCCGCATCAAGTTCATCTCCGACGGCGACGTCGCGGGCGCCATCATGGCCATGCGCCGCGGCACGGGTGTGGACCTGCTCATGGGCATCGGCGGCACTCCCGAGGGCATCATCACCGCCTGCGCCGTGAAGTGCCTCGGGGGCGTCATCCAAGGCCAACTCTGGCCGCGCGACGACGACGAGCGCGCGAGGGCCATCGATGCCGGGCACGATCTCAACCGGGTACTCACCACCGACGATCTCGTCACGGGCGACAACGTCTTCTTCTGCGCCACCGGCATCACCGACGGGGAGCTCCTGCGCGGCGTGCACTACGCCTCCCATGGCGTGCAGACCCACTCGATCGTGATGCGCAGCAAGAGCGGCACGATCCGCGAGGTGGCCAGCGAGCACCGGCTCGACAAGCTCGGTCAGTACGCCGTCGTCGACTTCAGCCGCGCGGATTAG
>CAZLZC010000159.1:2477-4782 GCA_964563825.1 uncultured Actinomyces sp.
GCGGCAAGCACGTCGTCCACGCCGGTCCCGAGCCAGCTCACCAGCGAGCCCGTGTGCCAAGCGGTCGCACCCGCGGCTCGTGCTGCGGTGAGCGCCTCGGCGAGGTCCGCCGCGTCCCACATGAGATCGGGGCTGCCCTGGTAGTAGAAGTAGTAGCTCACCGAGCCATCGTCTTGCCGCGTGCACACCGCGAGCAGGCTCGGGCCCGAGCGGCGGAGCAGCGCGGCGGTCGACAGCCCGTTGTCGGAGATGGCGCGATCGAGCAGCGAGGCAAGCCCATCATCGCCGGCACGTCCGAGCAGCACGGGCTCGCCGCCGAGGCGGCGTACGCCGAGGGCGACATTGGCCGGGGAGCCGCCGGCGACCGCACGGTAGGCCTGCGGATCCTCGCCGGGCACGAAGTCGACGATGCGCTCACCGAGGACGGCGATCACGGGAGGCTTCACGGCGCCGAACCTACCGAAGCGCTGGCGGCCTAGGCTGGTCCCATGCCCGGATTCGCCTATGTCGACCCGCTGCCGCTGGGACCCGACACGACGCCGTACCGGCTCATCACCACCGAGGGCGTGCGCACGGTCGAACTCGGCGATCGCACCTTCCTCGAGGTGGATCCCGAGGTGCTGCGGCTGCTCACCGTCGAGGCGGTCCGCGACATTTCGCATCTGCTGCGCCCCGGGCACCTCGCGCAGCTGCGCGCAATCCTCGACGACCCCGAGGCGAGCGCCAACGACCGCTTCGTGGCGCTGGACCTGCTCAAGAACGCGAATGTCTCGGCTGGCGGCGTGCTGCCCATGTGCCAGGACACGGGCACCGCGATCGTGGTGGGCAAGCGCGGCCAGCAGGTGCTCACGCAAGGGCCCGATGAGGAAGCCATCAGCCGCGGTGTCTACGACGCCTACGCGACGCTCAACCTCCGCTACTCGCAGATGACTCCCCTCACCATGTGGGAGGAGCGCAACACCGGCACCAACCTCCCGGCGCAGATCGAGGTCTACGCCGACACCAAGCCGGGCCATGAGCTTGCGTATGAGTTGCTCTACATGGCGAAGGGCGGCGGGTCAGCCAACAAGAGCTTCCTCTTCCAGGAGACCAAGGCCCTGCTCACTCCCACCCGCTTCCGGGAGTTTCTCGACACCGCACTGCGCTCGCTCGGCACCGCAGCGTGCCCGCCGTATCACCTCGCCATCGTGGTGGGCGGCACGAGCGCGGAGTACGCCCTCAAGGTCGCCAAGCTGGCGAGCGCCCGCTACATCGACAGCCTTCCCGTGCACGGGAGCATGGATGCCCACGGATTCCGCGATCTTGAGATGGAGGCGGAGGTCCTCGAGCTCACCCGCGGCTTCGGTATCGGCGCGCAGTTCGGGGGCAAGTACTTCTGCCACGACGTGCGCGTCATCCGGCTTCCGCGTCACGGTGCCTCGTTGCCCGTGGCGATTGCCGTCTCCTGCTCCGCCGACCGTCAGGCGCTTGCGCGCATCACGCCCGAGGGCGCTTTCCTCGAGCAACTCGAGAAGGATCCCGCGCAGTACCTCCCCGACGTCGAGCACGAGGACGACAGCGACGTCGTACGCATCGACCTCAACCAGTCGATGGAGGACATCCGGCGACAGCTCTCCGCGCTGCCCGTGAAGACGCGCGTCGCCCTCACCGGGCCGCTAGTCGTGGCACGCGATATTGCACACGCGCGCATCAAGGAGATGCTCGATCGCGGCGAGCCGATGCCGCAGTACCTGCGCGACCACGCGGTCTACTACGCCGGCCCGGCGAAGACTCCCGAGGGCATGCCCTCGGGGTCCTTCGGCCCCACGACAGCGGGACGCATGGATGCCTACGTCGATCAGTTCCAGAAGGCTGGTGGATCCTTCGTCATGCTCGCCAAGGGCAATCGCAGCGCAGCCGTGACCACGGCGTGCAAGGACAACGGCGGCTTCTACCTCGGCTCCATCGGTGGCCCGGCAGCGATCCTGGCCCAGGACAACATCCGCTCGGTCGAGGTCATCGACTTCCCCGAACTCGGCATGGAGGCGGTGTGGAAGATCGACGTCGTCGACTTCCCGGCGTTCGTCGTGGTCGACGACAAGGGCAATGACTTCTTCGCCGACACGCTCCGGCCGGTCGCGCGCACAATCCAGGTGGGGCCGCCCGCCGATTCGGGCTGACGGCCAGCCGGCTAGTACCAGCCGTTGGACTGCCAGAAGGACCAGGCCTTCGTGGGCGAGCCGTAGCGCTCCTTGATGTACGCCGTACCCACCTTGATCTGCGCCAGCGGAGACTCCATGTACTCCTTGATGGAGTAGCCGCGGCT
>CAZLZC010000160.1:0-4772 GCA_964563825.1 uncultured Actinomyces sp.
TCAGCGCGAGCATGTCCGAGACACTCGGGGTGCCGCTCGAGCGCATCCGCGTGGCCATCTATGAGGTCAGTTCCGACGAGTGGGGAATCGGCGGCGAGCCCTTCTCTGCAGCACGCCCCGGCGGCGCCACTCCCCCTGCCCCGTGACCGCTACCTCGCCCCCCGTCGCGTGGACGCCGACATTCGCCGTCGGCGAACTTGGCGATGCGCCGCGTCGGTTCGACCACGGCTCCATCGCCGTGCTTGTCGCCATGGTCGATGGCGCACCCCACGCGGTGTCTGCGGCGTGCCTCCACAAGGGCGCCTCACTCGAGGGGGGTGTCTGCCGAGACGGCATCATCACGTGTCCCTCGCACTGGTGGCGATATGACCTGCGGGATGGATCGCTCCAAGGCACCCCGGGCTCAGGCCTGACGGTCTACCCTGCGCGTGTGCGCGAGGGAGTCGTCGAGGTTGAGCTACCGGAGCCAACCCGGTCACCCTCCCTTCGGGAAGTCCTCCTGGCGCATGCCCGCGGGGAGGATCTCGATGCCTGACTCCAAACGCTTCCCGATCGAGGCCTTTGAGGATGTCCTCGCCGCGAACGACCAGCATGCTTCGGGCTACGCAGGCAGTGATCTCACCGGTCGTGCTGCGCGCGGCCTCGCCGTGGTCACGTGCATCGACTCACGCATTGATCCGCTGAGAGTTGTGGGCATGCTTCCGGGAGATGTGAAGATCCTGCGCAATGCCGGTGCCCGCGTTACCGACGACGTGCAGCGCACCCTCCTCCTCGCGTCCTACCTGCTCGGCGTGCAGCGCATCCTCATCATGCCGCACACCGATTGCCGCATGGTCGGCTCAAGTGAGGCCGCGATCCACGCCACGATCCGCGAAGCAACCGGCGCCGACACGCGCAGCATCGAGTTCCGCACCAGTGACGACGTTGACGCCAGCCTTGCACTTGACGTCGTCCGCGTGCGGGCCAACCCCCTGCTGCCTCCGGGGACGAAGGTGGGTGGCGCCGTCTACGACGTGCACTCAGGCCGATTGCGACCCATCGAGGTCTGATCGCTTAGGAATAGCGGGCCATACGCGCTACGCGTACGTCGTACGCCCATGCGCTCACGGCGTAATGCGGGAAGAAGTCCGCCTCCAACGACGCCCAGATCCGCGCGGCCACATCCTCGGTCACGAGCGTCTCCACGCGGACATTGCCGCCCTCGATGCCGGAGACGCCGTGACTGCTGGGCCCGTGGCCCTGCGCCATGGATACCGTCCAACCGCGCGCACCGCACTCCTCGATGACGGCGAGGAGGCGCTCTTCGAGCACGCTCTCGGCCACGATGGTCAGGCAGGTGACGCTGCCGAAGTCACTCATGATGCCTCCCTGCCGGTCACGATCCGCCCCACCACGATCCCATGACCTCGGCCATGAGCAGGTAGACCGGGATGCCGATGATGAGGTTGAAGGGGAACGTCATGCCCAGGCTGCTCGCCAGGGTGATGGAGGGCTTCGCCTCGGGCAGTGCGAGTCGCACGGCCGCCGGCGCCGCGATGTACGACGCGCTGGCGCAGAGCACGCCCAGGACCATGGCTCCGCCGACCCCCATGCCCGCAAGGGTGCCTCCGACGACTCCGGCGGCTCCGGCGATGAGGGGGAAGCCGATAGCGAAGACCACCAGGCCGGGCCCCGCTTGACGCACGGCGGAGAGTTGCCTGCCGGTGAGCATGCCGAGTTCGAGGAGGAAGAGCGTGAGCACTCCGGCGAAGAGGTCCCCGAAGAACGGCTCCACCCGCACGTAGCCGACCGGCCCGGTGAGGAATCCGATCGCCAGTCCTCCGACGAGGAGCAGCACCGACCGTCCGAAGACGACCTCGCGCAGTGTCTCGCCCATGCCGCCGCCGCGTAGCCCTCGTGCAAGAAGCAAGCCGACGACGATGCCGGGAATCTCCAGCACCGTGAGCAGTGTCGCGACGTACCCCTCGAAGGCGATAGACGATGCCTCGAGGAAGACGATCGCCGCGGTGAAGGTGACGAGTGACGTCGATCCGTAGTGGGCCGCCAGGGCACCGCGGTCGATACGTCCGAGTGGCGTGAGCACCCGGAGTACGCCGAAGGCCGCGATCGGGATGACGATGCCGAGCACCAGCGTGGCGACGAGAGGCCAGGCGATCTCTCCGGGGGACGCCTCGCGCAGCGCGACGCCGCCCTTGATGCCGATGGCCAGGAGGAGGTACATCGAGGTGGCCTGGTAGACCGCGTCGGGCAGTCGAAGGTCGGTTCGAAGGGCCACGGCCACGAGGCCCAGTACGAAGGCAAGGACGGGGGGTGAGGTCAGATTGACGAGCGCGAGCTCGAGCGAGGCCTGCAGATCCACGATGGCGCCTCAGGCGTCAATGCTCTCGCGGTCAAGCGAGCCCGCGCCGGCGATGATGAATTCCTTGCGCGGCGCCACGTCGCTACCCATAAGGAGATCGAACACCCTCGAGGCAGCCTCCGCATCCTTGACATTGATCCGCCGCAACTGCCGGCTTCCGATGGCCATGGTGGTGTCGCGCAGCTGAGCGGCGTCCATCTCTCCCAGTCCCTTGTAACGCTGGATCGGATCCTTCCAGCGCTTGCCCTTCTTCTCCAAATCCTTCAAGGTGGCCCGCATCTCAGCATCGGTGTAGGTGTAGCGCACCTCCCCGGCCTTGCCACCCGACCCGACTATGTCGATGCGATGCAGCGGAGGCATAGCGGCAAATACCCTGCCTGCCTCGAGCAACGCGGGGAGATAGCGGTGAATGAGGGTGAGGAGAAGCGTCCGGATATGCGCACCATCCACATCCGCATCGGACATGAGGATGACCCGGCCGTACCGTGCCTGATCGAGGTCGAAGGATCGTCCACTTCCGGCGCCGATCACCTGGATGATCGAGGCGCACTCGGTGTTCTTGAGCATCTCGGCGAGTGAGGCCTTCTGGACATTGAGGATCTTGCCCCGGATCGGAAGCAACGCCTGGAACTCCGCGTCGCGTGCCATCTTGGCGGTGCCGAGGGCGCTGTCGCCCTCGACGATGAAGAGTTCCGTGCGCTCCTGGTCGTCACTGCGGCAGTCGACGAGCTTCGCCGGAAGGGCCGAGGATTCCAGTGCGTTTTTGCGGCGCTGGGTATCGCGCTGGGTGCGCGCCGCCACGCGGGCTCGCATGGCTCCGGCCACTTTCTCGAGCACCGACCGCGCAGCGGCTTTCTCCCCCCGGGGAGGCTGGGTGAGCCACTTCGCCAATTCCTTGGTGACGACTGCGGAGACGATGCGCGAAGCCGCCGGCGTGCCGAGGACCTCCTTGGTCTGTCCCTCGAACTGTGGCTCGGGGACGCGCACGGCGATGACACCGATGAGCCCCTCGAGAATGTCGTCCTTGGTGATCGGATCATCGCTTGCCTTGAGCACACGTGCCGACTTCGCCTGCTCGTTGAGTACCTTGACGATGGCCCGGTCGAATCCCGAGACGTGGGTTCCACCCTTCGGAGTCGCGATGACGTTGACGAAGGAGCGGACATCGGTGTCGTATCCCGCGGTCCAGCGCAACGCGATGTCGACGCTGAGCTCGCGTTCGACCTCCTGCGATGTCAGGTGCCCCTTGTCATCGAGGACCGGCACCGTCTCGTGGAAGTGCCCGGCGCCATGGAGTCGAATCACTCCGGTGACGGCTTCACCCCCCATGGACTCGACGAACTCCCCGATCCCGCCCTTGTGCTGGAACGTCTCTGCCAGTCCGCCGTCTCGCTCATCGTCGAGCGTGACGGCAAGCCCCGGCACCAGGAAGCTCGTCTGCACCAGCCGCTCGCGGATCGGTGCGATGTCGTAGGCCGCGTCCTTGGTGAAGACCTGCGGGTCAGCCCACCAGCGCACCCGCGTCCCGGTCCGGGTGCGCGGGACGGTGCCGATCACGCGAAGACCCGACTTGCGCTGGAACGGCGCGTCAGGACCGTCGCCATCGAAGACACCCGGCACACCGCGACGGAACGAGATGGCGTGGGTCTTGCCGCCGCGATCCACTTCGACGTCAAGCCGTGCCGACAGCGCATTGACCACGGAGGCTCCGACGCCGTGCAGGCCGCCCGAGACGGCGTACCCCGCGCCGCCGAACTTGCCGCCGGCGTGGAGCTTGGTCATGACGAGTTCGACGCCCGAGAGTTTGGTTTTGCGCTCCGCGTCGACGGGGATGCCGCGACCGTCATCGCGGACCTCCACCGAGCCGTCCGTGTGCAGGATCACCTGGATCTTCTTGGCCCAGCCCCCCATGGCCTCGTCGACCGAATTGTCGACGATCTCCCAGAGGCAGTGCAGGAGGCCGCGACCGTCGTTGGAGCCGATGTACATGCCCGGGCGCTTGCGCACGGCGTCGAGGCCCTCGAGTACGGCGAGATCCCGGGCCGAATAGCCCGACTCCCCTGCACCCTTCGCCTTCGCGGCTGCCGCGGCCTTTGCCATGCAAGCAGGCTAACGACCGAGGGACTCCGACCCGCGACGACGCGTCGCGGCGGGCAGCCTGTGAATCCCCTCACAAAATCCCGGCCGGGAGCGGCGCGTCGCTTGCTCTCGGTGCGCGGGAATGCCGAAGCCGTGTGAGAGTGTTACAGCGAGCGTTACCTGAGGAGGTCGCCGATGTCCGCTCTCACCGCCACTGCCAGTCTGACCGCAGACGACCGCTGCGACGGCTGCGGAGCCCAGGCCTATGTACGCGTGCGCCTGGCGACCGGCGGCGAGCTCCTCTTCTGCGGGCACCACTGGGGTCGGCATGCCG
>CAZLZC010000161.1:0-1801 GCA_964563825.1 uncultured Actinomyces sp.
CCACAGTGCCGAGAACACATCGCACGCGTCGCGCACGTCGGTCGTCGTGAGCGCGCGCACCGCCTCATCGACCGTGGAGCCCGCCTCAGCAAGTTCTCGGACCTGCGCGGTGTACGCCGAGCCGGCTCCGGAGAGTGCCTTCGCGAAGATGGTCGGGTTCGTGGTGACCCCCCGCACTTCGTCGTCGCTGATGAGACGGGCGAGATCTCCGGAGGCGATGCGGCCACGGTCGAGGTCATCCAGCCAGATGGAGACACCTGCGCGGGTGAGATCGATGAGTGACTGAGGGGCGGTCATGAGGCTCCTTCCGAGGCCAGGAGAGCGCGCACGGATGCGGCGACTGCCTCGGCCGTGATTCCGAATTTCTTGAGAAGCAGGGCACCGTTGGCGCTGGCTCCGAAGTGATCGATGCCGACCACAGCGCCGCGCCCGCCGACGTAGCGCCACCAGCCGTAAGTCGCACCGGCCTCCACAGCGACCCGCACGGAGCCCGGAGGCAGGACTGAGGATCGGTAGGCATCGTCCTGCTCGTCGAACCACTCGAGGCAGGGTGCCGATACGACGCGCGTGGGGGTGCCCTCGGCCTCGAGGATCTCCTGAGCGGCAAGCGCGACCTGGACCTCCGAGCCCGTGGCGATGAGAATGGCCTCAGCAGGGGCGGATGCTTCCGCGAGGACGTAGGCTCCACGAGCCGTGCCGCTGGCCGCCCCGTGCGTGGATCGATCGATCTCGGGCAGTCCCTGGCGCGACAGGATGAGCCCCGTCGGTGTGGCGCGACGCAGGGTCTCGAGCCACACCTGGGCCGTCTCGTTGCCGTCGCACGGACGCGCGATGGCGAGACCCGGGATGCCGCGCAGGGACCACAGGTGCTCGATGGGCTGGTGCGTGGGACCGTCCTCGCCCAGTCCTACGGAGTCGTGGGTCCAGACGTAGACAACAGGGGTCTGCATGAGGGCGGCGAGTCGGACGGAACCGCGCATGTAGTCGGAGAACACGAGGAAGGTGCCGCCGAAGGGGCGCGTCAGTCCCTCGAGGGCGATGCCGTTGAGGATCGCGCCCATGGCATGCTCGCGGATCCCGAAGTGGATGATGCGGCCGTAGGGGGAGGCGTCACGTGCGCCGGTCCCGGCCGGGAGGAAGGACATGCCTCCCTCGATGGTCGTGTTGTTGGACTCGGCGAGATCTGCCGATCCGCCCCAGAATTCAGGCATGATCGCAGCGATTGCGTTGATGACCTTGCCTGAAGCCGCGCGGGTGGCGATCGACGTACCCGCCTCGAAGACCGGCAGCGCCGCGTCAAGGCCTTCCGGCAACTCGTGTGCGCGCAGGCGATCGAGCAGCGCCGCACGTTGCGGATGGGACTGACGCCACGCCTGGTAGGCGACGTCCCACTCGGCGTGTAGTGCCTTTCCGCGAGCGGCTACCTCACGAGCGTGGGCGAGGACGTCGGCGGAGACCTGGAAGTGCTCGTCGGGGTTGAGCCCCAGCAGTGCCTTGGTGGCGGCCACCTCCTCCGCGCCCAGTGCAGCTCCGTGTGCCTTCGCGGAGTTGCGGGCGTTGGGGGCAGGCCAGGCCATAGTGCTGCGCATCGCGATGAAGGTGGGCCGCTGCTGCTGATCGACAGCGGCGTCGAGTGCCTGAGCGAGGGCGAGGATGTCGATGTCGCCGTCGGGGGTCATGCCGACGTAGTGGACATCCCATCCGTAGGACTCGTAGCGCGTGACCACGTCCTCGGTGAACGCCACCTGGGTGTCGCCCTCGATGGAGATGTGATTGTCGTCCCAGATGACGGTGAGGTTGG
>CAZLZC010000161.1:1901-4770 GCA_964563825.1 uncultured Actinomyces sp.
TGGGTGTCGCCCTCGATGGAGATGTGATTGTCGTCCCAGATGACGGTGAGGTTGGCGAGTCGCTGCGTGCCGGCGAGCGAGGATGCCTCACCGGAGATGCCCTCCTCCAGGTCACCGTCGGAGGCGATGACCCACACCCGATGGTCGAATGGGCTGAACCCCCACGGAGCATCGGGATCCAGCAGTCCGCGCTGGTAGCGGGAGGCCATGGCCATGCCGACCGCTGTGGCGATGCCCTGGCCCAGTGGGCCGGTGGTGGTCTCGACACCCACGGTGTGGCCGTACTCAGGATGGCCCGGTGTGAGGCTGTCTGCCGATCGGAACGCTTCGAGGTCGCTCAACTCCAGCCCGTAGCCGGAGAGGAAGAGCTGGATGTACAGCGTCAGGCTCGTGTGGCCGCATGAGAGCACAAAACGGTCCCGGCCCAGCCAGGACGGGTCGCCGGGGTCGTGGCGAAGGAACTGCTGGAAGAGCAGGTAGGCCGCCGGGGCCAGGCTCATGGCGGTACCGGGGTGCCCATTGCCGGCGCGCTGGACCGCGTCCATGGCCAGCCCTCGGATGGTGGCAACCGTGCGGCGGTCCAGGTCATCCCACGCGAGGGGACCTTCGCCGATGAGGGGACGGGGCTGGGGCATGAGGTCGGAGTCAGTCACGTGGGCAGCCTAGCGACGGGGCTCCCGGAACGTGGGGCATCGTTACACTGCCGAGAGAAGTTCCATTTGCCGTCGTCCGCGGTCCACCGGCCCGCGGCTCACCGAGGGGATGCCATGGCCCAGGTCGAACACAGGCCTGGCAGCGGCGACCTCCAGCGGTCCCCGTGGCAGACCGTGCGCGACTACGTGGCGATCACGAAGCCCCGCATCATCGAACTTCTCCTCGTCACGGCGATCCCCTCGATGATCCTGGCGGCACGCGGCTGGCCCGAGCCCATCACGGCGGTGGCCGTCATCGTCGGAGGCATGCTGGCCGCCGGTGGTGCCAACACATTCAACAGCGTCTATGACCGGGATATCGACGCACTGATGGCGCGCACGCATGCGCGTCCGGTCGCTAGCGGAGCAGTCTCTGTGCGTGGAGGCATCCTGCTGGGCACTGTGCTGTCACTGGCCAGCGTCGTGGTGCTGGCGGTGTTCGCCAACCTCCTTGCCGCAGCACTCGCTGTCGCAGCGATCGCGTTCTACGCGGTCGGCTACACCATGCTGCTGAAGCGGAGGACCTCACAGAACATCGTCTGGGGTGGTGCGGCCGGATGCATGCCGGTGCTCATCGCCTGGGCGGCCGTCACTGGAGGGCTCACATGGACCCCCGTGGTGCTCTTCCTGATCGTTTTCTGGTGGACTCCACCGCATTACTGGCCGCTGTCGTTGCGCTACCGCGACGACTACGCCGCAGCCGGGGTGCCCATGCTTCCGGTGGTGGCTGATATCCGTGCGGTGACTCGCAGCATCGTCATCTACTCGTGGGTGATGGTGCTCACATCGCTCGTGCTGATCCCCGTTGCACCCATGGGCTGGGTCTATTCCGCTGCAGCGGTCGTCCTTGGCGCTGTATTCCTCGTGGAGGCGCACCTGCTGCGCCGCAGGGCCCTCTCGGGGATCGATGACGTGAGGCCCATGCGCCTGTTCCACTGGTCGATCACCTATCTGGCGCTGCTCTTCCTCGCCGTGGCGATCGATCCCTTCGTCACGGGTTGACGGCGGCCTGTACCCCGCGTGCCCGCATGCTCAGCGCGACGAACACCGCGAGCGTCCAGACGAGGCACGCACCGAGCATGTGTACAGCGACAAGCACCCAGGGCAGTCCGCTGAAGTACTGCGCGTAGCCAATGACTCCCTGGGCGAGGGACACACCCAGGAGCGCCACGGTGAAGCGCATGGTGCGCGCAGGGGCATGCGTCACCCGGAGAGCGACGAGCAGGCCCACGGTGAGACCCAGGAAGAGAAGCACGGAGTCCGCATGCAGCCAGGCGACGGTGCGCGGATCCACCCCGAATCTCGCCTCAGTATCCGCATCGCCTGAGTGCGGTCCGCTCCCGGTCACGACCACGCCAAGGACCACGACGACGGCAGTGACGGCCACGAGCGCCCAGCCGAGGAGTCTCACCTCCGGTGGGACCAAGCGCGTCACGGGCTGATCTCCGGGCTCACCTGCGCGATAGACGAGGACGACGCACCCGGCGATGATGGCGATCGAGACGAGGAAGTGGGCTGCCACCGCCCAGGGATTGAGGCCCGTGAGCACGGTCACGCCACCGAGGACCGCCTGGACGACCGTGCCGATGATGGGGATGGCAGCCAGGGCAAGGACGGCGCCCCGTGCATCGCCCACACGGCGCTGACGCCGCCACCACGCGAACGCACCCACGATGGCGGCGATGGCGAGGGCGGCGAGCACGAAGGTGAGCAAGCGATTGCCGAATTCGACGTACTTGTGCCAGGCCTCCTCCTGTCGAGTGGTGGGGACGTAGGAGCCCTCCACGCACTCAGGCCACGTGGGGCAACCCAGGCCAGATCCGGTGAGGCGCACGATGCCGCCGGTCACGACGATCCCGATCTGCGCGACCAGGTTGGCCATGAATATGCCGCGCAGCCAACGGGGCGCGCGGGATTGCGCATCGAGGGAGACGCTGGGGCGATCGGTGGTGTCCGCCGTCATGCTTCGAGCCTATGCCGTAGCGGCCGTCTCAGCGCCAACGGAAGGTGCGCGCGGCCACGAGCGCGCCCGCGAGGCCCCAGAGCACGACCACCGCGACGTCAAGGGCCAGGGATGATCCGCCGGCACCCGTGACTCCCGTCGACCATCGCAGGAGGTCCCCCAGGCCTGATGAAGGCAGGAGGGAGACCAGCCCGGCCAGCGGTCCGGGGAGGGC
>CAZLZC010000162.1:0-1135 GCA_964563825.1 uncultured Actinomyces sp.
TCCTGGCGCCCACCGGCACCATCGGCTTCATGATGGATTGCGACACCACCGGCGTCGAGCCCGACTTCTCCCTGGTGAAGTTCAAGAAGCTCGTCGGCGGCGGCTCGATGCAGATCGTCAACCAGACGATTCCGCTGGCACTCAAGCGCCTCGGCTACACCGACGAGACCATCGAGGCGATCGTCGAGTACATCGGCGAGAACGGCCACGTTGTCGACGCACCCGGTCTCAAGCCCGAGCACTACGCCGTCTTCGACACGGCGATGGGCCAGCGCGCCATCACCCCGATGGGTCACGTGCGCATGATGGCCGCGGTGCAGCCCTTCCTCTCCGGTGCGATCTCCAAGACGGTCAACATGCCCGAGACGGCGACCATCGAGGAAGTCGAGGAGATCTACTTCCAGGGCTGGAAGCAGGGCCTGAAGGCGCTCGCGATCTACCGCGACAACTGCAAGGTGGGCCAGCCGCTGTCCGATGCCAAGGCCAAGGTCGCTGACGTCGAGGAGACGGTCGTCGTCGAGGGTCGTCCGGTGCGCAAGCGCCTGCCGAAGTCGCGTCCGTCCATCACGACATCCTTCAGCGTCGCCGGCGCCGAGGGCTACATGACGGCCGGCTCCTACCCCGACGGTGGCCTCGGCGAGGTCTTCCTCAAGCTCGGTAAGCAGGGCTCCACGCTCGCCGGTGTCATGGACGCCTTCTCCATCGCGATCTCAATCGCGCTGCAGTACGGTGTGCCGCTGGAGGCCTTCGTCTCGAAGTTCGTCAACATGAAGTTCGAGCCGGCCGGCCTTACCGACGATCCCGATGTGCGGATGTCGCAGTCGATCATGGACTACGTCTTCCGCCGCCTCGCGCTGGATTACCTGCCCGAGGAGAAGCGCGCAGAGTTCGGCATCTACACGGCTGACGAGCGCGCGGCGACAGTTGCTGCGACGTACGGCGGCCCGTCTGCCGCTGCGGTCGTCGAGGACGAGGTCGTGGCCGATGCGGTCGTCGAGGAGACTGTCGCCGCTGCACCGGCCGTGGTGCCCGCCAATGTGCACTCCTCTGCGGAGTTGCTCGAGGCGATCACCGGCACCGCATCCGATGCGCCGCTGTGCATGACCTGCGGCGTCAAGATGCGTCCCGCCGGCTC
>CAZLZC010000162.1:1235-4758 GCA_964563825.1 uncultured Actinomyces sp.
AGATGATGCGATCCCCGGAATCCGGGTGGCTCGTTGACGAAGGTCGGATGCAGGCGCCGGGATGAGACTCGCTTGTGGCATGTGCTCAGGGGTAGACACCGGGCTTTCGTGCCTCTATGTTCGCGGGATGAATCGTTTGCCTGGTGTGGTGTCGGTGTTGGGTGGGGCGCTGGTGGCGTCGCTGCTGACTGTTCCTGCCGTGGCAGCTCCTGCGCCGGTGGCGGATGCCACCTCGACTGTTGTGTCTTCTGCTCCTGCTTCCTCCGTGGGTGATGCCGAGGTGAGGCGTGGCCCGCAGGAGGTGACGGTTGATTTCGTGATGCGGGTGCCGGCGGAGTCGGCGTCGTTCGCGCCGGTGGGTGTGGCGGGGGAGTACCGGCTGACGTTGCGGGATGCCCCGCCCCGGGTGCGGGTGACGGAGTTGACCACCGAGAAGGAGTCGGCGTCGCTGCCGATGAAGGCGTTCCTGGTGTATTGGACCGGGTATGGCGATGTGACGGGCCAGTTCACGAAGAATCCTCCGCGGGCGGTGGTGCAGGGCACCGATGCTTCGGGGGATCGGGTGGAGGTGGTGGTGCGGTTGCGTGATGCCACGCGTGAAGGCTCGACGGTGCGCTTTGATGCTGAGGTCATCACCAACCCCAAGGGCGTGCGCAAGGTGGAGGCGAAGGTCGACCAGGTCGATCCGACCCATGTGGGTGAGCACGCGGTCGTGTCTGATCCCAAGAAGTTGACCGGTGTCGAGGTGTTTGTCGATATGCCCCCGAAGATCATCCAGCCCGAGCAAGAGGAGACCGCGGGCACGACGGCCCGTCAGGGTGACGCCGCCCAGACCGCGACACCGCGGACCCTCACGTGCAACGGGGTGCGCTCCAGCCGGCTGCGCACCTGCTGGGACGACATCACCGCAGAACAAGTGCGAACGTGGCCGGGACAGAGGTGCAAGTTCAACTACCCCGGCAGTGACAGATGTGCGGAGTATGAACACTTCTCTTCAGGCCCGGTGAATCACTGGGTCTACCAGAATGTGGGGCTAGTGGACTGGGGGGGCTACTACTGGAGTCCGGGGCCATGGGTTTCCTACGGCGAGCGAAAATTTGTGACTTCTGACACGCGCAGACTGTTGACCATGCGCTACGTCAACCATCGTTCGTGTGGGGTGTCGACACGAATGCGGTGACGTGGTACGCGACAGATCGGTGCACCTGGTTCGTCGCAAGATGGCAGCCCGGCGGCTATTGCTGGTGATCCACCGCTTCCTTGTCGTGTCCCGTGAGATTTTGGTGTCGCGCCGCTGCTGAAGTGGACGGCTATGGAGTGTTCGTGGGCCCCGCAACCCTTGGTTGCGGGGCCCACGGTTTCGTGTGCTCAGTGCTGTACACCGGGCTTTCGTGCCTCTATGTTCGCGGGATGCGTCGTTTGCCTGGTGTGGTGTCGGTGTTGGGTGGGGCGCTGGTGGCGTCGCTGCTGACTGTTCCTGCCGTGGCAGCTCCTGCGCCGGTGGCGGATGCCACCTCGACTGTTGTGTCTTCTGCTCCTGCTTCCTCCGTGGGTGATGCCGAGGTGAGGCGTGGCCCGCAGGAGGTGACGGTTGATTTCGTGATGCGGGTGCCGGCGGAGTCGGCGTCGTTCGCGCCGGTGGGTGTGGCGGGGGAGTACCGGCTGACGTTGCGGGATGCCCCGCCCCGGGTGCGGGTGACGGAGTTGACCACCGAGAAGGAGTCGGCGTCGCTGCCGATGAAGGCGTTCCTGGTGTATTGGACCGGGTATGGCGATGTGACGGGCCAGTTCACGAAGAATCCTCCGCGGGCGGTGGTGCAGGGCACCGATGCTTCGGGGGATCGGGTGGAGGTGGTGGTGCGGTTGCGTGATGCCACGCGTGAAGGCTCGACGGTGCGCTTTGATGCTGAGGTCATCACCAACCCCAAGGGCGTGCGCAAGGTGGAGGCGAAGGTCGACCAGGTCGATCCGACCCATGTGGGTGAGCACGCGGTCGTGTCTGATCCCAAGAAGTTGACCGGTGTCGAGGTGTTTGTCGATATGCCCCCGAAGATCATCCAGCCCGAGCAAGAGGAGACCGCGGGTACGACCGTCCGCCAGGATGCCGCCGCCCAGACCGCGACACCGCGGACCCTCACGTGCCACGGGGTGCGCTCCAGCCGGCTGCGCACCTGCTGGAGGCAGATCACCCGCGCACAGGCGCAAACGTGGCCGGGAGAGTGGAGATGTCCTACTTCACACAGGCCGCACGAACCTAGGCCGCCCTGCAATGACGGAAACCGATGGTTCCAGACCTCCGGTCCAGCCAATGGCTGGATCTTCGAGCATGTTGGGGTGGTGGATTGGGGGAGCCACTACTGGGCGCCGGGACCGCTCATCCGGCGGGGCTGGCGGGAACTCCCGCCCGACGCGGATAACGAGTTGAGTAGGACGGAGATCACCTACGCCGTATGGCTCACGACGTGGTGGGGCGTCGATACGAATGCGATCACGTGGCACACGTCGCATCGGTGCACGTGGTTCCTGGCGAAGTGGTCGTGGGTCGGTGAATGCTGGTGACGCTGTGGATTCGTTGATTCGCTGGACTCGTCGGACACGTGCTGGCAATCTCTAGGGATGAAATCGACGTTGCGTCCTTTCCTCGCCGTGTCTGCGGCGATTGCACTCAGCATGACTGTCGTGATCGCTGGACCTGCTCAGGCGGGTGCCTACCGGCCGGTGAGCGAGCGCACCCTGGCGAACTCTTCGTTGACTGCCGCGGACGTTCCTCGCTGGATGCATCGTGCCGGCGCGCCGCGAGTCGAGCAGTTCTTCTCGAACGGTCGTGACGCCAGCGCCCCTCGCCTGTGTCAGGGCGGAGAGACCGTGGACTTCCGCTTCATTGAAGGCAGGGTCTCCAGGGAGTTGATGCTGTCGAGAGCGACACTTAGGGAACCAGGGCGCCAACGAGCTGCAACCGAATTGACGTCATTCATCTACCAATACCGCAGCCGTGAACATGCCGTGCGCGCCTGGGCCTTCCTTATCGAGCAAGCCAGCACGTGTCCGAGTTTCGTCAGCGACGAGGCGGTGGGTTCGGGTCGAGTACAGAGCACCGTGGACACTCAGGTGAGGTCTCTGCCGAGGCTCTTTGGCACTGCTGGACTGGAGATCTGGAGCGACGTCAGCTTTAAGGTTTCCGATCCGACGGGCAAGCTGGAGCTGAGGGGAGACGCCTTCTCCCACTACTACCTGGCTGGCACCAGCATCGTGCAGGTGCGGCACGAAAACGTCGACGGTGATTCACGAGGCGTGGGTCGTGTGACGCGAGGATTCGTTGAGTCCATGGCAATCGTTGTGGCCCAGCGGGTGGAACGTCGTAGTTCGCGTTAGCTTCCGCGAGCTGACGATGCCAGCTCTGTGAGGCGCTAGTGTCTGGTGCAGCGGGGACAGCCTTCCTGCTTCCATGCGAGGAAAGGGCCGGTCATCGTTCTCTGCCGTTCGTTGGTGATGCCCGCGCTGGCCTTTGTGTCGGTGGCAGCTT
>CAZLZC010000163.1:0-1671 GCA_964563825.1 uncultured Actinomyces sp.
GCGGCATCGGCGGCTTCGGCTTCGGCCGCGATCCCCGCCAGGAGATCATCGAAGCGCGCAGCGGCGCTGCTCGGTTCATCCACAGAGAGAGCGTACGCGTTGACTCCCCGTGCGCGGGCGGCGTGCAATGCACATCCAGCACTAAACGACATCAAGCGACGTCAAGCGACGTCATCCGAGACCGAGATGCATCACGCCCGTTCCTGACCGTGACCACCTGGAGGCAGCCATGTCCGTCACATCCCTTGCCACGACGGCGCAGACGACCGAAGAACCCCTCCCCCTCGAGTGGCAGGTGCCCGGTGGACTCCCCGCCATTCCACCTCCGGCCCGCCATCTGCGCCTTGTCGCTCCACCGCCCGAACCCCTCCCCGTCGAGGGCGGTCGTCTCCCCGCTCCGGCACCCTGGGTGGCTCGCCTCGCCCCAGCGATCCTGGAGGTGGCCGCGGGCGAGAGGCCGCCGGGACAACTCACCCGATGGGTCACGCGCGATATCCGCGAGACGCTCGCGCGCCGCGGCGCTGCCGCGCTGCGGCACCCCGCCGGCAAGGCGCGAGCGCCCCAGTGCCGACGCGTGCGCTCGGTGCGCGTGACGTCTCCGGCGCCCGGGGTCGTCGAGGCAAGCGCCGTCGTCATCGGTGGCGAGCGAGCTCGCGCGGTCGCCCTTCGCCTCGAGGTTGTCCGCGGGCGGTGGCTGGCCACGGCCATCGAGATCGGCTAAGCCCGCCAGGGGTGACTCCTCCGGGCCAACACACCCCGCTCTTGCATCCTTGTCCGGATGTCCGTACATTTACTCCATGCCCACCCGGCCGGCCTCGACCCAGCCCGACACGGACGCCTTGGCCGGCCCGCGACTTCCGGACCGGGGTGACCCGCTCCCGTTGTGGGCCCAGGTCTACGCCGACCTGCGCAGGCGCATCGACTCCGGTGCGTTCGCCGGGGGTTTCCCCGGCGAACTGAGCCTCACCGAGGAGTACGAGGTCAGTCGGCACACCATCCGCGAGGCACTCCGCGTGCTGCGCGGAGAGGGAGTGCTCCGCAGTCAGCGCGGAAGGCCGACGATCGTCGAGCCGACCGTCTACCGGCAGAGCCTGGGCACGCTGTCCTCTCTCTTCGATTCGGTCGCCGCGCAGGGTGCGACACCGCGCAGCGACGTACTCCGCCTCGCGACAACGGTCAACGCGACCGTATCCACCAGCCTCGGACTCGATCCCGCGACCGAGTTGGTTGTCCTGGAGCGCCTGCGCTACGCCGACGATCAGCCGATCGCGCACGACGTCTCCTGGCTCCCCCGCGATCTCGCCGCCGACCTGCTCGATCGTGACCTCTCGCACGCGGCGTTGTACGCCGAGCTGCAGGAGATGGGCATCTCGATCGACGGCGGATCAGAGCGCGTGACCGCCGAGCGCGCGCCCCGCCACCTGGCCGGACTGCTTGATCTTTCCCCTGACGACCCGGTCCTGCTGCTCGAACGGCGCGCCACCGCGCAGGGCCGCCCCGTCGAATGGCGGGAGACGCACGTGCGCGCCGACCGGTTCAGCCTCGAGGCGCAGTGGACCGCCACCGGCTCGACGCTCAGCGCAGCGGTCGAGGGGATGGCAAGCCCGTGATCGCCGTCGCGGCCATCCTGGCCGTGTTCATCGGCATGGCCGTGGGCCTCCTCGGCGGCGG
>CAZLZC010000163.1:1771-4737 GCA_964563825.1 uncultured Actinomyces sp.
GCGACCTCCCTGCTCGTCGTCGCCATGAAGTCCTTCGCCGGCCTTGCCGGCTACATCTTCGTCTTCGGTCAGGGGTCGGTCGTGAGCCTGAATCCCGAGACCAGGATCAACTGGTCGATCACCCTGATCGTGACGGGCGCAGCCATCGTCGGAGCCCTCATCGGAAGCGCGATCGTCGGGCGCATCCATCCTGACAAGCTGCGCATGGCCTTCGGCTACTTCGTTCTGGTCATGGCGGTCTTCATCCTCAGCCAGCAGATCGGCTTTGCGGTGCTCGACTACGCGCGCAGCGGCTGGCTGCAGACGGCCGAGGTCCTGGCCGGAGGCATTGCCATCATCGCCGTCTTCACCTGGATCATCCGCAGGCCGGTCCAGGTCGCCGTCGCCGACTTCGACCAGCCGCTGGGCGACTCCTCGGCGTCCGACGCGAAGTCCTAGGGCTGCATCGCCCTCGGGCGTAGCGTGGGCCTGTGACCACAGAGCCGCCCCTCCTCGAGCGCATTCGCGCCTCCGTGATCGGCGAGGACAGCGTCATGCACGGACCCTTCGGTCCGCGCCGCGTCACCTACGCCGACTACACCGCGAGCGGCAGGGCCCTGGACTTCATCGAGGACTTCATCCGCGACGCGGTCCTCCCCACCTATGCCAATACGCACACGGAGTCCAGTGGCACGGGCCTGCAGACAACCCGGCTGCGTGAGGACGCGCGGCGCATCATCCGCGATGCCGTGCACGGCGACGACTCGACCTGCGTGATCTTCGCGGGCAGCGGGTGCACGGGAGCGATCGATCGACTCGTCGGCATCCTCAACCTCCGCATCCCCGCGGATCTCGATGCGCGCTACGGCCTGAGCGAAGCGATCCCCGCAGCCGAGCGCCCCGTCGTCCTCGTCGGCCCCTTCGAGCATCACAGCAATGAGTTGCCCTGGCGCGAGTCCATCGCCGACCTGGTCACCATCCCCGAGGATCGCGACGGCCATGTCGATCTCGAGGCTCTCGAGGCAGCCCTGCGTGAGCACCGCGACCGCCCGCTCGTCATCGGGGCCTTCAGCGCAGCCAGCAATGTCACCGGGATCCTCACGGACACCGACGCAGTGACGGAGTTGCTGCACCAGTACGGCGCCCTGGCCGTCTGGGACTACGCCGCAGCGGCGCCCTACGTCGACATCGACATGCACCCCAGCGATCACGCGATTGCCAAGGATGCGGTCGTGCTCTCCCCGCACAAGTTCGTGGGCGGGCCCGGCACCCCCGGAGTCCTCATCATCCGGCGAGACCTGCTGGCCAACACGGTCCCCGTCGTCGTCGGCGGCGGCACCGTGGCCTACGTCAATGCCGAGGAGCACGTCTACCTCGACGACCCTGTGCACCGCGAGGAGGCCGGCACACCCGCGATCGTCGAGTCCGTGCGCGCCGGTTTGCTCTTCCAGCTCAAGCAGGCCGTGGGAGTCGACACCATCAAGGCCCGCGAGGATCAACTCCTTAACCGGGCGATCACGCGATGGAGTGACCACCCGCGCATCGACATCCTCGGCAACCCCGACGTGGAGCGCCTGTCGATCGTCTCCTTCACCATCCGCGCGACCCAGGGCGGATACCTCCACCACAACGCCGTGGTCGCGATCCTCAATGACCTCTTCGGCATCCAGGCACGGGGCGGATGCTCCTGCGCCGGTCCCTACGGACACCGGCTCCTCGGCATCGACCTCGACCAGTCGCACGCCTTCGAGCACCAGATCCGCCAGGGTTGCGAGGGCATCAAGCCCGGCTGGGTGCGCGTCAATTTCAACTACTTCGTCGAAGACGCGGTGGCCGACTACATCATCGAAGCGGTCCGTCTCGTCGCAGACGATGGCGAGCGCCTGCTCCCCCTCTATCGTTTCGATCCGGCCACGGGGCGTTGGACTCATCGCGAGGGCCCGGTCGAGCCTCCCCTGCGCCTGGCCGATGTGGGTTACGACGCCAACGGTCATTTGAGATACCCCCAGCATCGCGAGCGCCTTCCGCTGAGCGCCCTGGCGGAACATCTGGATGAAGCGCGGGCAATCCTCGGATCGCTCCCCGCCCCGGGCGAGGACGCCAGCCTCGGAGCGGATTTCGATGAACTTCGCTGGTTCCCCCTGCCCGCCGCCTCCCTGTGATCCGTTCCTGCATCGGGGCGGTCTGGAGAAGGCAATGGGCGCCGGTAGATTGATCCCTCCGGCCCCGTAGCTCAGGGGATAGAGCAGAGGTTTCCTAAACCTTGTGTCGGAGGTTCGAATCCTCTCGGGGCCACCACGCGCGATCCTGTCGCTGCCTATTCAGTTGGCAGTACTGAAGGGACAGGCCACGTCACCCGCAGGCAGTCGCAGGGTCATGAGGTATCGCGAAACGGCGGAGTCCACGCAGGACGATCCCACGCGCCGATACAGCCCATGCTGCGTACCGCTATATGACACCAGGCGCGCGCCCGCGATGGTGCTCGCCGCGACGCGCGCGCGCAGCCACGGAGTCTTGGGGTCGCCTGTCGCGTTGACCACGAGTGCCGAGGCGGGCAGCCGCAGTGGCTCACTGGTCGCATCGAGAGGCACGCCGATGGAGGGCAAGCCCGAGCACCACAGGCCACGTTCGATCGCCTTGGTCCCCGCAGCCGTCAATCCGGCGGCCGACGCTGTCTCGGCGATCGCCGCCACCTGCTCCACCGTGGGTCGATCGGGCCGATCCGCACACAGGACGAAGCTCACGATGAAGGGCACACGCTCGTCCTCAGCCGGTCGCGGTGGCACGGGCTGGGGCACCGGGCCGCGCTCGCGCGCCGCCGCATCTAGCTGCTGGAACATCCCGCGGTAGGCGGCATAGCGGCCCTGCATCCACAGCGAGCCCACCGTGCTGTCCAGACCGAAGAGATCGGTAGCGAACCTCGGATACGGCTCTCCCTGCCACTCCAGGGGTCCCTCGTCCAGAGCAGCGACCACTCGATTGACCTT
>CAZLZC010000164.1:0-2668 GCA_964563825.1 uncultured Actinomyces sp.
CGCAGCACCTCGGGACACCGCACCCGGTGTCGGAGAAGCGACTCCTCGACCGCATTGCTGCACTCAGCCGCTGAAGGCCGAGCTCGGCACGTCCTTCTCACCGTCGCGCAACGCCGCGACGACGCGATCCGCCACCTGCTGCGGCTCCAGGCCCTGCGGGAGCCGGGGGGCAGACCCCGCCAGCGGTCGCTGCGCGAGCCCCGTCTCGGTGTGCGGAGGGCGGACATCCACGAGGCGGATCCCTTCGCGCCGCAATTCACGCGCCGCCGCGGTGTCATAGGCAGCCAACGCGGCCTTGGTCGCGGAGTACGCCGCCATCCCCGCCTGAGGCTGCTCCGCCACCACCGCGCTGATGTGCGCGACGAAGGGCTCGCGGCTTGCGGCGGCGGACGCGCGCAGCGCGGGGAGCGCAGCACGCAGCAGGCGGATGGGCGCGAGCGTGTTGAGCGTGAAGAGTTCGATCATGACGTCGTCGGGCAGCTCATCGATAGCTCCGAATGCGACAGCACCGGCCGCGTAGACGATGCCGTCGATCCCGCCCTGCTCGGCCGTCGCCACATCGACGATGTGCGCCGCACTCGCCGCCTTGCGCACGTCAACCCCGACAGCGACACCGGGCACTCCCGTGGCTCGAATGCGTTCGGCATCTCGACCGACGAGCGTGAGCCGGCATCCCTCGGCAGCGAGGGCGCGCGCGATGGGCAGGCCGAGCCCGCCCGTGGCGCCGACGACGATGACGGATCGGTCGGTCAGGGAGGTCATGGCGCCCACCCTGCCACCGATGGCAGTGCGCGGCACACTCACCGACCGCCTATGCTCATGGATACCTGGGGAGCTCGAGGGAACGTCGGGCTGAGAGGGCGGTTGCCACCGCCGACCCGCAGACCTGATCTGGGTAATGCCAGCGAAGGGAGACCGATGAGCCGCGTACGCCCGACCCTCGCCCTGCTCGCCGTCACGGGTGCCCTGGCACTCACGGCATGCGGCGCGCCTGCCGACTCGGGATCCTCCACCCCGAGCAGCAGCGCGAGCACGAGTAGCCCCCCGGAGCCGCGCACCGTGCGGGTCGTCACGCACGACTCCTTCGCGCTCAGCGAAGACCTGGTCACCGCATTCGAGCAGTCCAGCGGCATCTCGGTGGAGTTCATCCCCGCTGGCGATGCCGGTGAGATGGTGAATCGCGCCGTACTGGCATCGGGCAACCCCGAGGCCGATGTGCTGTTCGGCGTCGACACCACCCTGCTCTCGCGAGCAATCGACGCCGATGTCTTCGACCCCTATGTCGCATCCCCGGAAGCACTCCGCGAGGAGCTGCGCGACGCCGGTCTCGGCGTCGTCACGCCCGTGGACGACGGCGACGTGTGCGTCAACATCGACGACGGATGGTTCGCCGAGCAGGGGATCGCGCCGCCGTCCACGCTTGAGGACCTTGCCGATGAGCGCTATCGCGGCCTGCTCGTGGTGCAGAACCCGGCGACGTCCTCTCCTGGGCTCGCGTTCCTCCTCGCGACCATCGCGCGCTACGGCGACGCGTGGCCCGACTACTGGGAGCGACTGCGCGCCAACGACGTGATGGTCGTCAACGGGTGGTCGGAGGCCTACCTCACCGAGTTCACCGCTGGCGGGGGTGGTGGCGACAAGCCGCTCGTCGTGTCGTACTCCACGAGCCCGCCCGCAGAGATCGTCTACGCCGAGGAGCCCAAGCCTGAACGCCCATCGACCTCCGTCATGCTCGACGGCTGCTATCGCCAGGTGGAGTTCGCCGGTGTGCTGCGCGGAACGCCGGACCCCGACGCCGCCCGCACGGTCGTCGATTGGCTCGTGTCGCCAGAGGTCCAGGCCGATGTACCCCTGTCGATGTTCGTCTTCCCCGCCCGTGACTCCGTGGCGCTGCCGGAGGTCTTCGAGCGCTTCGTCACGCGACCGGAGGCTCCGCTCGAACTCAACGCTGCAGAGATCTCAGCGCAACGCGACGAGTGGATCGAGCAGTGGACGCAGGTCGTCCTCAGGTGACGCTCGGCACGCCCCGAGCTATCTGGGCAGTCGCGCCCCTTGCCGTCGTCGGCGCGCTGGTCATCATCCCGGTCGCGGCGGTCGTGATCGCCGGTCTCGGCCCGGAGGCGTGGGAGACGCTCGTGGCGCCCTCCACCTGGCGCATCGTCGCCTACACGGCAATCCAGGCGGCTGTCAGCACTGTGCTCAGCGTCCTCCTCGCGCTCCCCACGGCGTACGCGCTCTATCGGCTTGACATTCCCGCGCGGCGCACCCTGCTCGCGATCATCACAGTGCCCTTCATCCTGCCCACCATCGTGGTGGGACTGGCCTTCCGCGAGATCCTGCCCTTCGCCGGCACCACGGCGGCGATCATCGTGGCGCACGTGTTCTTCAACGTCGGGCTCGTCGTGCGCATTGTCGGAGGCCTCTGGGGTCATCTGGATGCGCGCCTGCTCGACGTCTCGCGCACCCTCGGCATCGGGCCCGCACGCACTTTCGCGCGCGTCACGCTGCCCCTGCTGCGCCCCGCACTCCTCGGCGCAGCAGCACTCGTCTTCCTCTTCACGTTCACCTCCTTCGGAGTCGTCCTCGTGCTCGGCGACCCCTCACTCCCCACCATCGAGGTGGAGATCTACTCGGCGACCGTGCAGCGGCTCGACTTCCCCGCGGCAGC
>CAZLZC010000164.1:2768-4691 GCA_964563825.1 uncultured Actinomyces sp.
TACGCGGACCGGTCGATATGCGCGGATGGTGGCTGCTCGTACCCCTGGGTCAGGCACTGGTGGCGCTGCCGATCGTCATCCGCGTGGTCCTGCCGCTGCTGCGCTCCCTCGACCCGCGCATGCGCCAGGTGGCCGCGACCCTCGGCGCCCCACCGCTGCGCGCGTGGTGGGCCACGGAGGGCGGTCTGGCGCTGCGAGCGATGACCGTCGCCGCAGGACTGGCTGCTGCCGTCGCCCTCGGCGAATTCGGGGCGACGGCGTTCCTCGTGCGCCTCGACGCTCCCACCGTGCCCGTGCAGATCGTGCGTCTCCTCGGGCGACCCGGTGAGGCCAATGCGGGTGTGGCCGCCGCCCTGTCGGTCATCCTGCTCCTCGTCACGCTGCTCATCGTCGGCGTGGCAGAGCGCATTCGTCCGCGACGAAGTGGAGGCTGGTGAAGCCATGAGCGACGCGACATCCGGCCTGCAGGTGCGCGCACTGAACATCTCCTACGACGGTCGTCCCCTGCTGCATGACTTCGACCTCGATGTGGCCCCGCAGGAGATCGTTGCGCTCCTCGGTCCAAGCGGCTCGGGCAAGAGCTCGCTCCTGCGTTGCATCGCAGGAGTCCAGAGTCCCGATTCCGGGACGATCATGTGGGCTGGCGAGGACATCGCTTTGGTGCCAGCCCATCGTCGACGCATCGGCCTCGTCTTCCAGGATCCGCTGCTCTTCCCGCATCGCGACGTCGCAGGCAATGTCGGCTTCGGGCTGCCGCCCGAGGGTCGAGCTCAGCGAGTCGCCGAACTCCTCGAGCTCGTGGGCCTTCCCGGCTTCGAGCTACGAGACGTCGCCACGCTCTCCGGCGGCGAGGCACAGCGCATCGCCCTGGCACGAGCCCTGGCCCCCCGCCCGCGGCTCCTCCTCCTCGACGAGCCCTTCGGCGCGCTGGACCGGGACCTGCGCGACCGCCTCGCTGTCGACGTGAGGGCGCTCTTGCGCGATCAGGGGACACCGGCCATCCACGTGACGCACGACCGTGAGGAGGCGGACCTCATCGCCGACCGGATCGTGCGGCTTGCTCCCCCGCCACCGGCGCCCTAGGCTGCAGATACTTAGACGTCAAAGTATCTGTATGAGTGTGCACCTGGAGGCGGCGTGACCGATCGGCCCCTGCGCTTCGTCACCGCCGCGAGCCTCTTCGACGGACACGATGCGGCCATCACCATCATGCGCCGCATCCTGCAGTCGCAGGGCGCTGAGGTGATCCACCTGGGCCACGATCGCAGCGTGGCCGACGTTGTCCGCGCCACCATCCAGGAGGACGCCGACGGCGTAGCGATCTCGTCCTATCAGGGCGGTCACGTCGAGTACTTCACCTACTTGCGCGCTTCCTTGCGCGAGGCAGGCGCTGATCATGTGGGTGTCTACGGCGGGGGCGGAGGCGTGATCCTGCCCGATGAGATCGCACTTCTCGCCCGCCAGGGTGTGCGCATCTACTCACCCGAGGACGGCCAGCGCCTCGGGCTCGTAGGCATGATCGACGACATGCTCGCCACGTGTCGAGAGCGCACAAGGCCAGATAGTCCGCCACTCGAGGCGGTGATGACAGGGGACGAGGTAGCCCTCGGTCGGCTGCTCACGGCGATCGCCGATGAGCAGGTGGATGCGCGGACTCTCGAGGTCCTGGAGACGTCACGCGATCATCGCCGCGTCCCCGTGCTCGGCATCACCGGCACAGGCGGTTCCGGCAAGTCCAGCCTCACCGACGAGATCGTCCGGCGCATGCGCCTCGACAGCGCAGGCAAGGTGCGCATTGCCGTGCTGGCCGTCGATCCCACGCGATCACGGGGCGGTGGCGCCCTGCTCGGCGACCGGATCCGTATGAACTCCACTGCAGACGACGGGGTGTTCTTCCGCTCCATCGCCACGCGCGGCGAGGGT
>CAZLZC010000165.1:0-4634 GCA_964563825.1 uncultured Actinomyces sp.
CGCTCACCGCGGATGGCGGCGAAGAGCGTGCCGGGCACGCAGTCGCGGTCGTCGCTCGCGGCGACGGTGACGACGATGTCGGGCTCGCCGTCGACCAGGCGCCCGCCCACTACTCCGGCGACCTCGGCGAGGGTCATGGGGATCATGAGCCGCCCCGCTTGACGATCTCTATCGCGGCGCGCAGCTCCTGGCGGTCGTCGAAGGGGGTGATCACTCCGGCGGCCTCCTGCCCCGCCTCATGTCCCTTGCCGAGGAGCAGCAGCACGTCGCCCGGCTGGGCCACCGCGACGGCGGCGGCGATCGCCTCGCGGCGGTCGCCGATCTCCCTGATGTCACCGCCGATGGCCTGAGCACCGGCGAGCATCGCGGCGCGGATCGCCGCGGGATCCTCCGAGCGCGGGTTGTCGTCGGTGACGATGAGGATGTCAGCGCCGGCTGCGGCCACGTCGCCCATGGCGTAGCGCTTCTCGCGGTCGCGGTCTCCCCCGCAGCCGAGCACGACGATGCGCCGGCCCCGCGGGATGACGGCTGAGATCACGCGCTCGACGGCGTCGGGGCTGTGGGCGTAGTCGACGATGGCGGTGAAGTCCTGGCCCGCGTCGATGATCTCCATGCGCCCGGGCACGTGCACATCGGCGAGCGCGGTGGCGAGCACCTCCGGCGCGATCCCGGCGGCGCGCAGCGCGGTCCAGGAGCCCAGGGCATTGGCGGCGTTGAAGCGGCCGGGCAGTCCCACCTCGATCTCGAGAGGTGCACCGGCCTCGACCAGGTCGGAGTCATCGCGGAGGGTGAGGGTCTGGCCCGCGGGGCTGGTGACGACGGACGCGCAGGCCACGTCCGCATCATGGTCTAGGGCGTAGGTGATCTGAGGGATCTCGCAGTGGTCGGCGAGGCGGCGCCCCCACATGCCATCGACGCCGATCACGGCGCGGCGCGCGCGGGCCGCGGTGAAGAGGTCCGCCTTGGCGGCGAAGTAGTCCTCCATGGTGCCGTGGAAGTCGAGGTGGTCCTGGCTGAGCTGGGTGAAGATCGCGATGTCGTAGACGACCCCGTTGACGCGGCCGAGCACGAGTGCGTGACTGGAGACCTCCATCGCCACGGCGGTGACACCCTCCTCGCGCATGAACGCGAGCAGGGCATGCAGGTCGGGTGCCTCGGGCGTGGTGCGGTCATTGGGCACATTGCGGTCGCCGATGCGCACGCCGGTGGTGCCGATGATGCCGGTCGTGTGACCGGCGGCGCGCAGGCCGGCCTCGAGCAGGTGCACCGTCGTCGACTTGCCATTCGTGCCGGTGACACCGATGAGCAGCAGGTCGCGCGCGGGGTGGCGGTAGATCTCCGCCGCTACCGATCCGAGCGCCTCGCGCGGATCGGTGGCGAGCAGCACCGGCAGGTCACTCACCATCTCGGCGCCCACCGCATCGGTGAGGACGGCGACGGCACCGAGTGAGGCAGCCTGCTCCGCATACGCCGCTCCGTGGGCGTGTGCTCCGGGCAGGGCAGCGAAGAGGTCACCCGGCCGCACGGCACGGGAGTCGTGGGTCACCCCCGTGACAGCGATGTCCTGGGTGGTGGTCGTGAGCCCGCAGGCAGCGGCGATGGCGCCCAGCGTCAGGGGCGCCGGCGGGGTCGCAGGCCGCAGGTCGATCGACACGTCAGCACGCTACCGGCGTTACCGGGATTTCGGCGTGATCGGCGCGACCCTCTGGGCCTGGAGGGCGTAGGTCATGACCTCGCGGAAGACGGGTCCGGCGAGCTCACCACCCATCTGGGTCACCTTGGGCTTGACGATCGTGACCGCGATGACCAGCTCGGGAGCCTCGATGGGTGCCATGCCGATGAAGGAGCCGATGGTGTCGCCGTTGTAGCAGCCGCACTCCGGGTCGATGACCTGCGCGGTGCCGGTCTTGCCGCCGACGCGGTAGCCGGGGATGCCGGCCATGGGCGCGGTGCCGCCGTCGGCGACGACGCGCTCGAGCATCTCGCGGATCGTCTTGGCGGTGCGCTCGCTGACGACGCGCTCACCCTCACCCGCAGGCACCGCGGGGTCGGCGATGATCCGTGCCGGCATGCGCACACCGTCGTTGGCGATGGTGGAGAAGACGTCGGCCATCTGGACGGCGTTCACGCTGAAGCCCTGGCCGAAGACCATCGTGGGGAAGGTCGTCGCCGACCAGTCGGACATCGGGGTCAGGTAGCCGGGTGACTCCCCCGGCAGGCCGATACCGGAGGGCTGGCCGATACCGAACTTCTCGAAGTAGGAGAAGACCGTGTCCTCGGGCACCGTCTCCGCGGCGAGGATCGTGCCGATATTGGACGACTGGGCGAGGATCGTGGCGAGATCCCACTCGTAGCCGGCGTGCTCCGTGGCGTCGTGGAAGGTCTTGCCGCCGCGGTCGAGAGTCGGCGGGATGCTGAACATTGATTTCGCGTCAGCGCCACCCTCCTCGAGGACGGCGGCGACGGTCATGACCTTGGCGGTGGAGCCCGGCTCGAAGACGTCGGTGATGGCGCGGTTGCCGCGGTTGGCCTCGTCGGCCGCGCCGGGGTCGTTGGCGTCGAAGGTGGGCACGGCGGCCAGGGCGAGGATGTCGCCGGTGCGCGGGTCCATGACGACGATGGAGCCGCTCTCCGCACCGGTCGCCATGACCTCGTTGGCGAGTGCGCGCTGGGCGACGTACTGGATGTCGCGATCGATGGTGAGCTGCACGGGGCTGCCGGGCTGCGGATCCTCCACCGTCTCGGCGGAGCCGGGGATCGCGACGCCGCTCACGCGCTCGAAGGTGCGCCAGCCGTCGACGCCGCCGAGGCGCTCGTCCATGGCGTACTCGATGCCGGCGAGGCCACCGCCGGCCTCACCGCCGACGAAGCCGACGACATTGGCGGCGACGTCACCGGAGGGGTAGACGCGCTCGAGGGCGCGCTCGGAGTAGATCCCGACCAGGCCGAGCTCGTCGATCTGGCGCCACTGCTCGGGGGTGATGTCCTTGACGACATAGGCGAAGCGCCGCTCACCGGTGAGCCGCTCGACGAGCGGGCCCGCGGGGGTGCCGATCACCGCGGCGATCGCCTGCGCGGTGCCGAGCGGGTCGGAGATGAGGGTCTGGTCGACCGTGACGTGGCGCGACTCGACCGTGATCGCCAGCGGCACGCCGCGCGCGTCCACGATGTCACCGCGGTCGGCGAGCACCTTGACGGTGGTGGTGCGCTGGTCGACGGCGGCAGCAGCGAGTGCGTCACCGCGGAAGCCCTGCAGCTCGAGCAGGCGGCCGGCGAAGATCGTGAAGACGATGAGCACGAAGACGAGCAGGATCCCGGCACGACGCCTGGGGTTGCCGAGGCGCAGCGGTGTCGACTGCGGCGGCGCGGGTGGCCGCTTCCTCTGCGTCTGCGCCCGCCCACTAGGCGGGCGCTGTCGGGTGGTGGTGGTCACGGGGCCTGCGGCACCTCGACGTCGCCGGGAGCGATCTCGGTGGAGCCGTCGCCGGGCACCGGCTCGAGCGGTGCGACCGGTGTGAGCGGGTCCTCGCCGTTGACCGGGTCGTTCTCGCCGGGCTGCGGGCCGATCTCGGCCTCGCCGGAGCCCGGATCCGGTGTCGCGATGGGATCACCGGTGACGGGGTCGACCCACTGCCCAGTGTCGGGATCTTGGATCGCGTCCTCTCCCCCGACGCCGTCGACGGTCTCGCCGTCGTAGCCGATGGGCTGGCCGTCCTGGGTGATGGGCAGGCCGGTGTAGGGGTCGAGGTAGATCTCGCCGGTGGCGGGATCGATGAGGTAGCCGTTGACGTAGGTGCCCTCGGCCGGATCGACGACGATCGGCGCGGGCTGCGGCACGGTGTTGCCCATGATCTCGCCGCTCTCGAGATCGATGAAGGCCGGTGCGTCCTGCGGCACCATGCCCATGGCGCGCACCTTCTCCTCCAGCAGCAGCGGTGAGGAGGCGATGGCGATCTCCTCGGTGAGCTGCTGCTCCTGCTCGAGCAGCAGGGCCTTCTCGGCCTGCAGCTCGGAGACGGTGAAGGCACCGGAGGCGAGCATGGTGTTGACGATGAGCATGGAGACCAGGCCGACGGTGGCGATGGCGAGGCAGACGATCGCGAAGATGCCGAGGCGGGCGCGGCGCTTGGAGGTGGTGGCGGGCAGCAGTCGGGGGCGCGGGGCGGCGTGCTGATGGGCGCGGGTGCGCGTGCGGGTACGGCGTGACTCGCGGACGAGGATGATGCTCTCGGGTTCCCCCGAGCGATCCTCGAAGTCGTCGTAGTCGAGTTTCCTCGCTGTTGAGCTCATGCCGCCACCCGCTCTACTGCGCGCACTCGCACCGATTGCGAGCGCGGATTGCTGGAGATCTCTGACTCGGAGGCCTTCTCGGCACCGCGAGTGATGAGTCGAAGCCACGGCTTCATCGAGTCGGGCACGACCGGCAGGCCGTGGGGCGCTGACGTGGTGGCGCCGGCGGTGAAGGCCTGCTTCACGATCTTGTCCTCGAGCGACTGGTAGCTCATGACGACCATGCGGCCACCGACCGAGAGGCAGTCGAGGGAGGCGGGGATGGCGCGGGCGAGGACGTCGAGCTCGTCGTTGACCTCGATGCGCAGGGCCTGGAAGGTCCGCTTGGCCGGGTTGCCCGGGGT
>CAZLZC010000166.1:0-4619 GCA_964563825.1 uncultured Actinomyces sp.
CTACTCCACGATGAACGGTTACTGCTTCCGTCTGCAGACGTTGAACGATGATGGCGGCTTCTTCAAATGCAACAAGACGACCAAGACCTTTATAGGCAGCGCAAAGGCCCCGAATGTGACGCGCGGCGATTGGTATCAGGTGCGCATCAACTCGACGGGCAAGCAAGCCACCGCCTATGTCACCAACAAGACCACCGGCGACTTCATCTTCACCGACACCATCGCGATCTCGTCGCCGTACGGCGGTCACTTCGGCCAGGTCCCAGACGGGGTAAGCACGTCACTGGGGATCCGTTGGGACGACCTGACTTATTACTGGCTGGAGAATGCCACCCTGTCGTCGCCCGGGACGGCTCAGCCGGCCGTGGTCTGGCTTGACGCGGGCACGGCGCGAACCGGCTCCGGAGCCCTGTCCCTGTACTCCAACTCCATCAGCGGCCAACCATTCCAATACTCGACCGGCGAGACCCCCGTCAAGGACGGGACATACACCTACAAAGCGTGGGTGCGAGCTGCCAGCGGGACGGTGGACGGGACCATCACGTTGGCCGCCACGGGAAGCACATCGAGCGCCGATCAGGTGGCCACCAAGTCGTTCAGTGTCGACACGACGTGGACACCCATCTCTGTTACTTCCACCATCACGGCTTCTGGCTACACAGATCTCCGACCGGGTCTGACGATGACGACGACCAATGCTGAGCTCTACGTCGATGACCAGGTTCTGCAGCAGGTGCCCTGGCTGTCTAGCACGGGCAACTCGATCGTCAGGGTCACCAGTGACGAAGCGCATGGGGGGACGAACTCACTTGAGGTCATCAACCCGAGCAACTCGGATCTCTCCAATGCCTTCTATGGATTCGCTCAGATGCCGGCGCCCAGCTCGATCGTGACAGCCACCGCATGGGTGAAGAGTCCGCCGGGCGTGCAAGGTTACTTCTTCATCTCCGAGGGAGCGAACACGCAGACCTCCAATGCCTTCACGGGAACAGGCGCGTGGCAGGAGGTGACCGTCTCTCGAACCATGCTAGGCACCGTGACCTGGCCCAATGTCGGAGTCGACATTTTGCCGGGCTATGCCGGTCAGTCGCTCTACGTCGATGATGTCTCGGTCACCGTCTCGGACATCAACTCAAGCCAGGTCGGCACCCTCGGTGCGCCGAGCGTCCCGGGTGGATGGACGTCGTCGATCAGCGCGCCCAATCAATCTAATGCGAATCCAAATCCGGTCGTTGAGGTCCCATGGGCGCTCGCACGATCCCGCCCGGGCGCCATGTTCATCCAGCCGGGCGCCGGCGCCACGATGAAGAACATATACACGGTGACTCCCCAGAAGGCCCCGGCCGTCGGCTCCACTTGGAACGCATCGGTCTGGATCACCTCTCAGACGGCGAACAACTCCCAGCCGGTGACGGTGACGGCATCTGCTGGCTCATCCAGCCAGAGCACCACCGTCACGCTGCCGGCCACGGCTTTTCAGTTCACGAATGCTGTGGTGCAAGTGCCGGTCGCTTCGCCAACGTCGACCTTCAGCGTCCAGATCAGCTACACCGATGCGACCGGAACGAATCCGATCTATGTCGATGACGTATCGATCACGGAGATCGGCCTGGCGACGGTGGATGACTGGCTGACCTACACGCCGGACCCGAACGGCTTCGTCGGGGTGGAGGGGATCGGCGACGATCCCGCCAATGCCCAGTCCGGCGAGGGCTACGTCATCTTCTCGAACAAGAGCAGCCAGTCATCGGCCACGTACTTCGACAACGCGAACTACAAGCCCAAGCCCGGCACGGAACATGAGATGTCCTTCTGGGTCAGGTCGCCCAGCGGCACCGTTGGCGCGGTGACCGCCTGGGTGCGGACTCAGGATGCGAACGGAAACATCCTCGACTCGTACCGGTATGGCTTCGCTGCCACAACGACGTGGCAGCAGATCATCCTGAGCGTGCCCATCACGAGCACTGCAGGCACGGTTCTGCGCAATGAGATAGATCTGCCGCCGGGCGCGACGATCTGGGTGGACAACATCGAGAGCCGCGACGTCAACTACTGGTCGGCAGTTCAGCCCTCCGGCGGGAAGACATCCCTCACCATCGAGGACAACGCCTCCGATGCGACGAATGGGCATAACTACCTTCGGTTTGGCACGTCCGGTGCTGGTGGTGGCATGGGTGACACGATCACGGCTGACGTCGATGGCAAGCCGATCCAGGTCGTGGCTGGTTCGTCGTACAGGCTCGAGGCATACGTGCGCTCGACGACGGGTGCGACAGTGAGCGGCACCATGTCCCTGGGTGCCGCGAATGGCAGCACTGCGACGGACACTGCGAGCGTGCCCTTCACCGTGGGCGGTGACTGGACTGCCGTGCAGCTCACTCTCAACACGACCAGGAACGCCAACACCCTCATCCCGAGGATCGTGCTCAACTCCGGCGGCCAGCTCGACGTGGACGAGCTCACTCTCGTTCCGGTGATCATTGAGCAGTCGGATCCGTGGTCGGCGGCTGGGTCAGGCGTCACCTGGAACGTCATGGACGATCCAGCGAATGCCTACGACTCCAGTTATGGCGTCATGGAGTTCTCGGTGTCCAGCGCAGGCACGGGAGTGGAGTACTCGGCGAGCCAGTCCACCTCGGTGGGGGATCAGCTCAGCGCTACGGCTTTCGTGCGCACCGGTGGGGCGAACGTGAGTGGGACCTTTGTGGTGACGTCCAATGGCGGGACGAAGGAGACCTGGCAGCAGGCCTTCACCGCCAATGGCGAATGGCAGACGCTGAGTATCCCCGTCACGGTCGCGCAGTCCGGTCACACCGGATTCACCGTGCAGGTGCTGAGCAACACTCCGGGCGCAACGCTCTATCTCGATCAGGTCGCCCTCCTGACGAACCCCTGGACGCCGAACAGCGGCGCATCGCAGGCGATCGTCTTCGATGGTGCAGCGGCACAGTCCGGTAGCGGCTACCTCAAGCTGACGCCTACTGGCTCCGGCGGTGGGTCGAGCTACATCGACATGGCCGCCAGCTCGGACATCGGCGGCACATATGCGGCCGGCACGACGTGGCAGGCGATGGTCTACCTGAAGTCGAGTTCGGACACGAGTTTGGCCACGGGCAAGATCTCGCTGGGCCCGGCCGGGGGGACCTCGACTGCTCAGGAGTTCAGCGTCGGCTCCGAGTGGACCGCTGTGCCGGTCAGTTTCACGGTCGGCTCCTCGCCCCTGAGCTCTCTGCGGGTGACCGTGTCCGTCAATGGCAGCAGCGTGCCGGTCGAGGTGGACTCGGTGACCATTTCCGACGGCACATCGCCGCCGGATGGCGTGACGACGCCGTTGCCGCACCCGGAGCACGGCTGGGTCTACCTCTGGGATGACGCATTCGGTGTCCCGGGCCTGCACCTGTGGGCGATCAGCGCGCAGGTCGACTTCGAGGACGGCGAGCCGGGCCTGGGAGTGAGCGCCACGGTCTACCAGGATCCGACGAAGGCGTCCAAGGTGATGTCCGGCACCGACTGGATGAAGGGGGACATGGCGGTCAACATCTCCTACACCGACCCGTGCTTCCTCTTCGACTTCTCCTCCGACGGGGGCAACTCCGGGGTGTCGCTTGGACAGGGTGTCTTCACGGCGAAGGACTTCTCCATCAACTTCGCGCCGCGCGGGTGCCAGGTGGGGCTGGAGACCCTGCCCAAGGGCGCGTCCCTGTCCTTCGACGGCCAGCTTGGCGACGGCACGGTCAACTTCGACGTCGCTATCGAGGACGGCGATGACGGGCCCGTGTTTACCTACGACGTCGGGATCACCGACATCACCGTCGGTGGATTCGACTTCAAGGAGATGGAGCTCTCGATCCTGCTGTCCGAGACGGATGACTCGATCACCTTCGCGGGCGACATGGTGCTCCCGATGGGTAACTTCAGCAACTCGTTTGATCTCAGCGCTAACGAGGCCGGCCTGGCCATGGATGGCAGCGTCTCGGTCACCGACTGGCAGTGGACGGGGGGAGGCTTCGACGTCGAGGAGTTCGCATTCGACATGTCGATGACCGTGCCCTTCGGTGCTGGCGAGTGCGGATCCTTCTCCGCGGATACGAGCGGGCAAATGGATATGGCGAAGAAGACCTCACTGTCCTTCACCGGGGATATCGCCATGAACTGCGGCAAGCTCGATGTCCTGGAGCTGGACTTCGACTACCACCACGGGGCCGTCACCGAGATCTTCGAGCTGAAGTACGACTCGGACACCGGCATCCTGGCCGGCGATGTGGAGTTCAGCTTCGAGCGCAGTACGTCGTGGAAGTTCCTGACGCACCGCTACAACCGCCATCCGAAGTTCGCCATCAAGCTCGCTTACTCGATGGACGTGGCCAATCCCGGCTCGGCAGCGACAGCGACCCTGACCGGCAACGTGAGCGTCTCGGGCGGTGATGGATCTCTCTCTTGCACGATCGAGGCCGGATCCGGTGCCAACTGGGCCGACGACCAGTGCAGCCTCCACGTGCACATCAGCGTGGGCGGAGGACACACGTACAACTCCTCGTGGTGACGCGAGCTTCCCAGGGGTAGCGGGGGAAATCCGGGCGACATTCTCGGATTTCCCCCGCAACCCCACACTGAGGAGC
>CAZLZC010000167.1:0-4555 GCA_964563825.1 uncultured Actinomyces sp.
TCAGAGTGAGAAGTCGGCGGGTCCACCCGCCGGAGGTGCCTGCACGGCACCGGGGAAGTGCACGCGGAAGGACACATTGCGCGCGCTCCCACCCTCGTCGTCACCGATGTAGGCGCGCACGACGTAGCCACCGGGGCGACCGAACTGCACTTCGCCGCTCACTGCGAGCACGCTGCGCAGGTCAGCTCCGGGAGTCGCGCCAGCGGGGCGGCCGGCCTCGACACTGCCCTCGACGGCGAAGAGCTGCTCGCCATCCTCGTGCTCCACGCTGATGGTGAGGGGGTAGTTGCGGTTGGTCTCGTTCCAACCGATCGTGATGCTCACGCCGATGCCGAGGTGGAGCATGCCGAGGTTGCCCTCACCATCGATGGGCTGCTCAAGGTCGGTCCACCCCGCGCCCTGGAGGTAGAGCAGGCCGTTGACGGCCTCAGCGTGGTGGGCGAGTGTCACGTATTCGATCTGCGGCATCGGACCATGGTGCCCTATTGCAGGGCGGCAAGGCGGTCGAGGGCCTCGCGGAGCACCTCCGGGCGCTTGCAGTAGGCCCACCGCAGGGAGCGCTCCCCGACCCCAGCGTGATCGCAGAAAACCTGGAGCGGAATGGCGACGACACCGGCTAACTGAGGTAGGGCGCGCGCGGCGGTGAGTGCATCGGGGTAGTCCGAGAGCGGGCCCAGGTCGGTCGTGAGGAAGTAGGTCCCCTCGGACTCCACGCAGGTGAATCCGAGATCGCGCAGGCCGGCGGTGAGGATGTCGCGCTGCTCCTGAAGCCCGTGCCGGAAGTCGGCAAAGTAGGAGTCGGGCATGCGCAGCGCGTGGGCGATGGCGTATTGGAAGGGTCCACCGGACACGAAGGACAGATGCTGGCGCACGGCGCGCACGGCGCGGATGAGATCGGTGGGTCCCGTGGCCCAGCCGACCTTCCAACCCGTGAAGGAGAAGGACTTGCCCGCACTCCCGATGGTGACAGTCCGCTCCGCCATGCCGGGCAGCGTGGCGATGGGCACATGGGGGTGCCCGTCGTACCACAGATGCTCGTAGGCCTCGTCCGAGATGACGACGAGGTCGCGCTCGATCGCGATGTCGGCGATCGCCTGCAGTTCCTCGCGCGTGAAGACAACGCCGGTGGGGTTGTGCGGGGTGTTGAGCAGGATCAGTCGGGTGCGGTCGGTGATTGCGGCCCGCAGCGCGTCGATGTCGGGGCGGAAGGAAGGCGGGCGCAGCGGCACGCTCACCCGCGTCGCATTCGCCAGCGCGATGCCGACGGCGTAGATGTCGAACCACGGCTCGAAGACGACGACCTCATCGCCGACGTCGCACAGGGCGAGGAGCGCAGACTGGATGGCCTCGGACGCGCCCGTGGTGACGACGACATCCGTAGCGGGATCGATCGACAGCCCGTAGAAGCGCTGCTGATGCTCGGCAATCGCGGCCCGCAGATCGGGCAGGCCGTGCACGGGCGGGTACTGGTTGCCCTTGCCCTCGGCGATCGCGGCACGAGCGACCATCTTGATCTCATCGGGGCCGTCTGTGTCAGGGAAGCCCTGACCGAGATTGATCGCCCCTGTCTCGGCGGCGATGGTCGACATCTCGCCGAAGATGGAGGTCGCGTAGGGCTCCATGCGCGGCACCAGGGTGCGCTTCATGTCATCCCCAGCGCAGGATGACGTTGCTGTAGGGCACCGGGTCGCCGGTGTGCACGATGCCGAGGCAGCGCCCCACCTCCGCCTTGAAGTCGACGTGCGGGATCCACTCCACGGGCAGTTGGCCGAGGTGCGAGAGGTAGTCGGCTTGAGTAGCAGCGTCGACGTGCTGGCGGAACTCCTCGGCCATGACGACACTGCTGACCTCGTGCTCGGCGAGGATGAGGTCGACGAGGTCGGGGATGGTCGGCAGTCCGCGGCGCACGATGAGATCGACGGTCTCGACGTCGGGGTACGTCGGGAACGGCGCGTCCAGCACCGCGATCGCATTGGCGTGCCGGAAGCGAGCGAGCAGCGAGGCGAGCTGCGGATGCCAGATCACGTGTCCTCCACTAGTCGTTGGATGGCTTCTGCCGAGGGCAGGGAAGGAGCCGCGCCCGCGATGGTGGTGGCGAGCGCCCCGGCGGCACTCGCACGGCGCAGCGCCAACTCCCAGGGCAGGTCCTCCGCCAGGGATGCAGCGAGCACTCCACAGAACGCGTCGCCAGCGGCCACCGTGTCGATGGCCGTGACGGGATAGGCCGGCGTATGGCCCTCACCCTCGGGCGTCGACCAGACGGCACCCTCTGCGCCGAGCGTGACGATCGCGCTGCCCGCACCGAGATCGCGGAGTGCGCGCGCAGCGGCGTACGCCGAGTCGACGCCGTCGACGGTGCGGCCGGTGATCAGGCTCGCCTCATGCTCGTTGGCGATGACGATGTCAGTGACTTCGAGGATGCCCTCGGGGAGACCGTCCGGGGGCACGGGTGCGGTGTTGAGCATGGTGCGCATGCCGGCGGAGTGCGCCGCACGAAGCGCGCCGAGCACAGCGATAGGCGGCACCTCGAGCGGTGCGAGCGCGATACGCGCGGGCGCGAGTCGCTGCACCTGTGCGGACGTGTAGTCAGAAGTGAGCCACCCGTTAGCGCCGGGGACCACCACGATCCGATTCGCGCCGCTCGCGTCGACCTCAATGAGTGCCGTGCCACTCGGACCTTCGACATCGGCGACGGCGGAGAGGTCGAGCCCCTCCGCACCGAGCTCCGCGCGCATCCAGGCACCGCCATCGTCGGTGCCGACGGCGCCGACGAGTGCGACATCACCACCCGCCCGGGCCGCTGCGAGGGCTTGATTGAGCCCCTTGCCGCCCAGGTGGCGCTCGAGGGCGTGGCCCATCACGGTCTCGCCGGTGCCCGGCATCCGGGCAACACGCACGACGAGATCGACGTTGAGACTGCCGATACAGGCGACCGTAGGCACGGGAGCGAGGCTAGCGCGGCAGGATGTGCTCATGCGTCGCGTCGTCGGGATCGACCTGGGCACCCAGTCGGTGAAGGTGGCCGTCGTCGACCCGGGCGGGGACGTCGTCTCCTCCGCGGTGCGCCCCTACGCCGTCGACTCGGTGCGGCCGGGTTGGGCCGAGACGGATCCGCAGGCCTGGCTCACCGCGGCGCTCGATGCGGCGCGTGAAGCGCTCGCGGGAGCGGATGCGCCTCCTGAGGCGATCGGCTTGAGCGGGCAGATGCACGGTGTTGTGCTCTGCGAGGCCGACGGCACCCCCGTGCGCCCGGCCGTCATCTGGGCGGACACGCGCAGCGCTGCGGAGGCACGCCGCATCGCCGAGACGCTGGGTGATGCCGAACTCGCGCGCCTCGGCTCCGCACCCTTCCCCGGATTCGCCGGGGTGACTCTCGCGTGGATCGCTGCGCATGAGCCGGAGGCCCTAGCTCGTGCACGCTGGGCACTCCAGGCCAAGGACTGGTTGCGCATGCAACTCACGGGTGAGGTCGCGACCGACCCGTCCGATGCCAGCGGCACGCTCCTCTACGACCTCGTCGCAGGCGCCTGGAGTCCTGCGGCGATGGAAGCATGCGGGGTGCGTCCGGATCTCCTTGCACCCGTCATCGCGTCGGACGCGATTGCGGGCACGGTGACGCGCATGGATTCACCGCTGGTGGGGCTGCCGGTGGCCACCGGCGGTGCCGATGCGGCCTGCGGCATCCATGGGCTCGGACTCGGACCTGGCGCGGGTGCTTTGGCGTTGGGCACGGGCGCGCAACTGAGCAGTGTCATTGCGAGCCCCGACCCTGACGTGACGCTGCGCACGCACACCTTCGCTGCCGTCGGCCCGATCGGCTCGGCCTACTACCGGCTCGCCGCCGTGCAAAGTGGTGGTCTTGCACTGGAGCGTGCGCTCGCGTGGTTGGGGGCGAGTGTCGATGATGCACAGGCAGCGCTCGCGTCGGGCATCCGGGCGGACGACCCGATCTTCCTGCCGTTCGTCGCGGGTGAGCGCAGTCCCTATCTCGATCCGGGCCTGCGCGCATCGTGGCAGGGGCTGTCGCTCGCGACGACGCGCGAGGCGATGCTGCGTTCGGTGCTCGAGGGGATGGCCTACGCCGTCTCCGCCGCTTATGCAGCCATCGTCGAGTCGGGTGCTTCCCCCGCCGCTCCGCTCACGACACTCGGGGGTGGGAGCCGTGATGCGGCTTACGTCGCTCTGCTCGCCGATGCCCTGGGCATCGCGCTACGCCCGTCCTCCGTCGCCGACGCGACGGTCGTCGGAGCGACGCGCCTGGCGATGTCGGCGCTGGGCGAGGCGATGCCGCCCGTCGCCATCGCGACGCGTGACATCGTGGAGCCAGGGGACGGCCGGATCGTCGCCGAGCGACAGGAGCGCTGGCGGCGAGCGGTCACGAGGGACCGAGGGAGTGAGACTGAATGAGAATCGCCATCGGCAGCGATCACGCGGGCTTCGAGATGAAGGAAGCCCTGCGTCAATGGCTGCGCGCAGCCGGGCATGAGGTCATCGACGTCGGCACCGACTCCGATGCGTCCTGCGACTACCCCGTCTTCGGTGCCGCTGTCGCGCG
>CAZLZC010000168.1:0-1353 GCA_964563825.1 uncultured Actinomyces sp.
GAGTGGTGCGACGTTTCCGGTTTCACGTGAAACAGGCCATCCGAGCCCAGCCGGGGATGTTTCCCGTGAAACATCGGCGCCCGTTTCACGCGAAACAGGCCAGCCAAGGCCGGTGAGCGGGGTCTCGTGGTCGGTCACGGGACATATTCTGCACCGCGGTGTCACCGCCTATGTCAGCGGATAGGCCGGAGGTCGGCGTAGACGAACGGGCAAGTTATTGATGATTCAACTAACTGGCCTTGGCGGCTCGGACCACTGTCGTGAGGGGGTCCACCACTCCCTCGCCGCACTCCACAATCTCCACCGACACGATCCCCAAGCGCTCAAGGACGTTCCGCGAAGCCTCAACCTCGTCACCTGCTGAGCGTCCCTTAAGGGCAAGCAACTCCCCGCCGGGTTGCACGAGAGGCACAGTCCACCCCGCCAGGCGCTCCAACGGTGCAACCGCACGTGCCGTGACAATCCTGGCCCGCAGCGATGTCACAGGCCCGCGCCCGCGCACGATGTCCTCAGCCCGTGCCCGCACCACCTGCACCCGCCCGATCAGTTCGAGTTCGGCCACCACTTCCTCGAGGAAAGTCGCACGTCGTTGCAGTGGTTCCAGGCAGGTCACCACAATGTCGGGTCGCACGATCCCCCAGACAATTCCGGGTAGTCCTGCACCCGATCCCACGTCGATGACGCTCGCTCCCTCAGGTACGAGGGGCACAGCCACGGCGCAATTGAGCAGGTGTCGATCCCACAGGCGAGGGACCTCACGGGGTCCGATCAATCCACGCTCCACGCCCGCGGTGGATAAGAGTTCCGCGTAACGAGTGAGCGACTGCTGTGCGCGCACATCAGGCACCACCGCGCCCAGCACAGCGGGCGGCGGAAGCAGCGGCTCGGCGGTCAGCCTGGACTCCGGATGCGGCGTACGCGCTAGGAAGCCGGCTTGATGACGATGCGGCGGTCGGGGTCCACACCCTCGGACTCGCTCACGAGACCCGCAGAAGTGACCACATCGTGCACGACCTTGCGCTCAAAAGCGTTCATGGCCGCGAGTCGCACCGGCTCCCCGGTCTCCTTAACCTCGTCGATGGCCGTCTTGGCGAGAGCCTCGAGCTCGCGGCGGCGGGCGAGTCGGAAACCGCCGATGTCGAGCATGAGGCGCGAGCGCTCCCCGGTCGCCTGTGCAGCCGCGAGGCGGGCGAGCTCCTGCAGCGCGTCCAGCACCTTGCCGTCGTCACCCACAAGGGTGCCCAGCTCGCCCGCGTTGACTTCCACGATGGACACCTGAGCGCGATCACCCTCGACATCGATATCGATATCCCCATCGAGATCGGCGATATCGAGCAGACCCTCCAGGTAGTC
>CAZLZC010000168.1:1453-4486 GCA_964563825.1 uncultured Actinomyces sp.
GGCTGGGGATTGTTGCGAATGACGTAGAACTGCTGGCCCATCGTCCAGAGGTTGGTGGTCATCCAGTAGATGAGCACACCGATCGGGAAGTTGATGCCACCGATGGCGAAGACGAGCGGGAAGACGTAGAGGAGGATCTTCTGCTGCTTCACGAACGGGTTGTCGGGCGCGGAGTTCTTTACGATGAGCTGGCGCTGGGTGATGAAGGTCGTCGCGGTCATCAGGATGATGAGGACGAAGGACAGGACCCGGGTGTTCAGGGGGTTGAAGCCGTCGGCCGCGACCTCGCTCGCTCCCATGAAGTAGCCGTAGAGCGGGGCTCCGAAGATCGATGCATCGTGAGCCTGGGGCAGGAGGGAGGCGTACTGCTCCCAAGCGAAGACTCCCGGTGCCTCGTAATCCGGGTTGTCGGGGTTGTACATCGCGATGCCCTGCAGCACGGTGAAGAGTGCGAAGAAGATCGGTGCCTGGAGCAGGATCGGTAGGCAGGAGGACAGGGGATTGGTGCCTGTCTCGCGGTAGATCTTCATCATCTCCTGCGACTGCTTCTCGCGGTCGCCGGCGTACTTCTTTTGGATCTCCTTGATGCGCGGCTGGATGATCTGCATATTCCGCTGCGCCTTGATCTGCTTCACGAAGAGCGGGATCAGCAGGATGCGGATGACGACCACCAGGCCGACGATGGAGAAGGTCCAGGTCCAGCCGCTCGCCGGATCCATGCCGACGGCCGAGAAGAGCGCGTGGAACTGCACCAGGATCCAGCTGACGCCGGTGGCGAGCCAATCGATGATGAACAAGTGCGCTCCCAGGACATGCGGCACGTTGCCGCGAGGAGAGGGTATTAGGCGACTAAGTGACCGGTGACCCGCGGGGTGCCGTCGGGGTGGATATCAGGGCGCCATGAACCGCGCGTCGGCACCGGATCCAAGCCCCCGGGTGTGAAGGGGTTGCAGCGCAGCACCCGCCAGGCCGTGAGCACGGTTCCCTTGGCGGCCCCGTGGACTTGAAGTGCCTCGAAGCCGTACGCCGAGCAACTCGGGTGGTAGCGGCAGGTGGGGGGGAGGATCGGGGAGATCGTGTTCCGGTAGACCCAGATCATGCCCAGAAGGAGTGAGCGGATCGGCCAGCCGAGCCAGTAGGCCAGTAGGTGGATCCCTGTACGACGTGGGTCCGGTGCCGAGTGTGCGGTTGTGGATTGAATTTCGGGTGATTCGGGGTGCACAGGTGCACACTCGCGATGATCTGCGCTGTCCAGAGGAGCCAAGGGAGTCACTCGCTCGAGTGCGCGCTCGAGGTCCTCGCGCAATTGCGTGGTGGATGCCATGGCCGCCTCGGGCATGGCCCGGACGACCACCTCGCTGCCCCCGGGCAACCGGTCGAGGAGGGGTGGCATGAGTCCGCGGAGGCGGCGTACGACGCGATGGCGGGTGACCGAGTCCCCCACCGTCTTGCTCACCGCGAAGGCGGCGCGGGCCGGAACCGACCCGCCGTCACCCACTTGGACATGGACGACGAGAGCGCCACGACGCGCGCGCTGGCCGTGGCGAATCGTGCGAGAGATCTCCGCTCGGGAGTGAAGTCGATAGCGCGAGGGCAGCATCACGGCCCTCCAGGAGTCGAGGCTCTCAGGCGATCAGGCCGAGAGGCGGCTGCGTCCCTTGCCGCGGCGCGCAGCGAGGATCGCGCGGCCGGCGCGGGTGCGCATGCGAGCACGGAAGCCATGGGTGCGCGCCCGACGACGGTTGTTGGGCTGGAAGGTGCGCTTCGACATGTCCTGGCTCCTGCTCGATCTGGTCACGGGACTGCCCGTGAGCCTCCTGAGGGTACCCGTGAGGCGTGAGGTGATCAAATCCGGCCAGGGATGTCCGGGGCTCGCCCACGTTTCCCTGGACACACGACGTCCGCCGGGTGTGAAATTTTCCCATGTTCACGCGCCGCCTTCTCTGCGCCCTCCTCGCCCTCGTCGCCGTCGTAGCGGTGGCACCCGCCGCCTCGGCCGCGAAGAAGCCGCCCAAGCCCCAGCCGATCATGGTGAGCGCCCTGCCCGTGGACGTCACCAAGGACGTCTGGGCCTGGCCCACGATGGACATCAACCAGTGGCCCGCCCATACCTACCCGCCGATCGCTGTCTTCGGCCGGTCCTACCAGGGCAAGCCCGAGCCGACGCTGCTCATGACAATGCTCAAGGTCGGTACGCCCGTGCTGGCCGCGTACCCAGGAGTGGTGAAGGAGATTAGGCAGCAGCCCGAGAGCTGCGACGCCGAGGTCTACATCTTCTCGCCGACAGGAGGCACACGCACCGCCTCCTATGACCACATCCAGCCGACGGTCAAGGTGGGCAGCGTCGTCAAAGTGGGCCAGCAGATCGGCACTATCCCGGCCTGGGAGTGTGACGAGCCGTTCGGTGCACTCGAACTCATGGTGATGGAAGAGACCTCGAAAGGAATGATGTCGCGGTGCCCGCTGAGCATCCTCGATCCCAAGAAGGCGGCCGCCGTACGCGCTCAGGTGCGCTCCGTGATGGATAGGTGGAACGCCTTCGCGGGTTCGGCGGCGAGTGCCTACACGGCAGAGGACCTCACACGCGGAATCTGCTCGACGACGTACGTCTCGCTGAAGCCATAGGACCCGCCCCGTGACCTCGTGATCCACAGCCAGACCCACCCGCCTATTGAGTTATCCACAACCGGCGACTAGGGTCAACCGCGCGTTCCACCCGGCAGGACTTGCTGCGCTGGCCCCACGGCCCCCGTGCTTACCTGACCAGCGTTCCACAATCTGTGGACAACTTGTGGGAAGAGTGGGACGGGCGTGACGAAGGGAGACGTACGTGGACACCACCGCGGCAGAGCTCACGGACCTGTGGGCCAAGGCGCTTGAGTCACTCGGTGACGGCACCCTCACCCCTCAGCAGCGCGCCTTCGTCTCTCTCACCCGCCCCCTCGGGCTTGTCGAGGACACCGCCCTGATCGCAGCGCCCAACGACTTCACCAAGGATGTCCTCGAGACGCGGCTGCGCCCCGTCGTCACCGC
>CAZLZC010000169.1:0-4480 GCA_964563825.1 uncultured Actinomyces sp.
ATCGGGCATGCCGTGGAATCCGTCGTGCGGGCCGCAGGGGATCAGTACGGCATCATCGAGGAGTACGTCGGGCACGGCATCGGCTCGAGCATGCACATGGAGCCGGCGGTGCCGAACTACGGACGCCCGGGGAAGGGTCCGCGCCTCGTCCCGGGCATGGCGCTGGCCGTCGAGCCCATGGTCGTCCTGGGCGATCCGGGGGTCCACGTGCTGGATGACGACTGGACCGTGGTCGCCAGCGACGGCTCCCTCGCGAGCCACTGGGAGCACACCGTGGCCGTCACCGAGGACGGCCCGTGGGTGCTGACAGCCCTGGACGACGTTCGGCTGTAGGACCCTCATCTGAGGCGTCCGACATGCGGATATCGCGAGGGATCGGACCCCGATTAGGTCCCAGGCAGCCCCGCGCGTACACTTGACGGGCTGATCATCGGGCCCCCCCGTTCGTCCGCCACCCCCTCCTCCGGAGCGGGGTTGTGAGCGTGCGAAAGGCCCGATCGGAGGAGAGCAGAGGGCATGGCAAAGAAGGACGGCGCGATCGAGCTCGAGGGCACGATCACCGAATCCTTGCCCAACGCAATGTTCCGTGTGGAACTGGACAACGGTCACAAGGTCCTGGCTCACATCAGTGGGAAGATGCGGATGCACTACATCCGAATCCTCCCCGATGACCGCGTCGTCGTAGAGCTGTCGCCCTACGACCTGACTCGGGGTCGCATCGTCTACAGGTACAAGTGACAGCAGTCAGACAGCAGTCAGGTAGAGAGTTGGGATTCCGGTGAAGGTCAAGCCGAGCGTCAAGAAGATCTGCGACAAGTGCAAGGTGATCCGTCGTCATGGGCGGGTCATGGTCATCTGCGACAACGTCCGCCACAAGCAGCGCCAGGGCTGACATCACGTCGCGCGTGCGAGGGGAGACAACCCGGACACGCTCTCCACGTCCCGACCGGGATGTGGAACGCGGTACCCGACCCCCGCGGCCAGAACGTGCAGGCTGCGGGACGCCACCCTCGGACGAGAGGCCGAGGACCCCTCCGGGTGGAGGGGACCGGTGCCGCACCCACGCCTCTCGAGTGGAGAAGAAGAGGACACCCATGGCACGTCTCGTAGGCGTCGACCTGCCCCGTGACAAGCGGATGGCCGTCGCGCTCACCTACATCTACGGGGTAGGCCGCTCGCGCGCCGCTGAGGCGCTGGAAGCGACCGGCATCAGCCCCGACCTGAGGGCTCGCGACCTCACCGACGATCAGGCCATCGCCCTGCGTGACTGGATCGAGGCCAATCTGCGCGTCGAGGGTGACCTCCGCCGCGAGGTTGCTGCTGACATCCGCCGCAAGGTTGAGATCGGCTGCTACCAGGGCATCCGGCATCGCCGCGGCCTGCCCGTTCATGGTCAGCGCACCCACACCAACGCCCGCACCCGCAAGGGTCCCCGCAAGACCGTCGCCGGCAAGAAGAAGGCCGGCAAGAAGTAGTCCGCGGGTCTGCGAGTCCGGCAACCGCCGGCGACCAGCGGACCGATGACCTCAGGAGTAAATGAAATGCCTCCCAAGACCGGAGCAAAAGCGGGCGCCAAGAAGGTGCGCCGTAAGGAAAAGAAGAACATCGCCCACGGGCATGCTCACATCAAGAGCACGTTCAACAACACGATCGTCTCCATCACCGACCCCAGTGGTGCTGTCATCGCCTGGTCCAGCTCGGGCCAGGTCGGCTTCAAGGGCAGCCGCAAGTCGACGCCGTTCGCGGCTCAGCTTGCCGCCGAGTCCGCCGCTCGCCGCGCCATGGAGCACGGCATGCGCAAGGTGGACGTGTTCGTCAAGGGTCCCGGCTCAGGCCGCGAGACCGCCATTCGCTCCCTCCAGGCAACCGGCCTCGAGGTTGGCTCGATTCAAGACGTCACCCCGGTCCCCTTCAACGGGTGCCGCCCGCCCAAGCGCCGCCGCGTCTGAGAACGGAGAACTGACACACCATGGCTCGTTATACCGACGCGGACTGCAAGCGCTGCCGTCGCGAGAAGACCAAGCTCTTCCTCAAGGGCTCCAAGTGCGAATCGCCGAAGTGCCCCTTCGAGAAGCGCCCCTACCCTCCCGGCCAGCACGGCCGCGGCCGTTCCAAGGACAGTGAGTACCTGCTGCAGCTGCGCGAGAAGCAGAAGGCGACCCGCATCTACGGTGTGCTGGAGAAGCAGTTCCGCAATTACTACGAGGAAGCGCAGCGTCGCTCCGGCAAGACCGGTGACAACCTCATGCGCATTCTCGAGTCGCGACTCGACAACGTCGTCTACCGCGCTGGCTTCGCTAAGTCACGTGACATGGCTCGACAGCTGGTGAGTCACGGCCACTTCACCGTCAATGGTCACAAGGTCGACATCCCGTCGTACCGCGTCCAGGCCAACGACATCATCGAGGTGCGTCCGGGCTCACGCGAGATGACCCCCTTCGTGGTCGCGCACGCGGAGATCGGCGAGCGTCCGGTCCCGGCGTGGCTTGAGGTCATCCCCTCGCAGATGCGGATCCTCGTGCACTCCCTGCCCTCGCGTCAGGTCATCGACACCCCGGTCCAGGAGCAGCTCATCGTCGAGCTCTACTCCAAGTAGCCGTCACACTTCCCCCATCCCGACGTCAAATAGCGGTCGTCGCCGAAAGGACATCACGTGCTCATCACGCAGCGCCCCATCCTCACCGAGGAGCCCATCAGCGAGTTCCGTTCTCGCTTCGTGCTCGAGCCCCTCGAGCCCGGTTTTGGCTACACCCTGGGCAACTCCATGCGCCGCACTCTGCTCTCCTCCATCCCGGGTGCTGCCGTCACGAGCATCCGCATCGATGGCGTGCTCCATGAGTTCACCACGATCCCGGGCGTCAAGGAGGACGTCACCGAGCTGATCCTCAACATCAAGCAGCTCGTGGTCTCCTCCGATCATGACGAGCCCGTCGTGATGTACCTGCGCAAGCAGGGCCCCGGTGCGGTCGTCGCGGCGGACATCGCTCCGCCGGCCGGCGTCGAGGTGCACAACCCCGATCTCCACATCGCGACCCTGAATGACAAGGGCAAGCTCGAGATGGAGCTCGTCGTCGAGCGCGGCCGCGGTTATGTCTCGGCGACGCTCAACAAGCAGCCGGGTCAGGAGATCGGCCGCATCCCGGTCGACTCGATCTACTCGCCGGTGCTCAAGGTCACCTACAAGGTCGAGGCGACCCGCGTCGAGCAGCGCACGGACTTCGACAAGCTGGTGCTCGATGTCGAGACCAAGCAGAGCATGCTGCCCCGCGACGCCGTCGCGTCAGCGGGCAAGACCCTCGTCGAACTCTTCGGCCTGGCGCGCGAGCTCAATGTCGATGCCGAGGGCATCGACATCGGCCCGTCCCCCGCCGATGCATTCGTAGCCGAGCAGCTGTCGACCCCGATCGAGCAGCTCGACCTCACGGTCCGCTCGTACAACTGTCTCAAGCGTGAAGGCATCCACACTGTCGGCGAACTCATTGGCCGCAGCGAGGCTGACCTCCTCGACATCCGCAACTTCGGCGCCAAGTCGATCGACGAGGTCAAGGTCAAGCTCGTCACGCTCGGTCTCGCACTCAAGGACAGCCCTCCCGGCTTCGACCCAGGCGCGGCCGTCTACTTCAGCGATGACGAAGACGACGACGACCTCGGCTACGTCGAAGACGAGCAGCTCTAACCGATCAGCCACCCGCGACAAGGAGTAATGACATGCCTACCCCAACCAAGGGTCCCCGCCTGGGTGGCGGACCGGCGCACGAGCGCCTCATGTTGGCCAATCTCGCCACCGCTCTTTTCGAGCACGGCCGCATCACGACCACCGAGGCGAAGGCCAAGCGCCTGCGTCCCCTGGCCGAGCGGCTCATCACCTTCGCCAAGCGCGGCGATATCTCTGCGCGTCGGCGAGTGCTCACGGTGGTGCGCGATAAGGACGTCGTGCACGTGCTCTTCACGGAGATCGGCCCGCGCTACCAGACCCGCCAGGGTGGCTACACCCGCATCGTCAAGGTGGGTCCGCGCAAGGGCGACAACGCCCCCATGGCCGTGATCGAGCTCGTTGAGCCGCTGGCGGAGCAGGTCGTCGCCGAGGCCACGGGTGCGACGAAGCGCGCCGCCAAGGAGAAGGCTGCGGCCACGCCTGCTGCCGCAGCGGCATCCGCAGCGGAGACCGCTGCGGATGAATCCGTCGAGGTCGTCGCCGAGGCAACCGAGGTCGTGCCCGAGGCTGATGGCGACGAGGCCATCGAGGCTGTTGCGGAGGATGTCGTCGAGGCACCTGACGATGCCGCTCCGGCCGAGGACGACAAGGCCTGACGCGCCGACACGATTGACGTAATGCGGGAAGCGTCAGACTTCGCCCCTCGTGGCGGTCTGGCGCTTCCTGCTGTGGAGGGGTCATGATCCGGTTGCGACTGGACCTTGCCTACGACGGGACTGATTTCTCCGGGTGGGCACGCCAGCCCGGCTTGCGCACGGTTCAGGG
>CAZLZC010000170.1:0-4462 GCA_964563825.1 uncultured Actinomyces sp.
ACGTCATCATGGTGATCGGCGCCAACCCGACCGATGCGCACCCGGTCTTCGGCTCCCGCATGAAGCGGCGGCTGCGCGAGGGCGCCCGCCTCATCGTCGCCGACCCCCGCCGCATCGACCTCGTGCGCTCGCCCCACATCGAGGCCGACTACCACCTCCAGTTGCAGCCGGGCACCAACGTCGCCGTCGTCAACGCCATGGGCCACGTGGTCGCCACCGAGGGCCTGATCGACCGCGAGTTCGTCTCCGATCGCTGCGACCCGGTGACCTTCGCTGCGTGGGAGGAGTTCATTCGCCAGCCGGAGAACTCCCCCGAGGCCATGGAGGGCATCACCGGCGTACCCGCCGAGGAGCTTCGTGCGGCAGCCCGGCTCTTCGCTGCGGGCCCCAACTCCGCGATCTACTACGGCCTGGGCGTCACCGAGCACAGCCAGGGCTCCACCATGGTCATGGCGATGGCCAACCTCGCCATGGCGACAGGCAACATCGGCCGCGATGGTGTCGGGGTCAATCCGCTGCGCGGCCAGAACAACGTCCAGGGCTCGTGCGACATGGGCTCCTTCCCGCATGAGCTGCCGGGCTACCGCCATGTCTCCGATGACGCCGTGCGTGAGCAGTTCGAGGCGCTGTGGGGCGCGGAGCTGCGCGGCGATCCCGGCATGCGCATCCCCAACATGCTCGACGCCGCGGTGATGGGCGAATTCAAGGCCCTCTTCGTGCAGGGCGAGGACATCGCCCAGTCCGACCCCAACACTCAGCACGTGCAGCGGGCCCTGGAGTCGATGGAGCTCGTCATCGTCCAGGATCTCTTCCTCAACGAGACCGCGCGCTTCGCCCACGTCTTCCTGCCCGGCACGTCGTTCCTCGAGAAGGACGGCACCTTCACCAACGCCGAGCGCCGCATCAACCGCGTGCGCCCGGTGATGGCGAGCAAGACGGGCAAGCAGGAGTGGCAGGTCACCTGCGATCTCAGCGCCGCACTGGGCTACCCCATGCACTACGACTCGTCCAGCCAGATCATGGACGAGATCGCGAGCCTGACCCCGACCTTCGCGGGTGTGTCCTTCGCCCTGCTCGACGAGGTCGGCAGTGTGCAGTGGCCGTGCAATGCTGAGCACCCGCTGGGCACACCGATCATGCACGTGGAGGGCTTCGTGCGCGGCAAGGGCGCCTTCCAGGTCACGCCGTTCGTGCCGACTGATGAGCGCACGACCCGTCGCTACCCGCTTGTGCTCACCACGGGCCGTGTCCTCAGCCAGTACAACGTCGGAGCCCAGACCCGGCGCACAGCGAATGTCGCTTGGCACGACGAAGACGTCCTCGACATCCACGAGTCTGACGCCGAGACCCGCGGGATCACCGACGGCACATGGGTGACGATCGCCAGTCGCGTCGGCACGACCGTCATGCGCGCCCACGTGACCGATCGCGTGCCCCCCGGCGTCGTCTACACGACCTTCCACTTCCCGGGCAGCGGCGCCAACGTCATCACCACCGAATACTCCGACTGGGCGACCAACTGCCCGGAGTACAAGGTGACCGCGGTCGAGGTCGCGCCCACACTGAGGGGCCCCGAGGCGACCGCTGTCGCTGCGGGCGCGGAATCGATTCACGCCTAGCCGTGCGCATCGAAACCCTCACCCGGATGTCCGGGCAGATCGCGGACAATTGCTCGGGGCTCGCGGACGAGCAGGCAGTGGCGCGTATCAGCGACCACCTGAAGGCATTCTGGACCCCGGCCATGATCACGGAGCTGGCCGAGTACGACACTGATCATGCGGGCGAGCTCGATCCCCGTGTGAGCACGGCATTGAGTCAACTCGTCGTCTGAATTTCCACTGAAAGTTGCCTGGGATAGGGCGGCATGCTCTTGGATGGGGGTTCACCCTCCAGAGGAAGGAATCGCCATGGCTAACGAGGACATCGAGGTCGGCGAGTCCGTCGAGATCACCGAGCTCGTGGACGACAACGGCAATGTGATCGGCACGGTCGTGGACGACGTCATGGTCGTGACCAGCGAGGACGGCTCCATCGTCGAGGAGACCATCGACGTCTTCGACGCGGACGGCAACCTGGTTGCTGAGGAGGACGTCGTCGACGTCTACGACGCGGACGGCAATCTCGTCGCCGAGGCCGGCGAAATCATCATCGAGGGCTGAGCCTCAGCGGATGGAGACGTAGTACTTCACAAGCGTCTCCTCCACGTCCCAGCGGCCGTACCAGCCGCGGGGGAAGATGACGGTGCTGCCCTCGGAGATCTCCGTGACGGTGCCGTCGGCATCAGTGACCCGGGCGCGCCCGGCGAGGATGATCACCGATTCCTCGTCCGGGCGGTCCTCCACGGTCCAGCCGCCAGGTGTGCACTGCCACAGCCCGGTCTCGACGTTCTCCCACGTCTTGAGGATCACGCCGCTGGTCATCGGCTCGCCCGAGTCGGCGCCGGGCTTCAGACCCCAGTCCTCGAGACGGTCGTAGAGCGACTTCCAGGTGCTGGCGACGACAGCGGGGTGCGACATGGATCCTCCAGATGGTGAGGATCGGAGTCTAGTGAGCATCCGAGGGCGACGGCGTCCGACCGGCTGGCAAGATAGGGCGGCACGCCTCCGTAGCTCAGTGGTAGAGCAACCGCCTTGTAAGCGGTAGGTCGTCAGTTCAATCCTGACCGGGGGCTCTCAGGCGAGTCAGTCCAGCGTGCAGGGCCAGGCGACGGTCGTGCGGGGCTCCGGGACCTCCGGCCCGTCGAGGTAGGTCTCCCAGGGAGCACCCGTCGGGCGGTGGCCGGAGGTCGCAAACCACTCCTCGATGGCGGCGTACGCCGCGGCGACTCCGGCGTAGGGCCCCACATGTGTGGTGATGACAGCGGTGCCACCTGGCAGCGTGATGGTGTGCACCTCACCGTCGAGATCGAGGTCGGCCGGGCAAGGGAATCCCGCCTCGACACGGAAGCCGCCTTCGACCATGTCGTAGCGCGCGAAGGGCTTGCCATCCACGGGCACGGCTGCGTGAGCCAGCGCTGCCAGCACGCGCTCGAAGGCTGTCCCCAGGAAGGAGCCGACCTCCTCCGTTGTGCAGGTGCCGGAGAGTACGGCAGCGTGCTGCGGGTCGATCTGCGCGGTGTGGATGTCGTAGGTCATGTCTCAAGACTACGCCGCGACGCGCGAGCGCTGACCGGGGCGTGCGATGGCCAGAGACAGGGCGGCGGCCACGAAAGCGAGGATGCCCGCAAGCCACCAGGCCGTGGCGTAGTCCCCGGCGCTCACGCGGATCCAGCCGGAGACGGCGGCGGCGATGGCGGCTCCGACCATGTGGGAAGCGAAGACCCAGCCGAAGACGACCGCGCCGCGGTCCACACCGTAGATCTCGCGGCACAGCGTCACCGTGGGCGGCACGGTCGCGACCCAGTCGAGACCGAAGAGGACCATGACGAGCAGAAGGGGTGGCTGGATGTCCGGTCCGATGAGGATCGGTAGAGCGATGAGTGCGACGCCGCGGAGGCCGTAGTAGATCCCCAGCAGCACTCGGGGGTCGAAACGGTCGGTGAGCCATCCCGAGCCCACCGTCCCCACGATGTCGAAGATGCCCACGATGACCAGCAGGCTGGCCGCGGTGGTCGCCGTCACCCCGTGGTCGTGCATGGCCGGCACGAAGTGGCTACTGATGATCCCGTTGGTTGTCCACCCGCAGATGGCGAAGGTGATGGCGAGCAGCCAGAAGGCGCGTGTCCGGGCGGCCTCGCGGAGGATGGCCAGCGCGCCCACTGCTGCACGCCAGCCGCTGTGCGTCGTATTGGACTCCGCCTCCGGCATCGCTTCGGCGCCGTAGGGCGCCAAGCCGACATCGGAGGGACGATCGCGCATCACTATGGCGACGACAGGGATGAGTGTGGCGCTGAGCAGGGCAACGGTGAGCGAGGCGCATCGCCAGCCCTGGTGCTCGATGATCCGGGCAAACAGCGGGAGGAATGCCAACTGTCCGGTGGCCCAGGCCGCCCCGAAGATGCCCACCACCAGGCCACGTCGCTTCGTGAACCACCGGTTGGCGATGAGTGCACCGAAGACGAGGGCCGTTGATCCGGTGCCCAGGCCGACGAGTACGCCCCAGAGGAAGACGAGCTGCCACGAGGCCGTCATCACCGCGGTGAGTCCGGTGCCAATCGCCAGCAGTGACAGCGCCCCTATGGCGATGCGGCGTACGCCGAAGCGCTCCATGAGCGCGGCGGCAAAGGGCGCGGTGACGCCGTAGACCACGAGGTTGACGGAGATCGCCAATGACGTGATCGTGCGCGACCAGCCGAGATCCTCCTCGATCGGGACGATCATCACGCCCTGCGACGAGCGAAACGCCGCGGACGCGATGAGCACGAGGAAGGTGACCAGGGCCACCCACCACGCGCGGTGGATCCTCAGAAGAGCCCCACCACCGCGCCGTCGACCAGGTCAATCCGCTCGGCAGCGGGTGCCTT
>CAZLZC010000171.1:0-4347 GCA_964563825.1 uncultured Actinomyces sp.
CAGGAGGGCAAGGCAGATGAGCAGGCCCGCGGTCGCGAGTCGTTGCATGTCAGAGGTCGATCCGGACGGGCTTCGATCGGGTGGCGCCGATGTCGTTGGTGCTCTTGGCGTAGCACCGGTACGTCGCGCCGGAGGGCACGGTGAGCACCGCCTTGCCGTCGACGACGTCGGCTCGGTAACTGCGCGCGCCGTCACTGCACAGGACGAACGTCGAGGTCCATCCCTGCGGATCGATGCGACTCACCGCGATAGCGAGTCGGCGTCCTGGCGTGACCTTGATGCTGTCGATGCGGGGTTTGCCGGGGCGTGCGGTGGGAACGCCAGCGATCGCCGTCACCGCCTCGGATGCGAGCGACTCCACCGATCCGCTCACGGCGTAGCCCACCACGGAGTACGTCGCTCCCGGTGACATGCCGGTGATCGTGCAGGTGCGCGCGCCTGCGGCGCTGACGCACTCACCCGACGTGCCGTCGGAGTGCGCGGCCACGGCGCGGTAGGTGAGCTCGTCGGCGGAGGACCCGGAGGCGAAGTCCACCCGAATCCCATCCGCGCCCGACGGCGTAGCGGTGATCGTGGGGGCAGCGGGCGCGGTGCGCACGCCGACCTGCGCGAGCCAGGCAAGGTACGGCGTGATGCGGGTGTAGACACCCGGGGTCTTCTCCTCGAGTTCCTCACCGCGATCGTCGAAGCCGGCGCAGCCGACGCCCACGCTCACAACCCCGAGGAGACGTGGACCAGTGGCCGTGGCGGCGAAGAGCGGGCCGCCCGAGTCGCCCTGGCAGGTATCCACGATGAGATTGCTCGTCGGCTGCACGCCGATCGCACACACTGCGGTCGACGTATCGATGTCGAGACCCACAAACGTGACGTCGCCGATCTGATACGTGAGAGCGCTGTCGCGGCAGACGCGGTTGGGGACGACGGTGAGATCGCCGACGAGTGCGCGAGTGCTGAGTGGGCCGCGAGAAGAGGTGTAGCCGAAGCCCGCTGCCTGCACGCTGGCGCCTGCGCTGAGCGCACTGCGCCCCAGCTCCGGTGTCGCGAGTGCGATGGGGGTCGCGCCGAGGAGTGGGCTGGCCAGGGTGAGGACCGCGATGTCATTGACGAATGTCTGCCCGTCGTAGCCGGGGTGCAGCGCGACCTGCGAGACCCCCGCCCAGATGGGGATGGGCAGGTCACCCGTGGGAGTCCAACCGACGGTGAAGGACGACGGGCTCTTGTTGCCTCCGCCCGAGGCGGCGCAGTGGCCAGCGGTGACGACATGGGTGGCGTCGATGAGGGCGCCGCTGCAGATCGAGCCGCCCGCGCGCACATAGACGAGGGCGGAGGTCTCACCAGCCACGGGATCGCGCCCATTGACCACGCGTGGGGCGGACTCCGCTGCTGTGGCTGGGCCGACCAGCAGGCTCGCCGGCACCAGGGCTGCGGCGAGGGCTGCGAGTAGGCGTCCCTTCATCACGGGGTCAGCCTAGGCAAGGATGGGGGCACGACGCCTGATGCGCGAGAGTCCAGCGTGGCTTTTGCGACGATCCCGAGGAGATTCACATGGGCACAGCACTCATCACCGGGGCTACCTCGGGCATCGGGCTCGCCTTCGCGCGCACCCTGGCGCAACGCGGCCATGACATCGTCCTCGTCGCCCGCGATCGGGAGCGCCTCGATCTCGTGGCAGCGGAATTGCGCGGTCATCGCGTGCAGGTTGACGTGATCGCGGCTGATCTTGCTGACCGGTCGCAGTTGGCCATCGTCGAGGAGCGCCTGCGCACCCAGCCGGTGGAGATCCTCGTCAACAACGCGGGGTTCGGAGTCCTCCAGGGCTTCTCCACGGGAGACCTCGAGGCAGAGCAGCAGATGCTGGATGTGCTCGTCACCGCGGTCATGCGGCTCACCCACGCGGCACTGCCCGGCATGGTCGCGCGCGGAAGTGGTGCGGTGATCAATGTGAGCAGCGTCGCCGGCTGGATCACCGGAGGCACCTACTCCGCCGCGAAGGCCTGGGTGACCGTCTTCAGCGAGAGCCTGTCGATCGAACTCGCGGGCACTGGGGTGCACGTCACCGCCGTGTGCCCGGGCTTCACGCACACGGAGTTCCACCAGCGCGCCAGCATGGAGACCGAGGGAATCCCCGAGTGGATGTGGCTCGACACGCAGGAGGTCGTCGATCGCGCCCTGGTCGACGTGCGCAAGGGCAGGCCCGTCAGCGTCGCGGGCAAGCAGTACAAGGCGCTGTCGCTTGCGGCGCAGTATCTCCCGCGCCCGCTGGTGCGTGCGATCGGTTCGCGCCGCGCTGGTCGCTAGGGCCGCGCCGCGATCCCGGCGATGAGGCTGCTCGGATCTCCCTCGAGGACTTCCCACCCGCGTAGCCGAGCACCCAGCGCGGCTGAGCGAATGTCATCGTCGGCGTCCGATGTGATGACCACTGTGACGGGCGCATCGGGCCAGTCGCTCACGGCGCCCGGACGCGGCAGAACGGGGTCGACCAGGACGTAGCCTCCGACGGCGCGCCGCGCCGAGCGCTGCGCGAAGCCCAGGTGCGGAGCGTGCGCGGCAGCGGCACCGGTGAGCACGAGGAGTAGTGGGGGGACGAACTCCCCGGACGCGGCGGTGATCGCCAGGGCGACGCGCGCAGTCCACTCCGAGTCGGGAGGCGAGGCGCCGGAGAGGTCGAGTGCGCCGGGCACGGTGTACACCGTCCCCGGGGTGAGCACCACACTTCCGATGGCCATGCCTGGCACCCTAGGGTCTGGGCATGAGCGACCGCGAAGCCCTCCGCCAACAGATCATCGACAAGGCCGTGGTGCACGGCAAGGTCATCCTCTCGAGCGGTCGCGAAGCCGACTACTACGTCGATCTGCGCCGCGTGACGCTCGATGCCGAAGCCGCGCCGCTCATCGGCCGCGTGATGCGTGATCTCACCTCCGACTGGGACTACGCCGCTGTCGGCGGTCTCACTCTCGGCGCCGACCCGGTGGCGACAGCGATGCTGCACGCAGGTGCGGACCGCGGCGAGAGCATCGACGCCTTCGTCGTACGCAAGGAGGGCAAGGCCCACGGGCTGCAGCGACGCATCGAGGGTCCCGACGTCACGGGTCGACGCGTGCTGGCTGTCGAGGACACGTCGACGACGGGATCGAGCGTGATGGCAGCCGTCGACGCCCTGCGCGAGGCAGGAGCCGAGGTGGTGGGCGTCGCTGTGATCGTTGATCGCGGAGCGGGCGATGCGGTGCGCGAGGCGGGCCTGGACTACCGGGCGGCGTACTCGCTCGCCGACCTCGGCTTGAGTTAGTTCTTGAGTTCGGCTTCGGCCTCTGCTTCGCCCTCGGTCAGGTGCAGTCGACGCTCCACCCAGAGCAGCACCGCGACGATGGCGACTCCCGCGAGCGCCAGCAGGATCACGCTGAGCACATCTGAGCTGGGTGCGAGCAGGTTACGGTCGGCGTCCTGCCATGGCCACAGTGCTCGCAGCGACCCGAGCATGAGACCCACGATGACGGCCATGGTGATGCGCGCCTGATGGTCGAGGAGCCAGCGCAGTAACGACACGAAGGCGGCTAGGCCGAAAATCGCACCGAGCGCAAAGACCGCGAGGTAGGTGAGGTCGAGATCGTTCACCGCAGAGATGGTCGTCTCGTACAGCCCGAAGGACAGCAGCAGGAACGACCCTGAGACGCCAGGAATCACCAGGGCGCAGATCGCCGCCGCTGCGGCGAAGAAGACGACGATGAGGGGCGGATCGCTCACATCGCCGGGAGGCAGGCCGGTAAGGACGGCGGCGACGATCGTCGCGACGATGATGAGGACGACATCCTTGACGCTGACGCCCCCTGGCGGCGTGCGCACGAGGATGCCGAGCGGCACCGCGATGCCCGCGGCGACCAGGCCAAAGAAGAGGGCGCGCATCTGCTCGGGGTGCGTGTCGAGCAGCGGCTCGATGAGCCTGGCCCCGAGGATGACGGCGGTAACCATGCCTATGGCGACAGGGATGAGCATCGCCCAAGGAAGTCCCCGCAGCAGGGGAGCGACCTCGTTGCGGGGGCCGGTCACCAGGCGTCGGCCGGCGAGGACGACGTCGGCGATCGCGTCGATGAGTTTGCGGTAGAGACCGACGATGAGTGCGACGGTGCCGCCGCTCACCCCAGGGATCACCTCGGCCACGCCGATGAGCGCACCCCGGATGAGATTGACGATGAAGAGCACGCGGTGAGCCTACGCTGCACGACATGGCCTCTGATGACGGCGCGCGCATCGACGGGAGTCACCTCGACCCGGATCTGATGGAGCACGGCGATACCCGCAATGTCGTCGACCGCTATCGCAACTGGAGTGTCGAGGCCATCGTCGCCGACC
>CAZLZC010000172.1:0-4324 GCA_964563825.1 uncultured Actinomyces sp.
GCCGCCGAGCACGGAGCACCGCCCGCGCACAAACTCGACATCTCCGTGCCCCTGCGCGATCTCGCGACGTGTGCCGCACTCCTGCGCGATCGCGTCGAGGCGTACCCCGGCGTGATCGCCTTCGGCGTCTTCGGCCATCTCGGTGACGGCAATATCCACGTCGAGATCGCCGGGCCCGCGCTGGACGACGAGGCCGTCGACATGATCGTGCTGGGCGCCGTGAGCGAGTTCGGTGGCAGCGTCTCGGCTGAGCACGGCATCGGCCGCGCCAAGAGCCATCATCTGCACATGTCGCGCTCGCCCGCGGAGATCGCGGCCATGCGCGCGATCAAGGGCGCCCTCGACCCGCAGGGGATCATGAACCCCGGCGTGCTCCTGCCGTTAGAGTCGCGGCGTGACTGAGGACATCGCAGTAGTCGGCCTGCGCGAACCCTGCCCCTGCGGCTCCGGCAAGCGCTACAAGGCGTGCCACGGCAAGGCGCGCAACCGTGAGGCCGTGGCCCACGTCTCCCGCCCCTTCGAGGGCCTCGCCAGTGAGTGCGACTGGGTGGCCTTCCGCGAGATCGTGCCGGCTGCGACAGCGCCCCTCACCCTCAGAGACGAGACCGATCGCCGCATCATCCTCACGACCGTCCTCCCACTGGCATGGCCGGCACTTGTGCGCGACAACGGCGACATCTACCTCGCCCTCCAGGTGACCACGGGCTCCGGCGACCCCAGCCGGGACGCGGCCGACGCTCTCCTGCGCGCGCTGGAGAGCGAGCCGGGCACTCCCGTCCCTCCGGTCGGACTGCCCGGCCCCGGACCCCGCCTGCAGGACCTCATCGCCGACGTACCTCTCGAGGTCACGATCCACGAGGACTTCGACTACTGGATGGCGGATGAGGCCAGTGCCGATGCTCCGGGTGTGCGCGACTCCCTCGAACGAGCCAACAGCAAGGTCATGCCGACCGCCCGCTTGGAATCGGTCGATTCTGCGTACTGGGTGCAGATGGGCGACAAGGTCTTCCTGCGCTGGGTGATGCCGCAGCCTGAGGAGAAGTTGCTCGACGCCCTCGCTCGCCTGCATGCAGCAGGGGGTAGCTCGCTCGTCGGCGTGCCGTCGCGGTTCGTCGGCTCATTCCGCGCGGACGGTTTGCTCGTCCCGGTGTGGGAGTTGACCGAGGGCACCGGTGCCGCCGACACCGAGTCGGCCGCGGCCGAGTTCGGCCAGCGACTCACCGCAGCGATGGCAGCCACGGAGCCGCTCACGTCGCAGGAGCGCCGTGCCCGGGCGGGTTTGCAGAACCGCCAGATCACCCTGCGCTGAGTCTCACGCCTGGATGAACTCCACCAGGGTCCACGCAGCAAGTGCGGCGAGTACGGCGGCCGACACCAGGCGGATCCGCCATAGCGCCACGCGCTTCTGGAGCCAGCCCCCGATGAGTACGGCGATGCCGGCGACCAGGATGAGAGCGACCCAGGCGCCAAGGAAGACGGAGAAGGGCTCGCCCGTGCGCGCCGCTAGGCCCGCGGTGAGTAGTTGCGATAGGTCACCCCACTCGGCGGTGAAGAGCACGATGAAGCTTGTGATTGTGATGCGCAACGTGGACGTCGACGCGCCCGCATGACGCGCCGCTGACTCCTCGAACTCCTCGGCCTCGTTCCCCTCCTCTGCCTTCTCGGCGCTGCGCGCACGCAGTCCTGAGACGAGCATGAGGACCGCGCCAGCGGCGAAGAGCAGGAAGGTGATGCCAAGGACAAGTCGCTGAGGAAGCAGGCTGAGCAGTCCGCCCGCCGCCACGGCGATGGCGCTTTGAACGGCGAAGGCAAGTGCCACACCGATCCACACCGCGAGCCGGCGATAGCGCGTCGAGAGGACGAGGGTCGCGATGAAGGTCTTGTCGGGCAGTTCGGCCGGGAAGATGAGGATGAATGCGAGGCCAACGGTGGCGAGGTCGAGCACTACGAATCCGACAGCCGCGCGGCCAGGGTCGGCCAGATCACGGGCGTTGCGGGATCGCGCGGGCCGGACCATGGTGCAGGCGGAAGGTAGAAGCGCTGCGCAAGGTGGTACACGGCCGACTCGTATCGGCCACGAATACGGCGAAAGACTTCGAAAGCATCGTCCCTGTTGCGCTCAATGGGTACTCCCGCTGACTCAAGGTAGTCAAGCGCGTAGTCGAACTCTTCGCGCGTCAGTGTCGACTCGCGTGTCCCGTACGAGATGAGCACCTTCCTCGTGGCAGGTACTTGGCCACGGAGGCTGTCGAGGGTCACGGCCTCGGAGACCGCCTGCATCCCGTGGGGCAGGTAGGAGTCCATGGCGCTGGGCTCCCCGGCCTTGGCTGGGTCCCGTACCGTGACACCGAAGACGCTCAGTGTCGTCTCGACTCGGCGCCTCCAGGGCTGCAGACGGATGAGCGAGGAGAGTGCGATCTCCGCGGCATCAATCGACAGGATTGCCTGGGTGCCCTCCTGGAGAAGCGTGACCGTCCGCGGATCCGGCGGGTCCTTCGAGATAGCGGTGGTTAGTGCTGCCGCGTCGAGGGCGGACATCAGGGCGATCAGCCAGTTGCGGGTGCTGACGGCCGACCGGAAGCGGCTAAGCGAGGGATAGAGCGTCTGGGTGAGGCGCACCTGAGCCGCCCAGGGGACCCACTGGGCAAAGATCTTCGGGACATCGCCTTCGCCCTCGAGCAGCTTGACGCGCACCAGGAACTCCGGTCCCCACTCGGGCGCACCGCTCAACGAGGTATCAAGCAGCACTCGAGACTCACGCGCAAGGTAGGCCTGATAGAGCGTGGGGAGGAAGCCGATGAGCAGCGCGATGACAGCAGGACCGGTCATCGCTGCGACGAAGTCGAGGACTGTCACGCTCTCACCCGGGGTGCCAATGAGTCCTAGGGTCAGCAGGCCGGAACCGGCCTGAAGGAATGCGTTGTTGATACTCACATCGGTGACGCCGAAGATCATGAGCGCGTATGCGGTGAGGAAGAAGAGGAGCCAGACAAAGAGAGCCGCCACGATGCCAAGCGGTCCGCTCCACGCCAGTACCCGGTCGCGTGCTTGGTAGGTCCGCATGAGCCGCGCGGCGCCCGTGAAGACCGCATCCGTGCCTCTGATGATGACGGCGAAGAGCCAGGACACCGAGATACGCGGGATCACCATGGTGCGGACGATGCTCATGCCCGCGCAGACCAGCAGCGCGACCCCGATGAGGAAGGGCACGACCCGGGCCACGGAATCCCAGGACCCGAGCTCGGCTTCGAGTGCCCACGTCACGCCTTGAGGATAGTGGTGGGCACGTCCCCACTAGGCTGAAGCGGTGACCTGGGATGCGCAGACGGGCGTCATCGTCGTAGGAGCGGTCGCCCTGGTCGCCCTCGTGCTCGCCATCGTGCTTGCCCTGCGCACCGGCCGCATGAAGAGCCAGTACGCCGTCCTCTCCGCGGCCGATGGCCGGGCCTCCTTCGTGGAGGTCGTGGCCCGCAAGACCGAAGAGGTCGAACTCCTCAGGGACGACGTCGCCCGGCTAGCCGACGAGTTGCGCTCAACCCAGCGGGAACTCCAGATGGCGGTTCGCCACATCGGCGTCGTTCGCTACGACGCCTTCGGTGACATGGGTGGGCGCATGTCCTTTAGCGCCGCTCTCGTCGATGACCACGGCAATGGCTTCGTCCTCACGTCGGTCCATGCTCGCAGCGAGTCACGTAGCTACATCAAGCAACTTCGCGGTGGCATGGCCGAGGTGAATCTCTCACCCGAGGAGTCTGCTGCCGTCGCTGATGCGGTGTCGAGCATTCCTCGCGGTCGCATGGAGTGACACAGACCTTTAGCCCTCCAGGTTGACGCGACCCATGCCGGTGAAGTGCGTGTTGGTCCACGGGGTGCCCTTGACCACGCCCTTAACGACGCCGATGCCGTAGTCGGATGCGTGCACGACCTTGCCGTCGCCGATATAGATGGCCACGTGGTGGGCGCCATTGTCGAAGTAGAAGGCGAGATCACCGGGGCGGGCGTCCTTGAGCGAGACGCGTGTCGTCTCGTCGTACTGGGCGCGGCTGTAGTGGGTGAGCTTCACGCCGGCCGCTCGCCACGAGTAGACGACGAGGCCTGAGCAGTCGAAAACGTCGGGGCCGTCGCCCCCGGATCCGTAGGAATCTCCCACCTGGGCGAGGGCTCGCTCCACCACCTGCGCGCGGATGCGATCGCCGTCCTGGAGTGAATCGCGCTCGCGCTGCGCGTTCTTGCGATAGTCGGCTGCAGCCTGGCGACTGGCATCCTCGTGGATGCTTCCGCGTGGCGAGTCGTCTGCCAGCGCCGGTGCGGCGGTGGTGACCGG
>CAZLZC010000173.1:0-4309 GCA_964563825.1 uncultured Actinomyces sp.
AGCATCCGGGAGGTGTCGATCACCGGCGCTGGCGGCGGCGTGCCGCGCTTGCGGGTGCCCGCATTTGCGGCCACGACTGCCAGGTAGGGAAGCGCTACGGCTCCCGCCAGGAAGACCCATCGGGGCCAACCGGGCACCACGATCGCGAGGAGCACGCAGGCGGTCCGGATCGTCATGGAGATGAGGTAGCGCTTCGTGCGGCCCGTCTGCTCCTGGGAGAGGGACTCCCCGGCACCCGTGATGCTGTGCACCTCGGGAGGGCGCGAACCGGTCATGGGACAACGCTACGTCGGGATCGCCATGTGCGCAGCACGGGACCGCTTGGGGATGCCCGACCTACCCCGGAGCGGTGGTTTCGGCGCGCGAGGCCTCCTCGAGGTGGTGGCGCTGGGCTTTGGTCGGCTTGAGGAGGAAGTCGAGCGGGATGATCACGAGGAGGGCGTAGAAACCGAGGAAGGGATACACCAGGGAAGCGAGGCCCGCGATGACGAACGCGAGGAAGAACGCCGCGCCGCGCAGTCGTGCCCTGGTCTTGAGCAGACTCGACCAGTCGGCGCGATCACTCGGCTTGATGAGCTGAGGATGCCGGCTGATGTAGAGCGATGTGATTGTCCCCACACCACTGATGAAGGCCATCGTCCACCAGTAGAGCGCCCCCGTGCCGTCACTGTTGAAGGCGACGATATCGGTGGAGCCCCAGTGGTCGCCGCTCCCGAACATCGTTGAAGGCCACGGCAGGAAGACGAATCCGATCAGCCAAGCCATGTTCAACCAGAAGACCACCCCGTCGTAGGCGACGAGCGAGTTCATTACTCGGTTGTGGATGCTCCACATGATTGCCATGACGAAGAACGTGGAGACAAAGGTGATGATGCGCCCGGAGTTGGCCTGGAGTACGTCAAGGACGGTCTCGCCGGCCGCGGGCCCCGGAATGCTGAAGAGCGGCAGTGCGAGCACGGTGATGGCCACGGCCACGACGGCGTCTGAGAAAAAGAGCAGCCGTTCGACGGACGTGCCCGTCCGTAGCTCCCATTGCGCCATGCCTACAGCCTCCCACGCATGTCGCCGTGGCCTAGGGAAGTCCTGCCCACTAGCGTCTCCTGGGGACGCGCCCGGAGGGCGCCCGGCGAGGGGAGTGCAGTGGTTGCGCTAGTCACCGGTGGTAACCGGGGCATCGGCCTCGCTATCGCTCGCGGCCTTCGGGATGGAGGCCACGAGGTCGTGGTCGGGAGCAGATCGGGCGAAGCCCCAGACGGTCTGGCTGCCGTGCCGATGGATGTGACGAGCACCGAGTCCGTGGATGCGGGCATCAGTCGCATCGAGTCCGAGTGGGGGCCGTTGGACACGCTCGTGGCGAATGCCGGCATCACGCGCGACACCCTGCTGGTGCGCCTGGACGATACGGACCTCGAGGAGGTCATCCAGGCCAACCTCGTCGGCTCGATCCGCTGTGCCCGACGCGTGGCGCGCGGCATGATCAAGGCTCGTCAGGGGCGCATCATCCTCATCTCGAGCGTGGTCTGGGCCCTGGGTTCGGCCGGACAGGTCAACTACGCCGCAGCCAAGGCGGGACTTGTCGGAGCCGGAAGGAGCCTCGCGAGGGAACTCGGGGCCAGAGGCATCACGACCAATGTCGTCGCCCCGGGCTTCATCGACACCGACATGACCGCAGCGCTCTCCGAGGAGCAGCGCGCAACGATCCTCGGACAGATTCCAGCGGCGAGGTACGGCACCGTCGAGGAGGTGGCCTCCGTGGTCGCTTTCCTCGCGTCGCCGGCAGCGGCGTACATCAACGGAGCCGTGATACCCGTCGATGGCGGACTCGGCATGGGCCACTGACGGTAGGAGAAGTGATGGGAATCCTCGAAGGCAAGCGCATCCTGGTCACAGGTGTGCTCACCGATCAGTCGATCGCCTTCCACGTCGCGCGACTTGCCCAGCAGGAGGGCGCTCAAGTCGTGCTCACCTCATTCGGGCGCGCGCTGTCGCTCACACGACGCACGGCGTCGCGGCTCCCCATCGAGGCCCCGGTGATCGAGCTCGATGTCACTTCCGACGCAGATCTGGCTGCCCTTGACGGCCGAGTGCGCGAGCACGTGCAAGGACTCGATGGTGTCTTGCACTCCATCGGATTCGCACCGGAGTCCGCCCTCGGTGGCCGTTTCCTCAGCACACCCTGGGCCGATGTCAGCACAGCCCTAGAGGTGTCCGCGTACTCCCTCAAGTCGTTGACAATGGCGTGCCGCCCGCTGCTCGCGCGAGGCTCATCCGTCGTCGGCCTGGACTTCGATGCGACGGTGGCGTGGCCGACGTACGACTGGATGGGCGTGGCGAAGGCCGCCCTTGAGTCGACGGCGCGCTACCTCGCGCGCGATCTCGGTCCTGAGGGCATCCGCGTCAACCTGGTGGCTGCCGGCCCGATCCGGACCATGGCCGCCAAGAGCATCCCGGGCTTCGAGGACTTCGAGACCGTATGGCAGCAGCGCGCTCCGCTCGGGTGGGACCTGGATGACCCTGGTCCCGCGGCACGGGCCTGCGTGGCCCTCATGTCCGACTGGTTCCCCGCCACCACCGGCGAGATCCTGCATGTCGATGGAGGCGTGCACTCGCAGGGGGCATGACGTTGCGCACCCTTCTCCTGATGCGGCATGCGAAGTCGGACTATCCGGTTGGCGTGCCTGACCGGGATCGCCCTCTTGCGCCGCGCGGCGAGCGCGATGCTGCCGCTGCCGGCCTGTGGCTTCGAGCGGCCTATCCCGCGATCGACCAGGTGATCGTTTCTCCGGCGCGCCGGGCGCGTGAGACGTGGACGCGCGTGGCGCCGTACCTCGAGGTGAGTGGGGTGCAGGTGGACGCGCGCGTGTACGACGATTGGGGTGCGGATCTTCGGGAAGTCGTGGCCGGTCTGCCTGATGCAGCCCGGACTGCACTCGTCATCGGGCACAACCCCGGGATCGAGGAGTTCGCGATGTCGCATGCCACGTCGGGGGATCCACGGGCACGTGAGCGCGTGCTGCGGAAGTTCCCGACGAGTGCCATCGCGGTGCTTCACCTGCCCGACACCTGGGCGGATGCGCACGGGTGCGCGCTCATGGTGTTGGCGATCCCTCGGGGCTAACCCTCGGGGCTTGCCCCCGCATCAGCTTCCTCGATCTCCTCACGGGTGATGCCCAGGAGGAAGAGAACCGAGTCGAGGTAGGGAGCGTTGACGGCCGTATCGGCCGCGGCCTGAACGACGGGCTTCGCATTGAAGGCGATGCCGAGCCCGGCGGCATCGAGCATGTCGAGATCGTTGGCGCCGTCTCCGATGGCGATCGTCCGGGCGACGGGGATGCCGAACTCGCGCGCGAACTCCTCGAGGGCCTCGCGCTTACCCTGCCGATCCACAATCACTCCTGCGACCCGACCGGTGAGGCGTCCTTCGACGATCTCGAGCTCATTCGCGCGCAATCCGTCGACATCGAGCTGCTCAGCGAGCGGTGCGATCACTTCGCGGAAACCGCCCGAGACGAGGCACACCCGGAAGCCAAGCCGACGGAGCGTGCGGCACAGGGTTCGGGCACCGGGGGTCAGCCGGATACGTCGAGCTGTCTCGTCCAGGGCCTCGGCGGGTAGGCCTGCGAGCAGTGCGACGCGCTGCTTGAGCGATTCGGCGAAGTCGATCTCACCGCGCATGGCTCGCTCGGTGATCGCGGCAACCTCGTCGAGAGCACCCGCTCGCTCGGCAAGCAGATCGATGACCTCGTCCTGGATGAGTGTGGAGTCGACGTCCATGACGACGAGGCGCTGACCGCGCCGGTCCAGCCCGGCATGCTGGACGGCCACGTCGACACCGAGCAGCGGAGCAGCCTCGGAGAGCTCTCGTCGGAGGTCGGCGATGTTCTCCCCGGAGCCCTCGAATACCACCGCGGTGACGGGGTACGAGGCTATGCGCCGAATTCGATCGATGTTCCATCCGCGATTTGCCATGCGGCGAGCGAGCTCGGCGACTGCGCGGGGCGGCAGGTGGGCGGCCATCACGGTGACGTGGATTCGTCGCCGATCGGGATCCTTGCGCGCAATGCTCGCTCCCGGGACCGTCTCGATCTCCATCCCAAGGCGACCGGCTTCGGTGTGGAGGATCGCGCGGGTGTCTCCCACCGTGCCGGCGTCCAAACCGAGCAGGACCGCGAGGACGAGTCGTCCCCTTACGACGATCTGCTGGATGTCGAGAACCTCGCAGGGAGTGTGCCCAAGCGCATCGAAGAGTGATGCGGTGACACCGGGGCGGTCACGCCCGCTGAGGATGGCGAGGAGTGTGCCGTCCACG
>CAZLZC010000174.1:0-4278 GCA_964563825.1 uncultured Actinomyces sp.
ATGAGTGCGAGCACGACGCCGGGTGTCGCATTGAGCAGGATGTCGGCCACGCCCGCGCGCGACTGCTCGCGGGCTGTGCGCACGAGTTCGGTGGCGGAGTACTCCAGTCCCAGGAGGAGCAGGAGCAGGATTACGCCGAGTTCGGCGATGGTGGAGATGAAGGTGTCGCTGGCCGGGACTCCGACCAGTCCACCTTCGCCGAAGAAGAGTCCAGCGATGAGATAGAGCGGCACTGGTGAGATCGACAGCCGATGTGCGATGCGGGCGAGGATGCCGAGCCCCAACAGCAGCAGGCCGAACTCCAGGAAGAGGTCGGCAAATTCCGGCGCCGCGGCAGCTGTGGGCACACGGTGATCCTGGCAGGCGATTGCCGCACAAGCGAAAGCCCGCGACTCCCCCCGGGTCGCGGGCCTTCGCGTCTATGGGGCGAAGAGGGCCTAGAAGCCCTCCTCCGCGAGGCTCATGAGTGAGTCGTCCGTCGCCTCGGCGACGGCGCGCTCGGACGTGAGGAGTGGGAGGCGGTTCTGCGCGAACCACTTCGCGGTCACGATCTTGCCCTCGTAGAAGTCCTTGTCCTTGCCCGTGGCTCCCGCCTCGAGCGCGGCGAGTGCGATCTCGGCCTGGCGGAGGAGCAGCCAACCGATGACCAGGTCGCCGGTTGCCATAAGCAGGCGCGTGGTGTTGAGGCCGACCTTGTAGATCTGGTCTGCATCCTCCTGCGACGCCATGGCCCAGCCGCCGAGGGCGGCGATGATGCCCTGGACATCCTCGAGAGCCCTGCCGAGGAGCTCACGCTCCGCAGCGAGTACGCCGTTGCCCGCGTCACCCTTGACCGTCTCCGTGATCTGCGACGCCAGGTAGAAGATCGCCTTGAACTGGTCTCGGACCATCTTGCGGAAGAAGAAGTCCAGACCCTGGATCGCTGTGGTGCCCTCGTAGAGGGTGTCGATCTTGGCATCGCGGACGTACTGCTCGACGGGGTAGTCCTGGAGGTAGCCCGAGCCGCCGAAGGTCTGCAGCGAGGTCGCGAGGAGCTCGTAGGACCGCTCGGAGCCGACGCCCTTGACGATGGGCAGCAGCAGATCGTTGACGCGCTCCGCCATGTCGAGATCGATCCCCTCGACGCCGTCCTTGGCCATCAAGATCTGGTCCTGCCACATCGCGGCGTAATGCACGAGCGCACGCATGCCCTCGACGTACGACTTCTGCAGCATGAGCCCGCGGCGTACGTCGGGATGATTGATGATGGTGACGCGCGGAGCGGTCTTGTCCATCATCTGCGGCAGTGCTGCTCCCTGCACGCGCGTCTTTGCGTAGTCGAGTGCGGCGAGATAGCCGGCGGACAACTGCGCGATCGCCTTCGTGCCCACCATCATGCGGGCGTTCTCGATGACCATGAACATCTGCGCGATGCCCTCGTGCACGTCGCCGACGAGCCAGCCGATGGCCGGCTCCTTCTCGCCAAAGGTGAGTTCGCAGGTGGTGGAGACCTTCAGGCCCATCTTCTTCTCGACGTTGGTCGCGTAGACGCCGTTGCGGGCACCTAGCTCGCCGGTCTCGAGGTCGACGTGGTATTTCGGCACGACGAAGAGGGACAGACCCTTGGTGCCGGGGCCACCCACGCCCTCCACGCCTACGGGGCGGGCCAGGACGAGGTGGACGATGTTGTCGGACATGTCGTGCTCGGCCGAGGTGATGAATCGCTTCACGCCCTCGATCCGCCACGTGCCATCACCGTTGTCGTACGCCTTGGTGCGGCCGGCGCCGACATCGGATCCGGCGTCGGGCTCGGTGAGCACCATGGTGGCGCCCCACTCCTTGTCGACGATGAGCTGGCCCCAGCGCCTCTGGTCGTCATTGCCGATGCGATCGAGGATGGTGGCGAAGCCAGGACCCGACATGTACATGAACGCGGCGGGGTTCGACCCGAGGAACATCTCGGCGGCGGCCCAGCGCAGCGATGGTGTCGAACCGGCGCCACCCATGTGAATGGGCAGATCGAGGCGCCACCACTCCGAATCCATCAGCGCGCGGTAGGACTTCTTGAAGTCCTCCGGCATCTCGACAGAACACGTCGCCGGGTCGTACTTCGGCGGGTTGCGATCCGAGGAGAGGTAGGACTCGGCGAGCGGACCGGTCGAGAGGCGCTCGATCTCGCGCAGCGCTTCCTTGGCGGTCTCGGGATCCATCTCGGCGTACGGTCCGGTGCCCAGCCGGTCGGCGGCACCGAAGACCTCGAAGAGGTTGAACTCGATGTCCCGGAGGTTGGCTCGGTAGTGCGACATGGCGACTCCTGTGCGCTCGCAGCTGGTTACCGACGAGTGTTACCCGCCAGTAACCCATGATGCTACTGATCGGTAGCCAATGCAAGAGGGCGCCAGGGGAGCCTTCGGGCATACGGTGGCCCCCGTGAAAGCTCCCTGGGCAGACTCGGTCACCCCCGTCCCGCCACCGGCCAGCACGGTGCCCCACACGTCCAACCTCGTCTACGCCGGGGTCGTCACCGGAGCGTGGTCGGGCCTGCTCAGCCTGGTGATCTACGCCGTGGGGCGGCTCCTCGGGGTGCCCTTCGAGGTGATGCGGCCCGGATCAGACTCACTGCAGGTCGTCCCGTGGTTCCTCATGCTGCTCGCGCCGCTGCTGGCGGCGGTCGTCGGCGCTCTCCTGGCCGCCATCATGCTCGGCCGCCGTCATGCCCGGCGCATCGTCTTCTGGGCGGGCACGGTGATCGCCCTGCTGTCGTGCGCGAGCCCGCTGATGCAGCCGGATGACGTCATCTGGTCGACGCGAATCTGGCTTCTCATCCCCCATGTCGTCACGTGGTTCCTCGTCGTGCCGCAGATCGCACGAATCGTGGGTGACTCCGAGCCGGGGATGTTCGCGCCAGAGCAGTAGACCTAGCGGGTCTTCACCTCATCCGTGAAGAACTCGTTGGACTGATGGTTGAAGAGCAGCAGCAGGACGATGATCGCTAGGCCCATGTCGAGGAAGATGCCGAACATGAAGGCGGCGGTGCCCCAGCTGGTGAGGATGAAGACCAGTCCACCGATGATGCGGATGATCAGCAGGATCGTCAGCAGGATGCGCGCCACATTGCTGCCGCGACCGATCGCGACGGCGAATATCGCCTCGATGAGGGCGATGATGAAGAACAGCGCACCCGTGACGATGACGATGGGTCCTGCAGTGGTGCTCCACTCCTTGGGCAGGTCGAGGTCCTTGAGGAGCTGCTCGACGGAGGCCTGATCGCTGGCCGCAATCGCCGTTCCGGCGAGGATCGTCGCGATGGCACCGACGACCGTGAGCGCGAAGGCAATCCAGATGAGGATGACGACGATGGTGACTTGGCTGGGGCGGGTGCGGGTCTCAGACATGGAAACGACGGTAGCGACCTGAGAGTCCGATCCCTCGGATTGCGACGTGTCTGTGCGGTGAAATTCGTGGCTAGTCGACCCAGCCGAGGCGTTTGGCGAGAGCCCCGCGCTTGTTCTCGAATCGATCAGCCTGCTCGCGCAGCCCTGCGATGTAGTCGGCAAGCTCCTGGCGGGCGATCTCGCCATCGGGGCCAAGATCGGTGCGCTCGAAGACCTGCCAGTGCCGGAGCACCGGCATGAGGACCTCGTCGATGTGCTGGGTGAGGTCGTAGATCCCTGCGACGGCGATCTCCATCGCCTTGCGGGTGAAGCCGTCGATCCCGTGCCCGGGCATCGAGAAGTCGCGAACGGTCTCGGTCACGGCGCGCATGGCCGCGTCGGGGGAGTGGTCGAAGGCCGCTGCGAAGACGTTGCGGTAGAAGAGCATGTGCAGGTTCTCGTCCAGTGCGATGCGCTGGAAGAGCTGCTCCGCAAGGGGATCACCAGTAGCCGCACCCGTGTTGCGATGGGAGACGCGCGTGGCCAATTCCTGGAAGGACACGTAGGCGACGCCGTGCAGGAGCCCGGGATGGATGGCCTCGAACCCTGTCGTCATGTGCACCATGCGCGCTTCTTCAAGCGCAACAGGATCGACGGCACGTGTGACTACGAGATAGTCGCGGATCGCGACCGCGTGCCTGTTTTCCTCTGCCGTCCAGCGGCCGACCCACGTGCCCCATGCACCGTCGCGGCCGAAGATGTTCGCGATCTCGTGGTGGTAGCTCGGCAGGTTGTCCTCGGTGAGGAGGTTGACGATGAGGCTCGACCGCGCGGCATCGCTGTAGCGCTGCTGCTCCGGTGACCAGTCCTCTCCGCCGAGGAAGGCGAAGTTGCGACCCTCGTCCCACGGCACGTAGTCGTGGGG
>CAZLZC010000175.1:0-4262 GCA_964563825.1 uncultured Actinomyces sp.
GCCGACCCCGAGGAGATCCGATGGCCCGCGTCGTCGTCGACGTCATGCTCAAGCCGGAGATCCTCGACCCCCAGGGGCGCGCCGTCATGGGTGCCTTCGCTCGGCTCGGCGTGGATGGTGTCGCCGATGTGCGCCAGGGCAAGCGCTTCGAGATCACCCTCGACGGCGCTCCCACTGATGAGGCCCTCGCCGACCTGCATCGCATGGCCGAGGAACTGCTGAGCAACCCCGTCATCGAGAGTTACACGCTGCGAGTCGAGGCCTAGCGGTGAAGATCGGCGTCGTCACCTTCCCGGGCTCGCTCGACGATCGCGACGCCCAGCGCGCGGTGCGCCTCGCCGGTGCCGAGCCGGTCGCCCTCTGGCACGGTGACGACGATCTCAAGGGCGTTGACGCCGTCGTACTCCCCGGTGGCTTCTCCTATGGCGACTACCTGCGCTGCGGGGCCATCGCGAAGTTCGCGCCTGTGATGACGACCATCATCACGCGCGCGCAGCAGGGCCTGCCTGTGCTCGGCATCTGCAATGGCTTCCAGATCCTGTGCGAGTCGCACCTGCTCCCGGGAGCCCTCACCCGCAACGACCACCTGCACTTCGTCTGCCGCGACCAGCGCCTGCGCATGGAGCGGGTCGACTCGGTGTGGACCAATGCGTACGCCGAGGGCGAGGAGATCGTCATTCCGCTCAAGAACGGCGAGGGCGGCTACGTCGCTGACGACGCGACACTCGACCGCCTCGAAGGCGAAGGCCTGGTCATCGCGCGCTACCTCGACGTCAACCCCAATGGCAGCCTGCGCGATATCGCCGGCATCTCCAATCCCTCGGGCACGATCGTTGGCCTGATGCCGCATCCCGAGCATGCGGTGGAGTCACTCACCGGCCCCTCGACCGATGGACTCGGCTTCTTCGTGTCTGCTGTGCAAACCCTGGTGGGAGCGCGATGAGTCTTGACTCCGTGGCGCGCGCCGAGTCCACTCCGGACGCAGAGCAGCCATACGCCGATCTCGGTCTCAAGCCCGATGAGTACCAGCGCATTCGCGAGATTCTCGGCCGTCGACCCACGTCGAGCGAGCTCGCGATGTATTCGGTGATGTGGAGCGAGCACTGCTCCTACAAGTCGTCGAAGGTGCACCTGCGGCAGTTCGGCGACAAGCAGCCCGAGGGCGGCTGGCCTCAACTCATGGTGGGCATCGGCGAGAACGCCGGCGTCGTGGACGTCGGCGACGGCTGGGCGGTGACCTTCAAGGTCGAATCGCACAACCATCCGTCTTACGTCGAGCCCTATCAGGGTGCAGCCACCGGCATCGGCGGCATCGTGCGCGACATCCTGTCGATGGGTGCGAGGCCGCTCGCCGTGATGGATCCGCTGCGCTTCGGTCCAGCTGATGCGCCCGACACCCGGCGCGTGCTGCCCGGGATCGTCGCCGGGATCGGCGGCTACGGCAACTGCCTCGGCCTGCCCAATATCGGCGGCGAGGTCGTCTTCGACGCGACGTACGCCGGCAATCCGCTCGTCAACGCCCTGTGCATCGGCGCGATGAAGCACGAGGACATCCACCTCGCCTCCGCCAAGGGTGTCGGAAATCTCGTCATCCTCTACGGCGCGCGCACGGGCGGCGATGGCATCGGCGGCGTCTCGGTGCTCGCCAGCGAGACCTTCGACGCCGATGGACCCGCGAAGCGGCCGAGCGTGCAGGTGGGCGATCCCTTCATGGAGAAGCTGCTCATCGAGTGCACGCTCGAGGTGCTGCACGCCGGTCTCGTCGAGGGCATCCAGGATCTCGGCGGCGCTGGCATCTCGTGCGCCACGAGTGAGCTCGCTTCCAATGGCGAGGGCGGTATGCACGTGCACCTCGACCGCGTGCTGCTGCGCGATCCCTCACTCTCGCCCGAGGAGATCCTCATGAGCGAGTCGCAGGAGCGCATGTGCGCCATCGTCACGCCGGACAACGTCGACGCGTTCATGGCGATCTGCCGCAAGTGGGAGGTCGAGGCCGTCGTCATCGGCGAGGTCACCGACTCCGGGCGCCTCACCATCGACTGGCACGGTGAGCGCGTCGTCGATGTGCCGCCGCGGACCGTCGCCCACGAGGGTCCCGTCTACAACCGACCGATGCAGCGCCCGGTCGAACTCGACGCACTCCAGGCTTCGGACGCGCGCACCCTGCCGCGGCCGCAGGCGCCCGAGGAGATCCGCGAGACCTGGCTGCGGATGACCGCGAGTCCCAATCTCGCGTCCAAGAAGTGGGTGACGAGCCAGTACGACCGCTACGTACTCGGCAACACCGTGCTCGCGCAGCCCGAGGACTCCGGGATGATCCGCATCGACGAGGAGTCCGGCCTCGGCGTCGCTGTGTCGACCGACTGCAACGGTCGCTTCGTGCGCCTCGACCCCTACGAGGGTGCCAAGCTCGCGCTGGCGGAGTCCTATCGCAATGTCGCGGTGACGGGCGCGAAGCCCCTCGCGGTGACCAACTGCCTCAACTTCGGATCCCCCGAGGATCCCGGTGTCATGTGGACCTTCGCCGAGGCGGTGCGCGGCCTTGCCGATGGCTGCCTCGAACTCGGCATCCCCGTCACCGGTGGCAACGTGAGCTTCTACAACCAGACCGGGGAGACCGCGATCCTGCCGACGCCCGTGGTCGGCGTGCTCGGTGTCATCGACGACGTGGAGCGGCGTACCCCGATGGCCTGGGGCCCCGATGGCGAGATCCTCTACCTGCTCGGCGACACCGGCGAGGACTTCGCCGGCAGCGAGTGGGCTCATGTGGTGCACGGCCACCTCGGCGGCATGCCCCCGCGCGCTGATCTCGCCCGGGAGAAACTGCTCGGCGAGATCCTCATCGCAGGTTCGCGCGACGGCATGCTCACCGCGGCGCATGACATCGCCGACGGTGGGATCGCGCAGGCGCTTGTGGAGATGGCGCTGCGCTCCGGAGTCGGCGCCCGCGTGTGGGCGCCCGATGGTGTCGAGCCCGCCACGTTCCTGTGGTCGGAGTCACCCGGGCGCGCGATCGTCGTCGTGCCGCGCTCGGAGGAGATGCGTTTCACCGCGATGTGTGCCGCACGCGGTCTGCCCGCGCACCGCATCGGTGCCGTTGACTCAGGCCTGGGTGGCGATGTCGGTCATTCCGGCGAGCAGGTGCTGCAGTTCGGTGACGTTGTACTCACCCTTGATGAGTTGCGCGACGCTCACGAGTCGACGTTCCCGACGTACTTCGGGCCCGCGCTGACGATCTAGGGAGCGATGGAGTCCATCGGTGCGCCGATCCCCGTCTCCTCGAGCAGTGCGTAGACCTCGCTCGCGCGATAGCGCCGATGCCCGCCGAGCGTGCGCACGGCAGAGAGCTTGCCGGCCTGCACCCAGCGCGACACCGTCTTGGGATGCACGCGGAAAAGTTGAGCGACCTCAGCGGGCGTGAGCAGACGCTCAGGCTCCGAGAGCTTGTCATTGGGCACGGTCACCAGGTCCCCCGATCGGTTGATGTCCCGAGGTAACCCTACCGGGATTCGCCCGATTTGCCCCGGAAGTGGTGGTTTTCCTCCTTCCGGCCCCCCGGTTTGCCGACTCGTCGACACCCCAGGATGCTGGGCCCATGAGTGATGTCGTCGACCGCGGGGGCGCCTGGGCCGTGGTGGGGGCCGGGCCCCATGGCCTGTCCGCCCTGAAGAACCTGCTCGAACTCGGCCTGGACGCCGATGGCTTCGAGCGCGATACCGACCTCGGCGGCAATTGGAACTTCCACGCCGAGAACTCGCGCGTGTATGAGTCGACGCACCTCATCTCGACCAAGCCCTTCACGCAGTTCCCGGACTTCCCCATGCCCGACGCCTACCCGGACTATCCGTCGCACTGGCAGGTGCATCGCTACTTCCGCTCGTACGCCGAGCACTTTGGCCTGTTTGAGCACCTGCATCTCAACTCCGAGGTCGTGAGCGTCACGCCTGCTCCGGGCGAGCGCTGGGATGTCAGCGTGCTCGATCGCTCCACCGGTGAGACGACCACGCGTCAATACGCCGGCGTCGTCATCGCCAACGGTCACAATTGGTGGCCCAAGATCCCGCAGTACCCGGGCCAGGACACCTTCACCGGAGAGATCAAGCACTCCGCGGACTACAAGAGCGCGGATGTCGTGCGCGGCAAGCGCGTGCTCGTCGTCGGTGCGGGCAACACGGGCTGCGATGTCGCCGTCGAGAGCGCGCAGAATGCCAAGGAGACCTACCACTCCACGCGTCGCGGCTATTACTACAACCCGAAGTACG
>CAZLZC010000176.1:0-4213 GCA_964563825.1 uncultured Actinomyces sp.
GTGCTTGATGGCCTGCCCGAAGGTCATCGTCATGTGGTCCTCCTGATGGGATGGTCTGAATTGCCTCCACCCACCGTAGGGGACGGGTCGGGCCGAGCGGGGGATTTGCCGGATCTCCGCTACCGTCGCGGCGTGGATGTCGCCGGAGCATCGAGGGTCCTCGACGAGCACATGGATCAGGCTGCACGCACCCATGGGGTCCCGGCCGTCGCCTTCGGCCTATTGCTCGCCGGTGAGCTCGTGCACGTCGGCTCGGCGGGTGACCTCTCACCGGACCGTGCGGGCGTCGGGCAGTTCCGCATCGCATCGATGACCAAGAGCCTCACCGCAGCCACGGTGCTCAGCCTGCGCGACGAAGGGCTTCTCTCACTCGACACTCCCGTAGCCCAGATCCTGCCGTGGGCAGGGTCCCTGGGGCTTCCGGCTGCCAGTCCGCCCGTGCGCGTGCAGCACCTGCTCACGATGACCGCCGGCTTCCCGACCGACGACCCGTGGGGTGATCGCCAGGAGTCTCTTGCTCTGGAGGACTTCGACGCGCTCATCGCCGGCGGCCTGACCTTTTGTCGCCCTCCCGGTATGGAATTCGAATACGCCAACATCGGATACGCCCTGCTCGGGCGCGTGATCACCCAGGTCACCGGCCGGGACTATCGCGACGTCGTGAGGGAGCGACTCCTCGATCCGCTCGGTATGGCGTCATCGACCTTTGATGTCGCATCGACGGTGGAGCGCGTGATCGGCATGCACCCCGTCGCGTCCGGCTTGGTCGAGCAGGCCGAGGGTCCTTCGGGTGCCTTCAGTCCGATGGGCGGGCTGTGGAGCACGGTGGCCGATCTCGCCCGATGGGTCGGCTTCCTTGAGGGCTCGTGGGCGGATGCACCCGACACCGGCCCCCTTGCGCGATGGTCGCGCCGTGAGATGCAGCGTCCGCACATCACCGTGGGCCGCGAAGCAGATGGCTCCTTCGACTCCTACGGCCTGGGCCTTCGCATCTCGGATCACCCGGACCTCGGGCGTTTCGTCCACCACAGCGGTGGCTACCCGGGCTTCGGTTCGCATATGCGCTGGCACCCCGACACTCGCTGGGGGATCGTCGCGCTGGGCAACCGCACCTACGCGCCGATGCGTCCCGTGTGCGCGGAGATCCTCGAGGAGATCGTCAGGGACGAGGCACCCGAGGCCGCGCGTGCGCGTGCCATCGAGCGCCTGTGGCCGCAGACCGAGCGGGCCATGGCCCTGGCGGAGTCGCTCCTCGCGGACTGGGACGACGCGGCCCTCGACGCCATGGCCGCGATGAACCTCGATCTGGACCAGTCGCGATCGGAGCGTCGCGAGGCCTGGCAGGCACTTGCCGCGGGCACGGTACGGCGCGATGCGTCGAGCGTGACATCGCGGAGCCCGGCCCACGCGCGGTGGACGGTCGTCACAGATAGCGGGGCGGTCGAACTCGACGTGCTTCTCACGGCCGAGCGAGAGCCACGGATCCAGGCGCTCACGGCTCGCGCTCTGGGCTAGTCATGCCCTCTGCCACAGGACACCCCTGCTTCCGGTCACATCCTGCGCGGGTGCTTGGCTGCTCTCGTACGGCGCTGACCTCGTCGACCGCAAAGGCCGACCCGATCCGAGGAGTGGGAATGGCCTGGGTACTCCTCGTCCTGGCCATCGCCGCCGAGGTGGTGGGGACCTTGTCGCTCAAGGCAAGTGATGGCTTCTCGCGCCTGTGGCCCTCGGTCGCTGTCGTCTTGGGTTATGGCCTTGCCTTCACCCTCCTCGCCTTCGCGCTCAAGACTCTCGATGTCGGCCCGGCGTACGCGCTCTGGGCTGGCCTTGGCACGGTCGGCGCTGCGGTCGGCGGATGGCTGATCTTCAGTGAGCGGATGAACCTGCTCACCATCTCCGGCATTGCCATCGTGATCATCGGTGTCGTCGCGATCACCCTGGGCGAATCCCGGGCGTGACCGAGCACGTCGGGCGTACCGAACGACTCGCCATCTCCCGCATGTCCCTTGAGGACGCGGAGGGCCTGCACGACGCGTTGGCCGGCCCTGAGGTCGGTCGTTACCTCGGCGGCCCTGACGTCGGCGACCTCGACGACGTACGCCGCCGCATCGCGCACGTGCTCACCGGCCCGGACGACCCGGATCAGACATGGGTCAACCTGGCCCTGCGTGACGCCGACGGCACCGTCGTCGGTCGACTCGAAGCCACCGTGAATCCCGGGTGGGCCGAGGTTGCCTGGGTCCTCGGCACTCCCTGGTGGGGTCGTGGTTACGGGACCGAGGCCGCCGCGTGGCTGTCGTCGTACCTCGAGGACGTCTTCGGTGTCCGTGAGTTGTGGGGCACGGTGCACCCGGACAACGTCGCATCGATCGCCCTCATGCGACGGTTGACGATGACGGAGCAGGTGGAGCCGTTCGCCCGACCGCTGCAGTCGTGGGATCCCGGCGACCTTGTCTTCGCGCGACGCGAGGTCTAGGGCCTAGGGCAGAAGAACTCGACCGCAATGCCGTCGGGATCGCGGGCCGTCACGGCCCAGGCGTAGGGCGCCTCCTCGACCGGGCCGTGTGCAACGCCAAGATCATCGAGCCGCGTGGCCCACCCACGCACCTCGTCCTCTGATGCGCACGCAAGGCCGATGTGATCGAGCCCGACGCGCCGCGCGTCGAACGCATCTCCCGCTGCAGTCGCTTCGTGCGCCGTCACGCCGATGACGAGGCCGTCGGGCCAGGCCATCCGGATCCGCTGCCAGCCGTCGCCCGCGCGGGTGATGGCCTCGGCCGGTCCCAGGACGCGCTGGTACCACTCGGCCGATCGCTCGACATCGAGCACCGTCAGGGTGACGTGGTGGACGGTCACGCAGGATCGCCCGGGGCGATTCCCTCGCGGAATGAACTCGCCGGATAGGTCCCGAGCACACGCAGGAACGCCGTGTAGAACGCGAGCTCCTCGAGGGCCAGTGCGAGGGGTCGCTCTTCGGGATGGCCCTCGACGTCGGCGTAGAACTGGGTCGCCGAGAAGGAGCCACCCAGTTGATAGCTCTCCAACTTCGTCATGTTGACGCCGTTGGTGGCGAAACCACCCATCGCCTTGTAGAGCGCCGCGGGCACGTTGCGCACGCGGAAGACGAACGTCGTGATCACGGGGCCCGAGTCCATCGGGGGTACGACGGCATCGCGCGCGAGGACGAGGAAGCGCGTGGTGTTGTGATGCTCGTCCTCGACGTCGCTCGCGAGCACGTCGAGGCCATAGAGCTCGGCGGCGAGCACGGGAGCCAGCGCCGCGACGGCAGGGTCACCGGCCTCGGCGATCTCGCGCGCGGCTCCGGCGGTGTCGTCTGCCACGACCGAGCGCCACCCGTGGTCGCGGATGAACTGCCGGCACTGGCCCAGGGCATGCGAGTGACTGCGCACCGTGGTGATGCCCGCCTCGCTGGCTCCCGGGACAGCGAGGAGCGCGAAGTGGATGGGCATGAAGTGCTCGCCGATGATGTGCAGGCCCGACTCCGGGAGCAGGTGGTGGATGTCGGCCACGCGACCAGCGATGGAGTTCTCCACCGGGATCATCGCCAGATCGGCGCGTCCCTCGCCCATGGCCACGAAGACGTCCTCGAAGGTCGCGCAGGGCACGGACTCGGCACCGGGGTAGACCTCGCGGCATGCGGCGTCGGAGTTGGATCCTGGCTCGCCCTGGTAGGCGATGCGCTGGGCTGCGGACATGCCGCGAAGCCTACTGACCGCCGCCCTTGCCCGAGCGGGTCGCGTACTGGAAGGCCGCGAGGGCGAGCACGAGTGCGCCCGCGCCGATACCGAACTGCATGACCGCCTCCGGGTCTGTGCCCTCGACCAGCTCGCCGAGGAAGACCACGGCGATGACCGCGACGACGACGCCGATGAGCTTGCCCTTGAGGTCGTCGAGCGAATGGATCTGCAGCCACGCGGGGAGCTCGACGGTCTCGTCGACGAAGAGCTCGTAGAGGCCGTAGCCGATGACGAGGAGCACGGTCGCGAGCAGAAGCGTGTCGACGGCGGTGAGCACCGACACGATGGAGGCCTTGAGTTCGACATCGAACTGGACGAGCTTGAAGATGGCGGAGCCGATCTCCCACAGCCCGATGACGATGAGCACGAGGGCTCCGACCAGGGCGCCGAGTGCGGGGAGCACGACGACGTATCGGGAGACCTCGATGATCCGGCGCACTCCTGAAGGCTAGCGG
>CAZLZC010000177.1:0-4207 GCA_964563825.1 uncultured Actinomyces sp.
GCGCCTACGCGCTGCTGATCATCCTCGGCATCGTCGTCGCGGTCGTCGTCGGATCACGGCGCTATGTCGCGCGCGGCGGCAGCGCGGGCGTCATCGGCGACATCGCGCTGTGGGCGGTGCCCTTCGGCATCATCGGCGGGCGGCTCTACCACGTACTCACCGACTGGCAGATCTACTTCGCGCCGGGCGGATCGGGGATCATCGGCGCGCTGCGGATTTGGGATGGCGGCCTGGGTATCTGGGGCGCGGTCGCAGTCGGTGGCCTCGGTGCGTGGATTGGCGCACGCCGACTCGGTGTGGCGCTTCCCCCGATTGCCGACGCCATTGCACCGGGCATTGCGCTCGCCCAGGCCATCGGTCGGTGGGGCAACTGGTTCAACCAGGAGCTCTTCGGAGCCCCGACCACGCTGCCGTGGGGCCTGGAGATCGCACCGCAATATCGACCTGAGGGTTACGCCGACTTCGCGACATTCCATCCCACCTTCCTCTACGAGTCGCTGTGGATGGTCGCAGTCGCGCTCGTCCTCATCTGGGCCGACAAGCGATTCCAGATGGGCCACGGCCGAGTCTTCGCGCTCTACGTCTTGCTCTACACCCTCGGTCGCGGCTGGATCGAATACCTGCGCATCGACACCGCCAACACCATCCTCGGCGTGCGCCTCAATGTGTGGACCTCGATCCTGGTCGGTCTCGGAGCCCTCATCTACCTCATCGTCTCGTCGCGGATGCGGCCCGGGCGCGAGGAAGTCCTGCCGCCGATGAAGTACGTCGAGCGCGACCAGCTCGAGCAGATCAAGGAGCAGAAGGCCGCACCGAAGGAAGCTGCCCGTGTCACGGAGGTGGCCCCTGCCGAGTCGGTCCCGGACGATCCGGCCGATCCGGCCGACCCGCCTCCTGCCAAGCCGTCCACCTAGCCACGGCGCCGGAGGCCCCACCCGCCGACCGGCCTGCCCGGGCCAGTCCTGCTAGGGTCGCGGTCACGGGCCAACGGCGTCCCGTCCTCGCCCCGCAACTGCGGGGTCGAACGACGCGGAGGAGTTGGCCTTGTCTGTTGTGAAGCGCAAGTTCAGTGCGCAGCCGCCCGCCCAGGGGCTCTATGACCCGGCTGCGGAGCACGACGCGTGCGGGGTCGCCTTCATCGCCACACTCACCGGCCAGCCCTCTCACGAGATCGTCCAACTCGGTCTCACCGCACTGCTCAACCTGGACCATCGCGGGGCCTCCGGTGCCGAGCCGGACTCCGGAGACGGCGCGGGCATCCTGCTCCAGGTGCCGGATCGCTTCCTGCGCAGGGCGACCAACTTCGATCTCCCGCCCGCGGGGGAGTACGCCGTGGGGATCGCGTTCCTGCCACGTGATGAGGTCGCCGAGGCGGCCACGCGTGCGCATATCGAGCGCATCGCCGCGGAGGAGGGCCTGCGTGTCCTCGGATGGCGAGACCTGCCGACTGATCCGTCGTCGCTGGGTCGCACCGCCGTCAGCGTCATGCCGCACTTCAAGCAGTTGTTTGTCGCGCCGTTCGGCAACTCCGTCACCGGTCTGCCGCTGGAGCGCATGGCCTTCTGCCTGCGCAAGCGCGCGGAGCACGAGACCGAGGCGTACTTCCCGTCGCTATCCAGCCGCACCCTTGTCTACAAGGGAATGCTCACGACGCATCAGCTCGGCGAGTTCTTCCCTGACCTGTCTGATCCGGACATGGAGTCCGCACTCTCGCTAGTGCACTCCCGCTTCAGCACCAACACCTTCCCCTCGTGGCCGCTGGCCCACCCCTATCGGCTCATCGCCCACAACGGCGAGATCAACACCGTCAAGGGCAATCGCAATTGGATGCGGGCCCGCGAAGCCATGCTCTCCTCGGATGTCATCCCGGGTGACCTGTCCCGGCTCTTCCCCATCTGCACCCCCGGGGGAAGCGACTCGGCATCGTTCGACGAGGTAGTCGAATTGCTGCACCTGGGCGGACGCTCCCTGCCGCACGCGGTCCTCATGATGATTCCCGAAGCCTGGGAGAACGACGTCGACATGGAGCCCGCGCGACGCGCGTTCTACGAGTACCACTCGACGGTCATGGAGGCTTGGGATGGCCCGGCCAATGTCTCCTTCACCGATGGCACCCTCATTGGCGCAGTACTCGATCGCAATGGCCTGCGCCCCGGGCGCTTCTGGGTGACGCGCGATGGCCTCGTCGTCCTGGCCTCCGAAGCGGGCGTCCTGGAGATCGATCCCGCGACGGTCATCCGCAAGGGCCGACTGCAGCCCGGGCACATGTTCCTCGTCGATACCGCCGCGGGGCGGATCGTCGAGGATGAGGAGATCAAGGCGAGTCTGGCCGACGCCGAGCCCTACTCCGATTGGCTCCACGCGGGTCTGGTGCACCTCGACCTGCTCCCCGATCGCGAGCACATCGTGCACCCGACCTCATCGGTGGCCCGCCGGCAGCAGACCTTCGGCTACACGGAGGAGGAGCTGCGGCTGATCCTGTCGCCCATGGCTCTCGCAGCCGCTGAGCCCATCGGCTCCATGGGCACCGATACGCCGGTAGCGGCGCTGTCCCAGCGCCCGCGTCTGCTCTTCGACTACTTCCAGCAGGCCTTCGCCCAGGTGACCAATCCACCGCTGGATGCGATCCGCGAGGAGATCGTCACGTCGTTGTCGACGGTCATCGGGCCGGAGGGCAACCTCCTCGAGTCGACCCCCGCGCACTGCCGTCAGGTGGTCCTGCCCTTCCCGATCATCGACAACGACGAACTCGCCAAGATCCTCCACATCAACTCCGATGGCGACATGTCGGGCTTCGCCGCCGCCAAAGTGGCGGGGCTCTACGACATCGACGGGGCGGCACCGGCACTTGAGGCGCGACTCGAGGAGATCTTCGCCGAGGTCGATGCGCTCATCGAGGAAGGCGTGCGCTTCATCGTCCTGTCCGATCGAGACTCGACGACCGACCTCGCACCGATTCCCTCCCTGCTGCTGTGCTCTGCGGTGCACCATCACCTAGTACGCCGCAAGACGCGCACGCAGGTAGCCCTCATCGTCGAAGCCGGCGACGTCCGCGAGGTGCATCACGCCGCACTCCTTGTCGGCTACGGCGCCGCAGCCATCAATCCCTACCTCGCGATGGAGTCGGTGGAGGATCTCGTCTACCGCGAGATCCTGACCGGGATCACGCCGGAGAAGGCCGTGCGCAACCTCGTGAAGGCACTCGGCAAGGGCCTCCTCAAGGTCATGTCGAAGATGGGTGTTTCCACGGTGGGGTCCTATCGCGGAGCGCAGATCTTCGAGGCGATCGGTCTGTCGCACGAGCTGGTGGAGCGCTACTTCACCGGCACCGTCTCTCGTCTGGGCGGTGTGGGTCTCGACGTTGTGCACGCTGAGGTGCAGGCGCGCCATGACATCGCGTACCCGCCGAGCGGTATCTCACCGGCGCACCGTCGCCTCGAGGTCGGCGGCGAATACCAGTGGCGCCGCGAGGGCGAGGCGCATCTCTTCGATCCCGAGACCGTCTTCCGCCTCCAGCATGCGACGCGCGAGAAGCGCTACGACATCTTCCGCCAGTACACCGATCGGGTAGACGATCAGAGTCGCCGCCTCATGGCTCTGCGCGGCCTCTTCCAGTTGCGGGCCGCAGAGCGGGAGCCCGTGCCCCTGGATGAGGTGGAGTCGGTCGAGCAGATCCTGAAGCGCTTCTCCACCGGGGCGATGTCCTACGGCTCCATCTCGCAAGAGGCGCACGAGACGCTCGCTATCGCCATGAACCGCATCGGCGCGAAGTCGAACACCGGAGAGGGCGGGGAGGATCCCGAGCGCTATGTACCCCTGCCCAACGGCGACTCCAAGCGTTCCGCCATCAAGCAGGTGGCCTCCGGCCGCTTCGGCGTGACAAGTGAGTACCTGGTCAACAGCGACGACATCCAGATCAAGATGGCCCAGGGCGCTAAGCCCGGCGAGGGCGGCCAGTTGCCCGGTCACAAGGTCTATCCCTGGGTGGCGAAGACACGGCACTCGACACCCGGTGTCGGCCTCATCTCACCGCCCCCACATCACGACATCTACTCCATCGAGGACCTGGCGCAGCTCATCCACGACCTGAAGAACGCCAACGACCGCGCGCGCATTCACGTCAAGTTGGTCTCCGAGGCGGGAGTCGGGACTGTGGCGGCGGGCGTGGCCAAGGCTCATGCCGACGTCATCCTCATCTCCGGCCACG
>CAZLZC010000178.1:0-4206 GCA_964563825.1 uncultured Actinomyces sp.
GCGGCGCCGGTGCTGGCGCCGAAGAGTGCCACGGCAAGGTGCTGTGTGCGCCGATCTCTCCTTGCCCAGGCGAGAGCCCCTTCGAGGCGGTCGGCCAGATGGTCGACGTCGAAGATCTCGGCCCGGTCTGCTGCCTCGTCCTCCGTGAGCAGGTCCATGAGCAGGGTGGCGATGCCACCATCTCGAAGGATGCGTGCCACCTCCTGATTACGCGGGCTGAGGCGACCGCTGCCGCTGCCGTGAGCAAAGATGGCGAGCACTCTCGATCCCGCAGGTACATCGAGGATGCCGACGAGGTTGGCGTCGCCGGCGGGAATCAGCACGCCGACCCGCGTCGATGCGCCCAGGTGCGCAAGCACCTCGGCGTCGGTGACTTGCGTGAAATCGTCATAGTGATCGCCGACGGCCTGGAAGTCGCTGGGCATCAACAGACAGATGACCTCGTCAGCGAATTCCTGGAGTCGGCGGACCGCTCCGGAAGATCCGACGGGCACCGCGAGCACGACGTGGCGTGCCCCCGCGCGCCGCGCCGAACGGATAGCCGCGTGCGCTGTCGAGCCCGTAGCCAGCCCGTCGTCCACGACGATGACCACACGTCCCGTGAGGTCCCGACGCGGATGATCACGCCTGATGGTGGCCGTGAGTTGGTCAAGCTCAAGGGCTCGTGCGCGCACCAGGCGACGCACGTCTGCATCCGAGACGCCGAGGCGCTCGCACAGCACGGTGTCGATGACTTGCACGGCCCCTTCGGCTAGGGCTCCGATACCCAGTTCCGGTTGAAATGGCGCGCCCACCTTGTGCACGGCGAGAACGTCAAAGGGCGCTTCAAGGGCTCTCGCCACCTCGACAGCGACGGGCACGCCACCGCGAGTCAGCCCTACGACTGTCGTGTCCTCTCCGGCGAAGTGCTTCACGGCGGCGGCAAGTTGCCGGCCTGCTGCATTGCGATCCATGAAGCGTGTGGCGTGGGACATGGAAACTCCTCGATTCGAGCGGGAAACGGTGATGCGGGTGCCGCATCCATGCTTGATGGGCTGGGTCGTAAAGACAATGCGTCTCGTCTTGTGGTGACCGGTAGATGACTGGTCATCCCGTCACGTGAGCACGGCGCGCGAGCGCGTAGGCGCCATGCGACCGAGGAGGGAATCGACATTGATTCGCGCAATGCGCGTCGCACAGTCACTGACGCCGTAGGGGAGCACGAGAGTCCCCCGGTAGATGAGCCCGCCGCATGAGTAGACGACGTTGGGGACGTATCCGTTGCGCTCGTCCTCCTGTGGCGCAATCAGCGGACCGGGATAGGTTGCGATGACTTTGGTCGGATCCTGGAGATCCAGGAGGACTGCACCGATCACATACCTCCGCATGGGGCCGGCTCCGTGGGTGAGCACGAGCCACCCCTCATCCGTCTCCAAGGGCGGACCGCAGTTGCCCACATGGATGAGCTCCCAGGGCTCCGTGGCGACGTGGAAGGTCACGTAGTCATCCCAGTGGTATCCATCGGAAGAGTAGGCAATCGAGTTCGTTTCGCGGTCCCAGCGCGAGAGAGCCATGTGAGTTCCCTCGATGAGTCGGGGGAAGAAGGCCACGCCCTTGTTGCGCACGGCGATGCCCGAGAGGGGCATGGACGTGAAGATCCGGAAGTCCTCTGTCTCCAGGATTCGGGAAACGACTCGGGTGCCGTCAAAGCCGGTGTACGACGCGCGATAGAGCACGCTGCCTCGCTCGTCTGTGAAGCGGGTGAAGCGCGCGTCCTCGATTCCGCGTCGTTCGTCGGTCGACGTTGGCCAGAGCACACGTTCGCTCAAGTCAGTGGAGGGATCGAAGTCGACCTCGTAACTGCTTGTGCTGAGTGACTGCAGCAACTCGGTGAGTAGTACGTGATCCTCGACGGGCGTGGGATGGGGCAGAGCGTTGAGGCGGGAGATGAGATCCTCGGGTGTGAAGGTGTCGGGCAGCATTCCGAGAACGAACTGCAGGTCGGCCGAGTCAATGCCCGCATCGGTGGCGGCCTGGTGAAGGACTCGACTGCGCAGCGCCGTGAATCTCGTGGCGCGCGTCGATGCAAACCGTGATGGGGGGTCAATCAGGATGTCCCCATCCGGCCGCAGGGTCCCGGTGCGGAAGACCAGCGAGGAGATGTGTCCCTCGCCCACTGCTCGCACGCTCATGATGACTCTGAGTTCTCCCGACTGAGAGCCCGACTGGTCGGGATGAATCGTGAGCGAGGGGTTGAAGTAGGCCGTGGATTCGAAGGCATACTCCTGCGTCAGGTAGGCACCGATCAGCGTGCGGCGGGCGGTGGATGCCGTGCCTGTCCCCTCCACGAGCGTCTCGACGGCCGCGTAGTGCTCCTGGAGGTGCCGCTCGAGGTTGCGGTGGCGCGAACTGAAGTCCAGGAGTGTGCGCTCGAGCGTCTCGTGGACCTGCTCCTCTGTGAGAGACATGCAGCGGGCGACGAGTTCCCGGGCGCGGGAGGTTCCCCTGATGAGCTCTTCCTCGCCAGGGATGAATAGCCTGCAGAGCACTCGATGTGGATCTCCGCGCATCACGATGTCGGTGCGGTCCACGATGTCCACTAGTGCACGCTCATGGAGTCAAGCGCATTGCTGAGTTGGCCCACTGCCGAGAGGTAGGCCAAGGTCGACTCCGCCCCGCAATTGGGGTTGTATCCCTCTGCGGTCAGGCCATCGAAGCCGGCGCCCGTGCGCGGATCGTGCATCCAGACGCCGACGTCGTTGACGCCGTAGAACCACATCGCTCCGCGTCGACCGATGTCGAGCCAGCGGGTGTCGGATGTCGCCTCGAAGGCCGTGAGACAGGCATCCACCAGGTGTGCCACCTCAAGGGGCTGTTGATCGAAGGCAGGGAGGGGATCACCGGGAGCCCATCCAGCATTTCCGATTGGTGAGAGGTGCCCGTCCGGGGTCTGCAGTCGGGTGAGCCAATCGAGCATCTCGAGGCCTTGATCGAGTGTGTCGCTCTCGCCTAGGTGCAGTCCCGCGGCGATCACGACCTGAGGAATCACCGCGTTGGCGTAGGTGAGACGCGACTCGGGCCAGGGGATCGAGGCATCCCGGCGTTCCACCATCATGTCGCGGGCATCGGCAAGGAGCTCAAGGGCCGCGGTATTGGTGGGGAAGCGGCGCAGGTACTCGGCGGCGCCTAAGGCGGCGTGAGCCATGGACCTGAGATAGGGACTGCGCCTCGCGCCGGAGAGACCGAAGGCCCCGACGGACCTCTCGATGCGGTCGAGGTTGCTGCTGCGACCGACGACCGTCCCCCAGGCCCAAAGGGCCCGCCCCCAGTGGTCGCGGAGATCCGCCTCGCCCGACCAGACGCCATCGAAGCTCTGCCGGTTGATGATGGAGCCATCGGCCTGCTGGGCCTCAGCGAGGAAGTCCAGGCAGATATCGGTGAGTGGATCCACCTCCGGGGGAGCCAATGGATCCCGCGCGATGACGATCAAGGCACGAGCGACATCGTCGACGCAGTAGCCGTGTTCGGGGAGCGGTGATTGCCCGGTGCAATGCTCGAAGACTCCGCGCGGGGTAGCCAGCGCGAGCAGGTGGTCGTAGTTCATGCCGACGCTGCCAGGGGAGCGTCGAATACTTCTTCAGCGTCGCGGCCTCTCCAGAGCCGATCCGCGAGCGCCAGGTAGCCCTCTGCGACTCTGCGCCAGTCCAGGTCTTCGGCGAGAGTCTTGCTCCGCTCACGCATGCGTTCGCTCGCGGCGCCATCGCGGAAGATGTGCTCCACCGCATCGGCGATAGCGATGGGGTCACGATGGTCGACGAGCACACCCGCGCCGGAGCCGAGGAGCTCTGCGGCATGGGGGAAGCGGGTTGCGACGACAGGGCCCCCGGCAGCGATCGCTTCCACGAGCACGCCCGAGGTGATCTGGTCGCGCGAGTCGTATGGGAGCAGGAAGAGCGAGGATTCGCTGATGAGCTGCGACAGGCCCTCATCGCTCAGGTACGCGTCAGCGAGAGTCACGGAGTCGGCCACGCCGAGCTTGCGCGCAAGATCGATCAGCGACTGCCGATAGGTCTCTCCTTCGGCATGCCGGACATTGGGGTGAGTGGCTCCCGCAATGACGTATTCGCCTGCGACGCCGCGATCACGGAGTAGGGCCATCGCCCGGATGCCCCACTCGAGGCCCTTGCCGTGCCCGAGGAGCCCCCAGGTGAGGATGCGATTCGACGT
>CAZLZC010000179.1:0-4062 GCA_964563825.1 uncultured Actinomyces sp.
TCGACTATTTCAGCACCCTCGGCTACCAGCCCTCGATCGCCTTCGAGGGGGCCGGGACGCTGGCCCCGATCGCCACGCTGATCCTCGTGCTCGTCACGCTCTTCGGCGCGCTGCCGGTCTACCGACACGTCGCCGGCGAGGCCCCCGACGGGGTCGGCAGCGTGGGGATGATCGAGCGCCTGTTCCGGGGCTGGACGGGCAAGATCGCCGTGCTCGTGCTCGTCGGCTTCGCCGCCACCGACTTCGTCATCACCCAGACCCTCTCCGCCGCCGACGCCGCGGCCCATCTGATCAGCAACTCCGCCTATGCCGGCGCGATGCCGGCGGCTCTCAAGAGCCAGGTGGCGATCACCGTCGCCCTGCTGGTGGCCCTGGGGGCGATGTTCCTCCGTGGTTTCAACGAGGTGGTGGGGCTCGCGGTGGTGCTCGTCATCGCCTACCTCGGCCTCACCGCGGTCATCGTCGGCGCGGGACTGTTCCACCTTCTCACCCACCCGGCGCTCGTCCAGCACTGGCTGTCGGACCTCGCCACCGGCACCTTCCACATCGACCATCCACCACTCGCCGGGGGTGGGCCGTGGGTGGCGCTGGGGATCGCCTGCCTCGTCTTCCCCAAGCTCGCCCTCGGGATGAGCGGCTTCGAGACCGGCGTCCTCCAGATCCACATGGTCCGCGGCACCGCCGCCGACCCGCACGACACCGCCGGCCGCGTCGCCAACACGCGGAAGCTCCTCTTCGTGGCGGCGCTGATCATGTCGTGCTTCCTCGTCGGGTCGTCGCTGGTCACCGGCACGGACACGCTGATCCCCGCCGAGGAACTGACCCTCGAGCCGGTCAAGGGCAAGGCGATGGACAGGGCCCTGGCCTACATCGCCCATGGTGAGAGCCCGCATCCGATCTGCCCGCTCTTCGGCCGGGTGTTCGGCACCGCCTACGACATCAGCACGATCCTCATCCTCTGGTTCGCCGGTGCCTCGGCGATGGCCGGGCTGCTCAACATGGTGCCGCGCTACCTGCCGCGCTACGGCATGGCGCCCGAATGGGCCGCCGCCTACCGGCCGCTGGTGATCGCCTTCACCGTCATCAACCTCCTGGTGACGCTCGCCTTCCGCGCCGACGTCTCGGCGCAGGGCGGGGCCTACGCCACCGGCGTGCTCGTGCTCATGACCAGCGCCTGCCTGGCGTCGCTCGCCCATGAGGTCCACCGTGTGCCGGCCGACGATGCCGGCCTCCGGTCGCGGCGCCGGTCGATCGTCGGCTTCACCATCATCGCCCTGGTGTTCATCTACACGACGATCGCCAACATCTACGAGCGGCCCGACGGCATCATCATCGCCTCGATCTTCATCGGCTGCGTGATGGCGATCTCGATCCTGTCACGGATCTGGCGGAGCCAGGAGCTGCGCCTCAAGGAGTTCCGCTTCGCCGACGAGGCAGACCGGATGCTGTGGACCGACATCTGCGCCGAGGGGGCCTTCCGCGTCCTCGTGCCGCACCGCCCCGGCCACCGCAGCCTCGACGAGAAGGAGGCGGAGATCCGCCGTCGCCACCGCCTCCCCGCCGACGTGCCCCTGGTGTTCCTCGAGGTGCACTACGGCGACACCAGCGACTTCCACAACGCCCCGATCATCTCCGCCAAGCAGGAGGGGGAGCGGTTCGTGATCGTGGCCCGCGACGTGGCGAGCGTGTCGCACACCGTCGCCCAGATCGCGATCGAGATGAGCAAGGCGGGCGCGCCCTTGGACATCGTCTTCGGCTGGAGCCAGGGGAGCAGCCTCAAGCTCGCGCTCGAGTTCCTCCTCTTCGGGCAGGGGGACATCCCCAACGTCGTCTTCGACCTCCTCGAGAAGGCGGTCCCCGACCCGGCCCGCCGACCGACCGTGCTGGTGGGGTGAGGGGGGGTCACGATCATGGCCGCGCGTGTCGGGCCCGGACCGACACGGCGTGCCCGCTCACCCAGTGGGCCTGCCGTCGGTGACCTCACGGAGGCGTGCCGCGGCGGCCCGGCCGATCGTGAGCGTCTCGGTGCTGCCGTGGAACGACAGCACGGTTTCGTTGCGTGACTGCCAGGTGACGAGGGCGAGGCGCTCGAGGCGGACCAGGTGCGACCGCCCCAGCCGCGCGAAATCCGTCTCGGGGAGACCTTTCTCCCATTGGGCGAGGCTGCGGCGCACGAGCAGCGGGCTGCGATCACCGACGAGGCAGACCCGCGAATAGTTGCCCATTCCCTCGATCCAGAGGATGTCGCCAGAGTGGATGACCGCCTTGGCTCCTCCATGATGGAACGGAATGACGAACGTGGCGGCATCGGCAGTGGCCCGGTGTTCTGAGCCGTCGGCGGGGGGCGTCTCGTGACCGAGCGTGCTCAGGATGCGCGTCACGGCAACCTCGAGACGGTCCGGATCGACCGGCTTGACGAGGTAGTCGACGGCGCCGAAGTCGAAGGCCGACACGGCATACTGCGAATAGGCGGTGACGAAGCAGACCTCCGTCGCGGCAGGCAACCTCTCGAGGAGGGAAAGCCCCGAGCCCCCCGGCATTTCGACATCGAGGAACACGATGTCGGGAACCCTCTCGGCGATGAACGCCAAGGCCTGCTCCACGCTCCGCACCGCCCCGAGGACCTCGATCTCCCCGTGCGCGGCAAGAAGATCCCGGAGCCGGGCGCTCGCGGTGGGTTCATCGTCGACGAGCAGCGCCGTGGGCATCGATTGGACTCCGGATCAGGCTGTGGTGGCGGTCGGGATCCCTTGATCGGCATGCCGATCGGCGACGGGGAGCCGGATGACGACCCTCACCCAGCCCTCCTCGCGGCAGACATCCGCCGTCGCGGCCGATCCGAAGAGGAGCTCGAGACGCTTGCGCAGTGTCTGGATGCCGGACCCGATCGACCGGGCGGGGTCGGGGGGCACCCAGGAACCGCTGTTGGCGACGATCACGCACAGCGCGCCATCGCGGACGCTGGCCATGACGCTGACAGTCAGCGGCATCGGGCTCGTCTGGGCCCCGTAGTGGAAGGCGTTTTCCAGGAGCGGTTGGATCATCATCGGCGGCACCGCCACGCTCCGGGCCTCCGGCTCGCAGCTCAGCGTGCAGACGAGATCGGCGCCGAAGCGGCTCTGCTGGATGGCGAGGTATTTCTCCAGGGCGTCGAGCTCGCGGGAGAGGGGCTCGAGGGGCTGCGACGGCGCGAGTGAGAAGCGCAGGTAGTCGGCCAGATCCTGCGTCACCCTTTCCACGGCCACATGATCGCGGCTGGCGGCGACGATGCAATTCAGGGCATTGAAGAGGAAGTGGGGATTCATCTGCGCTTCGAGGTGCCGCAGCTCATTGTGGCGCGCGGCCGCCTCGGCAAATGCGGCGCGGGAGATGTTTTCAGCCGCCTCCCGCTCGGCGCGCCTCCGGGTTTCATTGGCCTCGAGGCCGAAGTAGATGGCGCACCACAGGAGCGTGATCACCTGTCGGGTGAGAACCGGGGCTTGCAGCGAGGGCACGAGCACGAAAAACGCGAGTGCTGCGAGGATCGATATCACCAATCCGACCACGACGCGGATCACCAGCGGACGATCGAGCATCGCGGGCCGGCTGAGAATGAGGTGGACAGCCCAGCCGGTGAGCCACCCGCAACACCCCCGCAGAACCGCACCGGAGAGCGCTTTTCCCCCTTCGGCGTTGAAGTAGGCCGAGAACTCATAACGGACCACGGCCATGACGAGCCAGTACACCGTGTTGAAGACGAAAAACTCCGTCATCCCGAGCGACGGCACGAACCAGGACCCGGTGGTCCCGTCCTGCCTGACGAGGTGCGCGCCCGCCGCCGCCTGGGCGGGATCGCTGCGCGCGAGAGGCTCGCGGGGGCTCATGGTCACCGCCGGCTCCGAAAGGACGCGAAACAAAGCGGCGACGTCTTTCCCGGCCGCCGGCGCCTGTCGCCCCCGCCGTGACGTCGCCTCCGCGAACGCCGGCTGTCGCCGAAACGCCTGCCGCACGTCATGCCCCTTGCAATCGGGGCAGTATAGAGAGCCCCGGTCGCCAGACCGGCAGCGAATTCGGGCAAAATCG
>CAZLZC010000180.1:0-4033 GCA_964563825.1 uncultured Actinomyces sp.
GTGAAGTAGGGGTTGGTCTCGTCCTTGGGTGCGTCGAGGTGGTTCTCGCCGTCGTAGCCGTAGCGCACCTCGCGCAAGCCCACGACTCCCGCCATGTCCTGCAGTTCGCAGTCGCCGTTGGCCGGGCAGGTGAGGCAGTCCAGCGGGTGATCGGAGATGTAGAGCTCCATCACATTGCGGCGCAGCTCCTCGACCCGCGGAGTCTGGGTGCGCACGACCATGCCGGGCTCGCAGGGGGTGGTGCAGGAGGCCGGGGTGCCCCTCTTGCCGTCGATCTCGACCAGACACAGGCGGCAGGAGCCGAAGGGCTGCAGGGAATCGGTGGCGCAGAGCTTGGGTACGCCGACCCCCGCCTCGGCCGCCGCACGCATGACCGACGTGCCGACGGGCACGCTCACGGGGATGCCGTCGACGATGACGTCGATGCTCTCCGGCGACGTGGATGCCGGGGTGCCGTAGTCGGGCTCGTGGAGCAGGGTCATGGCCTCACCTCGGTCGCGCGGTGGAAGTCCTCAGGGAAGTGTGACAGAGCACTGCGCACCGGGAGGGGTGTCAGGCCCCCCATGGCGCACAGGGATCCGTCAGTCATGGTCGTGCAGAGGTCCTCGAGGAGGACCAGATTGCGCTCACGGTCGACCCCGGCCGTGATCTTGTCGATCACCTCGACGCCGCGGGTGGATCCGACCCGGCACGGGGTGCACTTGCCACAGGACTCCGCAGCACAGAACTCCATCGCGAAGCGGGCCTGCGCTGCCATGTCGACCGAGTCGTCGAAGACCACGATGCCGCCGTGGCCGAGTAGGCCACCGGCCGCGGCGAGCGCTTCGTAGTCCATGGGCACATCGAGTGTGTCCGCAGGAAGGTAGGCACCGAGGGGTCCGCCGACCTGCACGGCCCGCAGGGGGCGCCCCGAGCGCGTGCCCCCGCCGTACCCCTCGACGAGCTCACCGAGGGTCACGCCGAAGGCAACCTCGACGATGCCCCCGCGGGCGATGTTGCCGGCGAGTTGGAAGACCTGGGTGCCGCGCGAACGGTCCATGCCGAGGGCTTGGTACGCCGCGGCGCCGTCGGCGATGATCCCGGGCACCGCAGCGAGCGTGAGGACGTTGTTGACCAGGGTCGGCTTGCCGAAGAGACCCTGGAGTGCGGGGATCGGCGGCTTAGGCCGGACCATGCCGCGCTTGCCCTCGAGGCTCTCGAGCATCGCGGTTTCCTCGCCGCAGACATAGGAGCCGGCACCCTCGACCACGCGGATGTCGAAGGCGCGACCGGAGCCCATGACGTCGGGACCGAGCCATCCATCGACGTGCGCGATGTCGATCGCGGTGCGCAGGGTGGCGATGGCATCGGGGTATTCGGAGCGCACGTAAATGAGGCCCTGGGTCGCTCCCGTGGCGATGCCGGCGATGGCCATGCCTTCGAGCAGGGTGAAGGGGTCGCCCTCCATGAGCATGCGGTCGGCGAAGGTGCCGCTGTCGCCTTCATCGGCGTTGCAGCAGATGTACTTCTGGTCGCCCTCGGCTTCGAGCACGGTGCGCCACTTGATGCCGGCGGGGAAGCCGGCTCCCCCGCGGCCGCGCAGACCCGAGGCGAGGACGTCGGCGACGACTTCCTGCTGCGGGATCGCGATCGCGCGCTCGAGACCGCGCAGGCCGCCGTGGGCGCGGTAGCCGTCGAGGTCAAGCGGATCGATGATCCCAACGCGAGCGAAGGTCACGCGCTGCTGCGAGGCGAGCCAGTCGATCTGGTCGACGAGGCCCAGGGACAGGGCGTGGTCAGCGCCCTCGGCGAAGCCGGCGTCCAGAAGGCCCGCGACGTCGCGCAGGGCCACGGGGCCGTAGCCCACGCGACCGACTGCGGTCTCGACCTCGACGAGCGGCTCAAGCCAGAGCATGCCGCGCGAGCCGTTGCGCACGATCTCGGCGTCGATCCCGCGGTCGCGCAGCCCAGCCTCGATGGCGGCGGCGACCTCATCAGAACCGATGGAGCGGGCGGCGCTGTCACGCGGCACGAAGATGCGGATCATGCGCGCACCTCCTGCGCGAGAGCGACGGCATCGCGGATGCGCTCAACGTCGCAGCGGCCGATGAGTCGACCCTCGACCATGGCGGCCGGTCCAAGCGCACAGTTGCCGAGGCAGTAGACCGCGGAGAGCTCCACGCCATCGATGCGCTCGCCGAGCGGGACGCCGTACGCAGCCTCAAGGTCGCTCACGAACTCGCGCGAGCCGACCGACTGGCAGGCCTCGGCCACGCACACCTGCACGTGCACATCGGGCGGCGGCGACTGGCGCAGATCGTGGTAGTAGGTGAGGACGCCGACGACCTCGGCGCGCGAGACATTGAGCTCGGCGGCCACCACATCGACAGCCTCGTCGGGGACCCAGCCGAAGACGGCCTGGACGCGCTGGAGCGCGGGGAGGATGAGGCGCTCTGCGGGGGGAATTGACGCGACGACTGCGGTCCCTGCCGGGACCGACCATGCCTGGTGACTACGCACCTCGGCACCGCCTTCCGCCTCGCCGTCCCGGGGATCTCTGCAGCCCCGTGAGCCCCTCCAGGGTAAGCCACAAGGGGGGCGCCAGGGACATCCTCCCGGCCATCGGATCAGGAGTTCCACAGTGTGGAACCTGCGCTCGCTCCGCGTGATGCCCCGCACGCGAGGCCTAGGCTGGGCCATCTCCTGCGAAGGGCTGCCATGGCTTCCACCGATCGACGCCGCGTGCTGCGTTGGCGCGACGGGATCGTCGACGCCGGCCCCGACTCCCTCGCGATCGAGGAGCCGCTGGAGATCGAGGTCGATGGCGTCTCCGTGTCCACCACGATGCGCACGCCTGGTCACGACATTGAGCTCGCACTCGGCTGGCTCGTCACCGAGGGTGCGCTGACCTCCATCGAGGAGGTGTCCGAGGCGAAGGAGTGCTTCGAGCACGACGACGACGATCCCGAGCAGGTACGCCGCATCGTGCAGGTGACCACTCGCGGCCGAGTCCCGGTCGAGCCCCGCCTGCACGCGACGTCGAGTGCATGCGGGGTCTGCGGAGCCGATCTCATCGCGATGACGCAGCGCACCCGGCACTGGCCGCTCGGTGAAGACACCACAGCCTTCAGCGTCGAGGCAGTCCTGCGACAGCCCGAGGCCCTACTCGCCGCGCAGCGCGGCTTCGCTGCCAGTGGAGGCCTCCACGCCGCCGGGCTCTTCACCCCCGAGGGCGACCTCATCTGTCTGCGCGAGGACGTCGGCCGCCACAACGCCGTCGACAAGGTGATCGGCTGGGCGCTGCAGGAGGGTCGACTGCCCCTGCGCGGTCACGCACTGCAGGTGAGCGGCCGCGCCTCGGCCGAGCTGGTGCACAAGGCCGTGATGGCCGGCGTACCCCTGCTCGCTGCCGTATCCGCTCCGAGCACCCTGGCCGTTGACCTCGCACGCGAGAGCGGGCTGACCCTCGCGGGCTTCGTGCGCGACGGATCACTCAATGTCTACGCCGGCGCCGCTCGCCTCGGTCTGACGGACTAAGCGGGCGCGAGCACGTCTGCTGCGGTGCACACGGTGGCGAACTCACCGTGGAGGTTCGCCGCGGTCACGCGGGCGATCTCCTCTGCGGGGATCACGGCACCATCCGGGCCGGTGCGGTCGAAGGTGTGGGTCGCATCGATGACGAAGGTGACGTCGTAGCCGAGATTGCCCGCCATCCGCGCCGTGGTCTCGCAGCAGTGGTTGGTCGTCACTCCGCAGATGGTCAGCCGCCTGATTCCTCGCTCTGTGAGCCAGGCGTGCAGGTCGGGATCGCCGTAGAAGGCGGAGTTGACGTTTTTCGTGATCAGTACGTCACCCTCGATACCCGAGCGCAGGTCGTTGCCGGGCTGGCCGGGCCTAAGCGGGGATCCGGGTGAAATCGAGTCGTGGCGCACGATGACGATGGGCCGCGCAGCAGAGCGCCACGCGGCGATGAGGTCGGCGATGTTGGCCTCGCACTGCGGGTTGTCGCGCCGGCCCCACGCGGGATCATCGAAGCCCTCCTGGACGTCGACGA
>CAZLZC010000181.1:0-4005 GCA_964563825.1 uncultured Actinomyces sp.
CTCGATGGCAAGGCCACCGCGGCCGCAGTGAAGGCGGACCTTGCCGTCCGCGTGGCAGCTCTGGGCGAGCGCGGGATCACCCCCGGTCTTGCCACGGTCCTGGTGGGTGACGATCCGGGCAGCCATGCCTACGTCGGTGGCAAGCACAAGGACTGTGCTGAGGTCGGCATCGCCTCCATCCGCGTCGACATGCCTGCGACCGCCACCCAGGCTGAGGTCGAGGATCAGGTGCGACGACTCAATGACGATCCGGCCGTGACCGGCTACATCGTCCAACTGCCGCTGCCCAAGGGACTCGACAGCAATCGGGTTCTCGAGATCATGGATCCGGCGAAGGATGCTGACGGTCTGCACCCGATGAATCTCGGTCGGCTCGTTCTCGGCATCGAGGCACCCCTCCCGTGCACACCGCGGGGCATCGTCGAGTTGCTTCGCGCCTACGACGTCCCGATTGCGGGGGCCGAGGTGTGCATCGTGGGTCGCGGTATCACCGTCGGCAGGCCGCTCGGCCTTCTGCTCACCCGGCGCCAGGAAAACGCGACCGTGACCCTGTGTCACACCGGCACCAAGGACATGGCCAAGCACGTCGCAGCCGCTGACATCGTCGTGGCTGCAGCCGGTGTGCCGCATGTAATCAGCCCCGACGTCATCAAGCCGGGGGCGGCCCTGGTCGACGTCGGCATCACGCGCACCGACGCTGGGCTGGTCGGTGACGTGGATCCGGCGTGTGCCGAGGTCGCCGGCTGGATCGCCCCGATGCCCGGTGGCACCGGCCCGATGACACGGGCGATGCTCCTCGCCAACGTCGTCGAGGCGGCTGAGCGGTCGTAGGCTGCTCGCATGAGCGGCATGGCAGAGATCCACCAGCTCCGGCCACGCCGGCGCCGCTGGTGGGCGCAGTGGCCTCTCACCGTCGTCCTGATCGGCGTCGTGGCCTCGCTTGCCGTGGTCGCTCTGGACCGCTTCCGCCTGGGCTCTCTCATGCTCGCTGCGAGCCTCGTCCTCGCCTTCGTCCTTCGCCTGATCCTCCCGGCAGACCAAGCCGGAATGCTCGCTGTGCGCTCCAAGAGGGTGGATCTCGTCGTCCTCGGCACGCTCGCCGCAGCGCTCGTTGTCTTCTCCCTGTGGGTGCCTCCCCCTGCGTGAGTGCCCACAGGTGCGGGGACTAGCGTGGGTCTCGTCTCAAGCTGAGGACCATCGAGGAGATAACCGTGTCCCGCACCCCCGTCAACGTCGCCGTCACCGGGGCCGCCGGCCAGATCGGCTACGCGCTGCTCTTCCGCATTGCCTCCGGGCAGTTGCTCGGGCCTGATGTGCCTGTGCGCCTGCGCATGCTCGAGATCACACCGGCACTCAAGGCGGCCGAAGGCACGGCCATGGAACTCGACGATTGCGCCTTCCCGCTGCTTGCGGGCATCGACATCACCGATGACCCGCGTGCGGCGTTCGATGGCATCAATGTCGCGCTCCTCGTGGGCGCGCGTCCCCGCGGGCCGGGCATGGAACGCCGAGACCTGCTCGAGGCCAACGGAGGCATCTTCAAGCCCCAGGGGGAGGCACTCAACGCCGGCGCGGCCGATGACGTCCGGATCCTCGTGGTCGGCAATCCCGCCAACACCAACGCCCTGATCGCCCAGGCGCACGCACCGGATATCCCTCGCGAGCGATTCACCGCCATGATGCGCCTCGACCACAATCGCGCCGTGACGCAGCTTGCCCAGCGGACCGGCGCACCGGTCACCGACGTGCACAAGGTGATCGTGTGGGGCAACCACTCGGCCTCGCAGTACCCCGACATCACTCACGCCACGGTCAAGGGCCAGCCCGCCACCGCGGTGGTGGACGATCAGGCCTGGGTGTCCGACGTCTTCATCCCCACCGTGGCCAAGCGCGGGGCGGCGATCATCGAAGCGCGTGGCGCTTCATCAGCCGCGTCGGCGGCCAACGCCGCTATCGATCACGTGCACGATTGGGTTCTGGGCACGCCCGAAGGGGATTGGGTATCCGCCGGCGTACCCTCCGATGGCTCGTACGGCATCCCCGAGGGGATCATCTCCGGATTCCCGTGCGTATCACGCAACGGCTCGTGGGAGATCGTCCAGGGCTTGGAGATCGATGACTTCTCCCGCGCCCGCATCGACGCCTCCATTGCCGAGCTCCAGGAGGAGCGCGACGCCGTGGCCGCCCTCGGTCTCCTCTAGTCCCGCACCGCACATCACTCTCAGGAAAGAGCTTCATCGTGTCGAAGATCAAGGTGATCAATCCGGTCGTCGAGCTTGACGGCGACGAGATGACCCGCATCATCTGGCAGTTCATCAAGGACCAGTTGATCCTTCCCTACCTCGATGTCGACCTGCGTTACTACGACCTGGGCATCGAGCACCGGGATGCCACCGATGATCAGGTGACCATCGATGCTGCTCACGCCATCCTCGAGTACGGCGTGGGCGTCAAGTGCGCGACGATCACTCCGGACGAGGCCCGTGTGGATGAGTTCGGCCTCAAGAAGATGTGGAAGTCGCCCAACGGCACGATCCGCAACATCCTCGGCGGCGTGATCTTCCGCGAGCCGATCATCATGTCCAACATTCCCCGGCTGGTGCCGACCTGGACCAAGCCGATCATCGTGGGACGCCATGCCTTCGGCGATCAGTACCGCGCTACCGACTTCAAGGTGCCCGGTCCCGGGACGCTCACCATGACCTTCACTCCCGCTGATGGCTCGGAGCCGATGGAATTCCAGATCTTTGAGTTCCCCGAGGCCGGCGTAGCGATGGGGATGTACAACCTCGACGATTCCATCCGCGACTTCGCCCGGGCGTCGTTCCGATACGGCTTGGCGCGCAAGTACCCCGTCTACATGTCGACGAAGAACACGATCCTCAAGGCGTACGACGGTCGATTCAAGGACATCTTCGCCGAGATCTTCGATGCGGAGTTCAAGGCGGAGTTCGATGCGGCTGGGCTCACCTACGAGCACCGGCTCATCGACGACATGGTGGCCAGCGCGCTGAAGTGGGAGGGCGGCTACGTCTGGGCCTGCAAGAACTACGACGGCGACGTGCAGTCCGACACCGTGGCACAGGGTTTCGGATCACTGGGCCTCATGACGAGCGTGCTCATGACACCGGATGGTCGCACCGTCGAGGCAGAGGCTGCGCATGGCACGGTGACGCGCCACTACCGGCAGCACCAGCGTGGCGAGGCCACCTCGACCAACCCCGTCGCCTCGATCTTCGCCTGGACCCAGGGCTTGGCGCACCGCGGCAAGCTCGACGGCACCCCTGAGGTCTCGGCCTTCGCCCAGACGCTGGAGCGCGTCTGCATCGAGACCGTGGAGAGCGGTCAGATGACCAAGGACCTCGCGCTCCTCGTCGGCCCCGATCAGCCCTGGCTCACGACGCAGGACTTCCTCGCGGCGATTGACTCGAACCTCCAGAAGGCGATGGCCTGAGGTTTGGCGCGCGCCAAGGGTGTCACCCTGGTCACGATCACTGCCAACGTCAATGGCATCCGGGCTGCGGCACGTCGCGGGGGGCTCGACTGGCTCGCCGACGCGAAGGCCGATGTCATCTGCCTGCAAGAGGTCAGAGCCACTCATGAGCAGGTGCACGAGCAGCTTGTCGAAAGCCGTCTCTCGGGCATGCACGTGTCTCACAGTGCATCCGCGAGCCTGGGCCGCAATGGCGTCGCCGTCCTTAGCAAGGAGCAGCCCGTCGCTGTGCGGGAGGGCCTAGGCGAGCGCGAGTTCGCGCAGCAGGGCCGGTGGATCGAGGTCGACCTCGAGACTTCGCTTGGGCTGGTCACCGTCGTCTCGGCGTACGTGCACACGGGTGAGGCGGAGACACCCAAGCAGGACGAGAAGTTCCGCTTCCTCGACGCCATGGATCGCAGGCTTGCGGCACTTCGCCGGCGAGCATCGCGAGACAAGGGCCATGTGCTCGTCACGGGCGACTTCAATGTCGCGCACGCCGAGGTGGACATCAAGAACTGGAAGGGCAACCG
>CAZLZC010000182.1:0-3970 GCA_964563825.1 uncultured Actinomyces sp.
CGGGTAGCGGCAGGCATCGCATGTCCGGTCTACGCCAAGGTCGAATACCTCAACCCGGGCGGCTCGGTGAAGGACCGCATCGCCACCCGCATGATCGAGGCGGCCGAGCGCGACGGCCTCATCGGCCCCGGCGGCACCATCGTCGAGCCCACGAGCGGCAACACCGGCGTGGGACTGGCCATCGTGGCGCAGCAGCGCGGCTACAAGTGCGTCTTCGTCTGCCCCGACAAGGTGTCGAAGGACAAGCAGGACGTCCTGCGTGCCTACGGCGCCGAGGTCGTCGAGTGCCCCACTGCCGTCGAGCCTGAGGATCCGCGCTCCTACTACAGCGTGAGCGACCGCCTTGCGCGCGAGATCCCCGGTGCATGGAAGCCCGACCAGTACTCCAATCCCAACAACCCGCGCTCGCACTACGAGACGACCGGCCCCGAGGTCTGGGAGCAGACGGACGGTCGCGTCACCCACTTCGTCGCCGGTGCCGGCACGGGCGGCACCATCAGCGGTGTCGGCAGGTACCTCAAGGAGGTCAGCGACGGTCGCGTGCGCATCATTGCCGCCGACCCCGAGGGCTCCGTCTACTCCGGCGGCACCGGTCGGCCCTACCTCGTCGAGGGAGTGGGCGAGGACTTCTGGCCGACGACGTACGACGCCGCCGTCCCCGACGAGGTCATCGCGGTGAGCGACCGCGACTCCTTCGAGATGACCCGCCGCATGGCGCGCGAGGAGGGCCTGCTCGTGGGTGGCTCGTGCGGCATGGCCGTCGTGGCCGCGCTCGACGTCGCGCGCCGGGCGAGTGCCGACGACATGGTCGTGGTCTTGCTGCCCGATAGCGGCCGCGGCTACCTCTCCAAGGTCTTCAACGACGACTGGCTCGCCTCCTACGGCTTCGGCCCCGCGGCCGACGACCGCACGGTGGGGGATGTGCTGCGCGGCAAGTCAGGCGACCTGCCCCCCTTCGTCCATGCGCATCCCACCGAGTCGATCCGCGAGGCGATCGACACCCTGCGCGAGTTCGGCGTCTCGCAGATGCCCGTAGTCCGCGCGGAGCCCCCGGTCATGGCGGCCGAGGTCGTCGGCTCTGTCGTCGAGCGCGATCTGCTCGATGCGCTCTTCACCGGCAGGGCGGCACTCGCCGACACCCTGGACCAGCACATGTCGCCGAAGCTGCCGCAGGTCGGAGCGGGTGAGCCGGTGTCTGCCGCGGTCACCGCGATGGAGTCCTCCGACGCGATCCTCGTGCTCGACGATGGCAAGCCTGTAGGCGTGCTCTCGCGGCAGGACCTGCTCGGCTACCTCGCGGGCTGAAACTACACGGGTTCCGTGTAGCACGGATCCCGTGTTATCCTCGCCCCATGACCAACCTCACCATCACCGTGGATGACGAGGTGCTCCGGCGGGCCCGGATCCGGGCGCTGGAGGAGGGGTCGTCGGTCAACGCGGTCCTGCGCGACTACCTCGCCCGGTATGTCGATGACCGCGATCGCACCGACCGCGACCGCTCCGTGCTGCGCAGGGCGATGGATCATGCGCAGGCCCATCCCGGCGCATCGGGCGGGCAGCGCCTGCGGCGCGATGATCTTTACGAAGAGCGCACCCGTTGGCCTCGCTGACCTTCATCGACACCAACGTCCTGGCCTACGCCTACGACGGTGATTCTCCCGCCAAGCGCGAGATCGCTCGCCGGGTCCTGAATGATCTCGGCGGTGCGGTCATCAGCACGCAGGTCCTGCTTGAGCTCTACGCAGTCCTCACCCGCAAGCTCGGCCTCCCTCAGGAGACTGCTTACCAGGCGGTGGACGCCCTCATGGATCTCGAGGTCGTTCCCACGGACGAGCGCTTGGTGTCCGATGGACTGCGCCTCTCCGTGGACAGCAACATCTCGCACTGGGATGCACTTATCGTCGTCGCGGCATCGCGGGCGGGGTGCGACACGCTCCTTACTGAGGATCTCAGCCACGGCCAGGTCATCGAGGGCGTCCGCATCGTCAACCCCTTCGCCGCCGGCGGATCCTAGAAGTACAGGCGGCGTACCTCCTGCGGCCAGCCGCAGGCAACCGCCACCTTGCCCGCCCACATACGGGCTTCGGAATCGTCGGCGACGTCGATGATCGTCAGGCCGCCGATGTACTCGACATCGGTGCGATATGGGCCGTCTGCGATGAGCAGCCCCCCGCTCGTGTCGTCGGCGTGAGCGGCCCGCGCGAGGTCCTCGTCGACCCCGGCAGCCGTGACGAGGACGCCTGCCTCCCGCATCTCGTCCACGACGGCGTGCGCGAGTGGAGTACGACTGGCGTACCACTCCTCCGGGTGATCGCCCACCCACTGCTGGTTGAAGTAGACGATGTACTGCGGCATCTACAGCGCCGGGAGCGCAAGGCCCGTGTTGGCGTGGCAGCGGTAGCCGTTGGGCACCTTGTAGAGGTACTGCTGGTGGTAGCCCTCGGCGTAGTAGAAGGGCAGGCCCTCTGCTGGGGCTACCTGCGTCGTAATGTCGCCGTAGCCGCGCTGGGCGATCACTCCGGCGTACGCCGCAGCCGTGCGCTCGATGAGGTCGCGCTGCTCATCAGTCGTGTAGTAGATCGCACTGCGGTACTGCGTGCCGGTGTCGTTGCCCTGGCGATAACCCTGCGTCGGATCGTGGCTCTCCCAGAAGTGCTTGAGCACGTCGTACGTCGAGATCTGATCGGGGCGGTAGGCGACCATCACGGCTTCGGTGTGACCGGTGCGCCCGGTGCACGCCTCCTCGTACGTCGGATGCGGGGTGTAGCCGCCTTGGTAGCCGACGGCGGTGGTGAAGACACCCGGCAGGCGCCAGTAGATCTCCTCCGCGCCCCAGAAGCAGCCCATGCCGAGGTAGATGTGCTCTACGTCGGCGGGCCAGGGCTCCACCTCGAGATCGCGGATGGGGGTGCCGAGCACGGCGTGATCCGCGGGGATCTCGAAGGGGTAGTGGTCGCGGCCGGGCAGGGCGGCGTCGGGCGTCACCATCGAGGACTTGGCGGAGGAGAAGAGGAAGGCCATGGGGGGAGTATGCCTTCCAGCGGCGGTGTGCACGACCGGTGGATCGCCTCGTAGGCTCGCTCCATGACCTCCTGGAGCGACGCCGGCTTCGAGACACGCGCCATCCACGCCGGGCAGGAGCCCGACCCCCAGACGGGTGCCGTCGTGCCTCCCGTCTACCAGGTCTCGACCTACGCGCAGGACGGCGTCGGGGGGCTCCGCGGGGGCTACGAGTACTCCCGCAGTGGCAACCCCACGCGCACCGCACTCGAGGAGTGCCTGGCGTCGCTCGAGGGCGGGACCCGCGGGCTGGCCTTCGCGTCCGGCCTCGCGGCCGAGGACACACTCCTGCGCACCGTCATGACCCCGGGCGCGCACGCGATCATCGGCAACGACGCCTACGGCGGCACCTATCGGCTCTTCGCCAAGGTCGCCGAACCGTGGGGTGTCGAGCACACTCCCGTCGACCTGACCGATCTCGATGCGGTACGTCGCGCCGTGCGCCCTGGCGTGACACGCATCATCTGGGCCGAGACGCCCACCAATCCGCTGCTCACAGTCGTCGACATCGCCGCACTCGCGGGCATCGCCCACGAGGCCGGTGCCCTGCTCGTCGTCGACAACACCTTCGCCTCGCCCTATCTGCAGCAGCCCCTGGCCCTGGGCGCCGACGTGGTCGTGCACTCCACGACGAAGTACCTCGGCGGCCACAGCGACGTCATCGGCGGTGGCCTCGTCGTCGCCGATGCCGAGTTGGGTGAGCGGCTGGCCTACCACCAGAACGCCATGGGCTCCGTGCCCGGGCCGTGGGACTCCTGGCTGGTGCTGCGCGGCATCAAGACTCTCGGTGTGCGCATGGACCGGCACTGCTCCAATGCGAAGGCGATCGTCGACCTCCTCACATCGCATCCGGTTGTCACCGAGGTCTACTACCCGGGCCTGCCCGGCCATCGCGGACACGAGGTGGCTG
>CAZLZC010000183.1:0-3931 GCA_964563825.1 uncultured Actinomyces sp.
CATCAAGGACGTCGAGCAGGGTGCGCGGGCTTGCGATCCGTAACCCCGGCACGGCATGGCTCAGCAGAGTTAAGTCACCGGTGACAAGGCAATCTGCCTGTGACGACACCGCAAGATCGATGAGGTACCGATCACCGTCATCAGGAGGCGGAGGCGCGTCCGTGAGCGCATCCGCGTGAGCCTCCCCGGCATCCCGGATAAGTCCCACGATGATCGCCGCCTCTTCCGGGCTGAACCACTCACGGAATCGAGGCCGCGCGCAGACCAAGGTAAGTTCATCCAGTAGTTGCGGCGACCACAGAAGTTGGAACTCACCCTCAGTCCATCGCCGGACGAGTTCACTCGGGGCCCCGCGCGAGGAGATGAGGGATGAGATCAGCACGCCTGGGTCAACGACGGCGCGAAGCATTCAACTCCTCGTAGGCGACCTGCTCGGCCAACTCGGGATCAACCCCCGAGTTGCGGGCCCAGATGTCGTCGAGGACATCCCGACCGAGGATCCGCCGCAGGGCGAGCTCGAAGACCTCGGAGTCCTTCATGTCCTTGCGGGCCGCGTAGACGCGGGCGCCGCGCAGGAGGTCCTCATCCACGTAGATGGTGGTTTTCGCCTTCGCCATGGAGAGAAACTAGCATTTAGAAGGAAAGAAGTAAAAATGCGAGATCAGCCTCGAACCTAGATGGCTTGCGAGCGGTCCTCGAGGAGAGTGCCGCCGGCGAAGGTCACGCCGACCTCGCGGTAGTAGCCGCCGATGACTTCGCGGACAGGAAGTAGCGCGGCGGGCTGATCCCACTCGGAGTCGTGCAGCTCGATCTCGGCGTCGCCGCGCCAGGGCTGGCCGAGATCGGCATCGCGACCGCCCATCGTGACGATCTGGTCGAGGCTGAGTGCACCGCCCGCGATGCTCGGCATCTGCCGGTGATGCAGCATCGGCAGGGCGTTGACAAATCCATTGGTGTCGCTCGGCTCGCGCAGCGTGACCTTGGCGGTAGCGAGTCGGTGGTCGTAAGCCGCGAGCGTGGCGCCGAAGGTGCCACCGGGTGCGACGCGCGGCGCGGCCAGGCCATGGTTCATCGCGCGTGTGACGTAGATGCTGCCGAGCTTCTTGGGGTAGCCCTGGAACCATCCGCGCCCGATGGCAAAATCGGTCGTCACCCAGATGAGCACGCACCGGCTGTACGTCGTACCGGCGTACGAGCACCGCACGACGGCGAAGGCCTCGAGGTATTGCGACCGCGACGGGTCGAGGAGCTCGCGGCCCTCCGCGCTGCAGGACTGCCAGTCGGCCCAGATGAAGGCGACGGCGCCGGGGTCCTCGGGAGCGAGGTCGACATCGGCGGGGAGAAGGGCCCGCACCCGCTCGACGTCGGTGCGGTACTCGACCGTGAGCAGGGTGCCCGAGTAGTGCCAGGGCATCTCCGGCACGAGGGCCGAGCCGCCGTCGGGGGTGTAAGGAGGGAGGAATCCGGCCACGGGGTGAGGTTAGCGGAGATTCATTCGGGCCCGAACCAATCTCGCGAATGTGCTTGACCTACCCGTTGGTATGCGTCACCCTCACGTTCATTCGGGGCCGTACGATCCGGCCCCCTGACCGGAGGGCTCAACTCATGGCGGATCTCCAGCCGGCACCCCCCGAGACATCCGACACATCCCTGCGCAAGGGTCGGATCGGCGTCATCGGGATCGTCTTCTTCGTCGTCGCAGCAGCGGCGCCACTCGTGGGCATGACCGGTGCCGTGCCCGTCGCGACGGTCCTCGGCAATGGCGCGGGCGTGCCCGGTGCCTACCTTGCGGTGGCCCTGATCCTGCTGCTCTTCAGCGTCGGCTACTCCGCGATGAGCCAGCACGTCACGAACGCTGGCGCGTTCTTCGCTTATGTCGGTCGCGGTCTGGGCATCAACACGGGAGTGGGCTCGGCCTTCGTCTCGCTCGTCGCGTACTTCGCGATCCAGCTCGCGATCTTCGGCTTCTTCGGCGCCGTGATGGCCGGCCAGATGAATGCCCAGTTCGGTCTCGACTGGGCCTGGTGGGTGTGGGTCTTCATCGCTTGGGCGCTCGTGCTGATCCTCTCGGTGCTCTCCGTCGACATCGGCGCCAAGGTCCTCGGCGTGCTGCTCACCCTCGAGCTCCTCTCCATCGTCATCACCGCGATCGCGGTCTTCGTCAAGGGCGGACCCGAAGGCGTCAACTTCGCAGCGTCGTTCTCACCGACGGCGGTGCTCGCGGGCGGCATTGCGGGCACGGCCGGCATCGCCCTGGCCTTCGCCTTCGCGTCGTACATCGGCTTCGAGGCCACCGCGATCTACGGCGAGGAGTCGCGCGAGCCCAAGAAGACCGTGCCGAGGGCCACCTACACCGCGATCATCCTCATCGGCGTGGTCTTCGCCTTCGTCACCTTCGCCATGGTCACGGCGCTCGGATCGACCACCGTCATCGACGAGACGGTCGCCCGCTCGACCGTGGATGACATCCCGCTCCTCGACCCCGCAGCCGTGCTCTTCTCGATCGCCGACCAGTACGTCGGCGGTTGGATGGCCACGGTCATGAGCTGGCTGGTGCTCACTTCGCTCTTCGCCGGTCTGCTGGCCTTCCAGAACTCCCTGGCGCGCTACTTCTTCGCCATGGGGCGTGCGGACGTCTTCTCTCAGAAGCTTGATCGCACCAACCGCTTCGGCGCACCGGGCAATGGATCGATCACCGCGTCGGTGATCACGGCGATCATCATCGTGATCTTCATCGTGCGCGGGTGGGATCCGGTGCTCAACCTCTTCTACTGGTCCTCCGCCGTAGCGGTGCTGGCCATCGTGCTGGTGGAGATCCTCGTGAGCATCTCCGTGATCGTGTACTTCCGGCGCACGAAGGAGGACACGCGCGTGTGGCACACGATGATCGCGCCGATCCTGGCCGTCATCGGGCTCGCCCTGGGCGCCTATCTCCTCATGAGCCGTTTCGCGCTCTTCGCGGGCACGGCCGCCGAGGGCTCCGATCCGACGGTGCAGGCGTGGGCGCTCAACCCCCTCGGGTGGTCGCTCGTGCTGCTGCCGTTCGTGGCCTTCCTCATCGGCATCGGCGTCGGCGCCCTCCGTCGCAAGAAGGAGAACGTCGACGCCATCGCCGACCTCGTGAGCTAGGTCTTGCTCGACCAGGTAGTCGTCTCCGAACGGGAGGACGCGCAGCGCCGGCAGGCATTCCCTGCCGGCGCTGCCGTCACTCTGGCCGACCTCGAGGAGGCGGGCCGCGAGCACGTGCTCGATGAGCTTCGCGAGCGCGAGCCGGTCACGTGGCTGCCCGCGCTCGGTGGCTGGCTCATCACGGCGCGTGAGCCCGCGCGGCAGATCCTGCTTCCCAAGTCGGGTGCGACCGTCGAGGCCGAGCAAAACATGGTGCGCGCCTCACTCGGCCGGATGATGCTCACCGTCGACGGCGAGGAGCACGAGCGCTATCGCCAGCCCTTCGAGGCACCCTTCCGCGCACGGGAGGTCGAGCGCGAGTTCGGTACGCCGATCCGCGAACTCGCGCGCGAGCTCATCGGGCGAATTGATGGCGAGACTGAACTCACGGAAGCCTTTGCCGCCCCCTTCGCCGTGGGCGCCGCGGCTCAGGTGATCGGGTTGCCGCTGGACGACGTACCCAGGATCGACGGCTTCTATGCGGCGTTCGCCGGAGCCATGGAATACACCGGCGATCCGGAACCACTCGCCCGCGCAGACGCTGCCCGAAGTGAGCTCACGGACCTGCTGATCGAGGGACTCGCGCGGTCCAAGGTTGTGGAGGAGTCGGACCTCACGCCCGAGCAGGTTGCCGCGCAACTGCGTGTGGTGATGTTCGGTGCGATCGAGACGATCCAGGCGTCTGTGCTCACCACGCTCATGCTGCTCATCCAGCACCCGGAGGCGATGGCCGAGGTGAGAGCAGATCGCTCGCTGCTCGCCG
>CAZLZC010000184.1:0-1246 GCA_964563825.1 uncultured Actinomyces sp.
CGCACGCAGGAGGGCAGCCATGACGGCGACGCGCGCAAGCGCCTACGAGTACCGCGAATTCGCCATGCCCCGGGACACCACGCGGGATGTCGCGCGCAGTGTGCTCACGGAGTACGCCGAGTACGGACGGTGGGAGCTTGCCCGACTGCGCGTCTACCCGGATGGCCGGCGACGAGTGTGGCTGCGCCGACGAATCCTGCGCGTCGAGCGCACCGCGTAGGTATCAGGCAAGCCGCAGGAAGCGGTCGAGCGCGCGCACACCGAACGTCACGGCGTCGATAGGCACCCGCTCGTCCACGCCGTGGAAGAGGGCCGTGAAGTCGAGATCGGGCGGCAGCTGCAGGGGCGAGAATCCATACCCCTGCACGCCCAGACGCGAGAACGCCTTGGCATCGGTACCCGCCGAGAGCAGGTAGGGGGCCACCATCGCCCCGGGATCTTCCGCGTCGATCGCGGCGCGCATGGCATCCACCAGGGGAACGTCGTAGGAGGCCTCCAGGGCGACATCGTGATTGATGAACTCTCGTCTCACGTGCGGACCGAGGAGCCGGTCGATCTCGGCGAGGAATGCGTGCTCTTCGCCTGGCACGTACCGGCCGTCGACGACTGCCGTGGCCTCGGCGGGAATCACGTTGGCCTTGTAGCCGGCCTCAAGCATCGTGGGGTTGGTGGTGTTGCGCGTCCCTGCACCGATGAAGCGCGCGACCGGTCCTAGTTGGCGCGCGAGCTCCACGGGGTCGTCGAGATCGAGTTCGATCCCGTACGCCTCGCTGATGGCGGCCACCATGTGCTGCGCGGTGGGCGACAGCTGCACCGGCCAGCGGTGCGTGCCGATCCGGGAGATCGCCGCCGCCACCTCAGTGACTGCGTTGTCGCCGGTGAGAGCCGACCCATGACCCGCGGCGCCCTCCGCAATCAGGCGCATCCACGCGATCCCCTTCTCCGCCGTCTGGATGAGGTAGAGCCTGCGATCGTCCGGCAGAGTGAGTGAGAAGCCCCCGACCTCGCTCACGCCCTCGCTCACGCCCTCGAGGATGTCTGGGCGGTGATCGACGATCCAATGGGAGCCGTGCCTTCCGCCCGCCTCCTCATCGGGGATGAACAGGAAGACCAGGTCCCGCTCCGTGCGCATGCCGGACCGGCTCCACGCGCGCGCGAGCGCGATGAGCATCGCGTCCATGTCCTTCATGTCCACGGCCCCGCGGCCCCAGACCATGTCGTCGTGGACTTCCGCACCGAACGGGGG
>CAZLZC010000184.1:1346-3907 GCA_964563825.1 uncultured Actinomyces sp.
ATCTCCCCCCACGTCCGGGTGGCGGAATTGGCAGACGCGCTAGCTTGAGGTGCTAGTGCCCGAAAGGGCTTGGGGGTTCAATTCCCCCCTCGGACACCGCTTCACATCGATCGGTCCCCTCGCGGTCCGCGCCAGCGGGCAAGGGAGCAAGAAGTCCCGTCGGTCATCCGCAATTGAGCCCCAGGGATGCCTCCAGCCACTAGCCTCCGTCCCGGCTCGTCGTGCAGCGTCGCCCCCGCGGCGCCTTCCCCTGACCGGCAAGCCTCCGTTCTCATGGTCTCGGAGGTTTCCTTGTCCGCTCCCCCCACGCAGCGACCGGTCTCGTCAATCGACCGGTGGTTCTCGCTCACCGCCCGCGGCTCCAACTACGGCCGAGAGATTCGAGGCGGCTTCGTCACGTTCTTCACGATGGCTTACATCGTTGTGCTCGCACCCCTCATCATCGGCACCGCCAAGGACATCAACGGGCTTTACGTCGGGGGCACCGCTGACGTCGTCAAGGCGATCACCATGGCGTCCGCGTCTGTCGCCCTCGTCGCGGGCATCATGACGATCCTGATGGGTGTCATCGGGCGCTTCCCCATCGCCATCGCAGCCGGGCTCGGGCTTATCCCCGTTGTCGCCTTCACCCTGGCCCCACAGATGACCTGGGCCGATGCCATGGGCATCGTGGTGCTCGAAGGAATCCTCATCCTGCTTCTCGTGCTCACCGGATTCCGAGCAGCGGTCTTCAAGGCTGTGCCCGAGCAGCTCAAGTACGCCATTGGCGTGGGTATTGGCCTCTTCATCACCCTGATTGGCCTTGTCGACGCCGGCATCGTTCGACCCGGAGTACCCCTTCTCTCCTTCGGAGTGTTCGGCGAACTGCGCGGCTGGCCAATCTTCACCTTCGTCCTCGGCCTCGTCATCACGATCATCCTCATGGTGCGCAAGGTGCGCGGCGCGATCCTCATCGGAATCCTCGCCACGACTGTCATCGCCATCATCATCGAGACCGTTTTCAAGGTGGGTCCCAAAACAGGCGCAGACGGCGCTGTGGCCAATCCCACCGGCTGGGGCTTGAACGTGCCAGCGATTCCCTCGACCTGGATATCCGCACCCGATCTTGGCCTTCTCGGGCAGTTCAACCTCTTCGGGTCATTCCAGGCGATTGGTGTCGTGGCCGCCCTACTTGCGATCTTCGCGCTGCTGCTCAGCGACTTCTTCGACACCATGGGCACGGCGTTCGGGCTCGCCACCGAGGCAGACCTGCTCGACGACAAGGGCGAAATCCCCCACTTCCAGGGCATCCTCGTGGTGGACTCCCTCGCTGCGGCCGCGGGTGGCGCGGCATCCGCGTCGAGCAACACGGCCTACATCGAGTCCGCGGCGGGCATCGGTGACGGCGCGCGCACCGGCATCGCCTCACTCGTCACCGGTGCGCTGTTCCTCGTGGCCATGCTCATCTCGCCGATTGTCACCGTGATTCCCTACGAGGCGGCCGCTCCCGCGCTGGTCGTCGTCGGCTTCTTGATGATGAGCCAGATTCGCCACATCGACTTCACGGATCTCACCATCGGCATTCCCGCCTTCCTCACCATCGTGCTCATGCCCTTCACCTACTCGCTGGTCAATGGCATCGGGGCGGGATTCGTCACCTACTGCATCATCAAGGTCGTCACGGGCAAGGCCCGCGAGGTCAACTGGCTCATGTGGATCGTGTCGGGCGCGTTCCTCGTCTACTTCGCCATCGATCCCATCCGCAATCTCATCGGCGGCGGGTAGGAGAGCGGCATGATGGGCCCGTGCCTCTGACGAGAATCGCGCCGACTCCGAGTGGCTTCCTGCATGAGGGCAACCGCGTCAACTTCAGGCGCACGGCCGACCTCGCACGGGAAATCGGTGCCGCCATCGCGCTGCGCATCGATGACGCAGACGCCGCTCGCTACCGCAGGGAGTATGCGGAGGACATCTTCGCGACCCTGCGATCCATGGGGATCGAATGGACCGTCGGCCCCCGTGACGTCGACGACTTCGAGGCCCAGTGGTCCCAGCGAGCGAAGACCGAGTACTACCGGAGACAACTCCAGGAAGCCCTCGAGCGGGGTATGCCGGCATATGCCTGCGCCTGCTCGCGCAGTCAGCAGCGTGGGCCTGCTGTCGCAGGCTGTGTCGGCGGCTGCCGCGCGCGCGGGTTATCCCTCGCGTCGGAGAGCACCGCGCTGCGCGTGGTTGTCGACCCCGGCACGGCGGTGGACGTGGCTGGGCAACGGGTGGACCTAGGCGCGGAGATGGGTGACTTCATCGTGTGGCGAAGAGACGACCTGCCCGCCTACCAGGTTGTCTCCGTCGTTGAGGACCGCGATCTGGGCGTCACGCACATCGTTCGAGGCATAGATCTACTTCCATCGAGTGCCGCCCAGATCCATCTGGCCACGTGGTTCGACGCGACCAACATCTCGGGAGCCGCGTTCGTGCACCATGAGCTTGTGACAGACGCATCCGGCGCCAAACTGTCCAAATCCCAGTTGGCACATCACGCACGCGAGGAGACCCAGCGGTGACCACTACCCCGGAGGTGG
>CAZLZC010000185.1:0-3837 GCA_964563825.1 uncultured Actinomyces sp.
AGGCGCTGGTCGCCTTCGGCGTGCAGCCGGACCTCGTGCCCGTCGGCGCGACCTCGACCCAGGCACTGCTCGAGGAGTGGCCTCCCTACGACGAGTTGATCGATCCCATCAACCGCGTCTTCCTGCCACGCGCGGATATCGCCACGGAGACTCTTGCGGCAGGTCTTTCCGAGCTGGGCTGGGAGGTCGAGGACGTGACGGCGTACCGCACCGTGCGCGCCGCACCGCCGCCCGCCGAGACTCGCGAGGCGATCAAGTCCGGCGGCTTCGACGCGGCGCTCTTCACGTCGAGCAGCACGGTGCGCAACCTCGTCGGCATCGCTGGCAAGCCGCACACGACGACGATCATCGCGTGCATCGGCCCGCAGACAGCGAAGACCGCCGAGGAGCACGGCCTGCGCGTCGACGTCCTCGCCGAGGACTCCACGCCGGTGTCGCTCGCCGAGGCGCTCGCCGCGCACGGCGAGGAGCTGCGCCTTGCGGCCCTCGAGGCCGGGGAGTCGTCATGGCGTCCGAGCCGTCGCCGTGCGGCTGCGCGCCGCAAGGCCACCTGAGTTCTCAGATGACCAACTCCAGCGACCGCACCGTGGTGCACGTGCTGCGCCACGGAGAGGTGCACAACCCGGAGGGTGTCCTCTACGGACGCCTGCCCGACTATCACCTCTCCGATCGCGGCCGGGCCATGGCGGATCGCGCTGCGGAGGCTCTCGCAGACCGAGACATCGCACGAGTCGTGGCATCGCCTCTGGATCGTGCGCAGGAGACCGCGGCTCCCATTGCGGCCGTGCACGGGCTCGAGATCGTCACCGACCCGCGCGTCATCGAGGCGGACAATGTCTTCGAGGGTCAGCGTGTGGGGGTCGGCGACGGCGTACTGCGCCAGCCGCGAGCCTGGCGGCACCTGTGGAATCCCCTCACGCCCTCCTGGGGTGAGCCGTACGTCGAGCTGGCCGACCGCATGACCGATGCGATCCACGACGCGCGCGATGAGGCGCGCGGCCGGGAGACCGTCATCGTGAGCCACCAGCTCCCCATCTGGATTGCCCGCCTGCACGCGGAGGATCGCCGGCTCTGGCATGACCCCCGCAAGCGCGAATGCTCCCTCGCTTCCCTCACCTCATTCGAATTCGACGGGGACCGCCTCGCTTCGGTCGTCTACTCCGAGCCCGCGGCTGATCTCCTGCCCGGTGCCAAGGGCCGGGGTGCCTGAGGCACCTCGGCATGTGACGATCGAGATATGCGACGCCTGATCCCCGTGCTGGCCGCGGCCCTGCTCCTCACCGCGTGCGGCTCCGGTGCCAGCGACAGCGAGGGGGCTGGCACGGCGTTCGTCGCGGGAGATGGCTCGATCGTGCTCATCGCGCCCGAGGAGCGCGGACCGGCCCCCGATTTGGTTGGGCCGACCCTCGAGGGTGGCGAGTTCCGGTTGCGCGACCACCTGGGGGAGGTTGTCGTGCTGAATGTCTGGGCCTCGTGGTGCGCCCCCTGCCGAGCCGAAGCTCCCGTCCTGGAGGCCGTCTGGCGTGAGATGGAGGGTGAGGGCGTGCAGTTCGTCGGGCTCGACACGCGTGACACCGAAGCAGCGGCCCTCGCGTTCCTCGACGCCTACGACGTGACCTATCCCAACGTCATCGACGCTGACGGACGACTGCAACTGCTCTTCAGCGACACCCTCCCTCCGCAGGCGATCCCCTCCACGCTCGTCGTCGACCGAGAGGGGCGTGTCGCCGGGCGCATCATCGGCCGCGTCACCGAGTCGACGCTGACGGCGCTGATCGAGGACGTGGCCAAGTCGTAGGCTGCTGACGTGGGCATCGCAGAGACCGTGGCGAGCGGGAGCCTCATCCTCGCCATGCTTCTCGCCTTCGCCGCGGGGATCGTGTCCTTTGCGAGCCCCTGCGTGCTCCCCCTCGCTCCCGGATATCTGTCGTATGTCACCGGCCTCACCGGCGCGGAGATCGCAGGCGAGGAACGCGGGGGCACCACCACGGTGGTGGTCAAGAGCCGCGTGCTCCTGGGCAGCGTGCTCTTCGTCATGGGCTTCTCCGTGGTGTTCGTCTCCTATGGACTGCTCTTCGGTGGGCTCGGTTCGCTCCTGCTCGAGTACCAATCGATCATCAGTCGCATCCTCGGTGTGATCGTCATCGTCATGGGCCTGTCCTTCATGGGCGTGATTCCCGGCATGCAGCGCGAATGGCGCATGCATCGGATGCCGAGCTACAGCGTGTGGGGTGCACCGGTGCTCGGGGTGCTCTTCGGCCTCGGCTGGACTCCCTGCATCGGGCCGGCGCTCACCGCCGTGCAGAGCCTTGCCTTCACCGAGGGGAGTGCGGCACGCGGTGCCCTGCTCTCCTTCGTCTACTGCCTCGGCCTGGGGCTGCCCTTCATCCTGCTCGGGCTGCTCTTCCGTCAGGCTGCGGGCACGCTCGCGTGGGTGCGCCGCCACTACACCCTCATCATGCGTCTCGGGGGCGGCCTGCTCGTGGCGATCGGCATCCTCCTCGTCTCTGGGCTGTGGGACTCGGTCACCATCTGGATGCGCACGCTCGTGCCGGGATTCGAAACCCCGCTCTAGGCGACCTGGAGGCGCGGACACGAGCTTCCCGGGGCAGACTGGCAGGGGATGACTACGACGACCGACCTGCCCTCCACCGAGCCCGCGGCCCCGCCGCCGCTCGGCACGGTCGGCTTCGCTCGCTGGTGCTGGCGGCAGCTGACGAGCATGCGGATCGCGCTCATCCTGCTCTTCTTTCTCGCCATTGCCGCGATCCCCGGTTCGGTGCTCCCGCAGCGCGGCACCGACCCCATCCGGGTCAATGACTGGATCGAGGGCAATCCGACGTGGGGGCCGCTCCTCGACCGACTCGGCTTCTTCGACGTCTACGCCGCCCCGTGGTTCGCTGCCATCTACCTTCTGCTCTTCGTCTCGGTGATCGGGTGCGTCCTGCCCAGGACCCGCCTGCACTGGCGCGCCTTGCGCAGCGCTCCGCCCGCGGCACCGCGGCGACTCGATCGCATGCCGCAGCACCGCTCCTGGGAGTCGACCGCGCCGGCTGATGAGATTCTGGACCGCGCCTACGCCGACCTGAAGTCCCGGCGCTGGCGAGTGGCGCGCGGGGACGGCTGGGTCGCTGCGGAGAAGGGCTACTGGCGCGAGACGGGGAACCTGCTATTCCACGCGGCTCTGATCGCGCTGCTCATCGGCGTTGGCTACGGCGCGCTCTTCGGGTGGCGAGGCAATGTCATCGTGCGCGAGGGGAGCGGCTTCTCCGACACCCTCACCCAGTACGACGCATGGGGTGGGGGTCGCTTCGTGGACCCCGCGTCCCTGCCGCCCTTTGCCTTCACGCTCGACGACTTCCGCGTGGACTTCGAACGCGACGAGGCTCAGCGCGGAGCGCCGCGCCTCTTCGAGGCCGAGCTCACGCTGTGGCCCTCGCCCGGCGCGCCCGCGGAGGCGGTCATGGTGCGCGTCAATGAGCCACACAGTGTCGATGGAGCCAAGATCTTCCTGGTGGGTCACGGCTACGCCCCCATCCTGCGGCTCACCGATGCCCTGGGCCGGGTCGTGCACGACGAAGGGGTGGTCTTCCTCCCGCAGGACGGCAACCTCACCTCCACGGGGGTCCTCAAGGCCCCCGATGCCACGCCGTCCATCGGCATCGAGGGGCTCTTCCTGCCCACGGCCGCCGTCGATGATGTGCGCGGCCCGCACTCGACATTCCCCGAGATCGATGATCCGGCCGTCTTCCTCTCGGCGTGGGCCGGTGACCTCGGCCTCGACTCCGGCGTACCCCAGAGCATCTATGCACTCGATACCGAGGGCATGACCCAACT
>CAZLZC010000186.1:0-3835 GCA_964563825.1 uncultured Actinomyces sp.
ATGGGGGAGTACGCCGGATTGTGGGGGAGCAGCCAGGTGTGGCCTTCACGTCGCTGGAGCGTCTTGACGGTCGCTTCATCGTCGAGCAGGGCTGCGACGATCTCGCCGTTGTCGGCCGTGGGCTGGCGGCGTACGACGACCCAGTCGCCATCGCAGATCGCCGCGTCGACCATCGAGTCTCCGACGACCTTGAGCAGGAAGAGCTCGCCCTCGCCGACGATCTCGCGCGGCAGCGGGAAGATCGTCTCGACGGCTTCCTCGGCGAGGATCGGTCCGCCGGCGGCGATGCGGCCGAGGACGGGGACGTAGGCAGCGGCCGGCATGGCATCGCCGATGCCGGTGACATCCGCGACCGCCTCAGTGGAGGCCGTGTCATCGGCGACGACGAGTGCCCTCGGCCTGTTGGCATCACGACGCAGCAGGCCCTTCTTCTCCAGCACGCCGAGCTGGTGGGCGACGCTCGAGGGTGAGGTGAGGCCGACCGCCTCGCCGATCTCGCGCACGCTGGGCGGGTAGCCCCGCTCCTCGACGGTGCTGCGGATGACCGCCAGGATGTCGCGCTGGCGGGGGGTAAGCCCCTCGCCGAAGTCGGCTTCGGTCTGGCTGCGGCGGGCCATGAGTCCTCCGGTCGTTGGTAGATCTTCCGGTGGGTGTCAGACCCCCTTGGGACCCTTCCCCTATGCCTGAGACCGTAGCCCCGCCACGAGGGAATTTCAAACACCTGTTCGATTACACCGCGGCGTGTCGCGTGACAGATGGGGTGGTTGGGACGTATGTTCGATCGAACAGTCGTTCGAACCGAGTGATCCGGTCGGGCGGAGACACGACAAGGAGGGTCCCCATGGCCGCCACATACGCCGCTCCCGCACTGCCCGGTCTGCGCCCCGGGGCCCGTCGGGTCAACCGCTCGGCCCAGCCCGGCCTGCGCATGACCCGCCGGGGCCGCCTCGTTGTCCTGACGGTCGCGCTCCTCCTGGTCTTGCTACCCGGGGCCTGGCGCGCGATGGCCACGGCCCAGGTCGAGGGGCCCACGACCGTCGCAGTGGAGGTCCAGCCGGGCGACACCCTGTGGGGGATCGCCGCCGCCCTGGATCCCGGTGCGGACCCCCGTGCCCTCATCGCCGAAATTCGCGAACTCAATGGGCTCACCCAGTCCGGGCTTGTGCCCGGGCAGGTCCTGGTCGTCCCCGCCGGCTGACCACTCCTTGACGGGGGCTTGGGTGCGACTAACTCCCCGAAACCCGCCGGTCAACCCCTGTTCAGATGCCGTGCCCCATGGGGCACATGTGACGGGGGAGGTGACTGCGACACGCCGATTTGGGGTCTTGCAGATGTCGGGGCTAAGGTCTAATGTCCCCCTACATCTAGTAGGAACAAGGGTGTAACTCCTCCACAGGTTGTGGTTGGAAACGCACAGTCTGTCCTCAGGTAGTCCACAGGGTCATCCACCGATGTCCCTCACGAACGCCCCTCGGGGCCGTCCTCGGATGGCCCTCCACAGCAGTCCCCGGGGCCATCGACAGATGGCCCCTTCATAGTCCCCAGGGCCCAGTGCCCCGGATCGAGGAGAGGAGGCCACATGCGCTGTCCCTACTGCCGCGGTGGCGACTCCCGGGTCCTCGATTCCCGCACCGCCGACGACGGTGCCGCGATCCGCCGGCGCCGCGAGTGCCAGGAGTGCGGCAAGCGCTTCACCACTGCTGAGACCGCGGTCCTTTCGGTAGCCAAGCGCTCAGGCGCCACCGAGCCGTTCAGCCGCAGCAAGGTGGTCTCCGGTGTGCGCAAGGCATGCCAGGGCCGTCCGGTGAGCGATGACGATCTCGCCCTGTTGGCCCAGCGCGTCGAGGATGCGTTGCGTGCCACCGGGGCCGCGGAGGTGCCGGCCGAGGAGGTGGGCATCGCGATTCTCGGCCCCTTGCGCGAGCTCGACGAAATCGCCTACCTCCGCTTCGCGTCCGTCTACCGATCCTTCGAATCGCTCGCCGACTTCGAGGCCGAGATCGCACTCCTGCGGTCCGAGGCCGAGCTTGCCGGACACCCCGATCTCATCGACCCGACAGATATTGACCCGACAGATATCGACGCACCTGATCTCGCAACACCGACCACCCACTGACAGCACCACCGCATTGCCCACACCACCGAGGGAGACACCCGCAATGACCGATCTCAGCAGCAGCCCCGCCACCACCGGCACGGGCGCAGGCCTGACCATGAAGCGCCTGTTCACCACGCCGGGTGTCCATCCCTATGACGATGTGACGTGGGAGCGTCGCGACGTCGTGCAGACCAACTGGAAGACCGGCGAGACCGTCTTCGAGCAGCGCGGCGTGGAGTTCCCCGACTTCTGGAGCATCAACGCCTCCACCATCGTCACCACCAAGTACTTCCGCGGCGCTGTGGGCAGCGATACGCGGGAGTCGAGCCTGCGCCAGCTCATCGACCGCGTGGTGCTCACCTACACCCAGGCGGGCCGCGAGTACGGCTACTTCGCGACCCCCGAGGACGCGGAGATCTTCGAGCACGAGCTCACCTGGATGCTGCTGCACCAGGTCTTCAGCTTCAACTCGCCCGTCTGGTTCAACGTCGGTACGCCGGCACCGCAGCAGGTCTCGGCCTGCTTCATCCTTGCCGTCGACGACACGATGGACTCGATCCTCAACTGGTACCGCGAGGAGGGCCTGATCTTCAAGGGCGGCTCCGGCGCCGGCCTCAACCTCTCGCGCATCCGCTCCTCCAAGGAGCTGCTCTCCTCCGGTGGCACGGCATCCGGTCCCGTCTCCTTCATGCGCGGCGCTGACGCGTCCGCGGGCACCATCAAGTCGGGTGGCGCCACGCGCCGCGCGGCCAAGATGGTGGTCCTCGACGTCGACCACCCCGACATCGAGGAGTTCATCGAGACCAAGGTCCGCGAGGAAGACAAGATCCGCGCGCTGCGCGACGCGGGCTACGACATGGATCTCGGTGGCGCTGACATCACGAGCGTCCAGTACCAGAACGCCAACAACTCCGTTCGTGTCTCCGACGAGTTCATGAAGGCCGTCGAGGACGGCACCGACTTCGGCCTGCGTGGCCGCAAGACCGGTGAGGTCATCGAGACCGTCGACGCCAAGACGCTCTTCCGCACGATGAGCGAGGCTGCCTGGGCATGCGCCGATCCGGGCATCCAGTACGACGACACCATCAACGACTGGCACACCAATCCCGAGACTGGCCGCATCACCGCGTCCAACCCCTGCTCGGAGTACATGAGCCTCGACAACTCCTCCTGCAACCTCGCGTCGCTCAACCTCCTGAAGTTCCTCAAGGAGGACGGCACCTTCGACGCCGAGAGCTTCCGCCGCGCGGTGGAGTTCGTCATCACGGCGATGGACATCTCCATCTGCTTCGCCGACTTCCCGACCGAGGCGATCGGCCGCACCACGCGCGACTACCGCCAGCTCGGCATCGGCTACGCCAACCTCGGCGCGCTGCTCATGGCCGTGGGCCTGCCCTACGACTCCGACGGCGGCCGTGCGCTCGCGGCATCGATCACCTCGCTCATGACCGGCACGTCGTACCGTCGCTCGGCTGAGCTCGCCGGCGTGGTCGGCCCCTACGAGGGCTACGCCCGCAACGCCGAGGCGCACAAGCGCGTCATGCGCAAGCACGCCGCGGCGACCGACTCGGTGCGCACCTCCACGAGCCTGGACGCCGATGTCCTCAAGCTCGCCGAGAAGGAGTGGGCCGAGTGCCTGCGCGTCGGCGAGGTCAACGGCTGGCGCAACGCCCAGGCCTCGGTCCTGGCGCCCACCGGCACCATCGGCTTCATGATGGATTGCGACACCACCGGCGT
>CAZLZC010000187.1:0-3829 GCA_964563825.1 uncultured Actinomyces sp.
TCGCTGAGGTCCGCGGCAACGGCACCATGACGTTGCGTCACCGCGACAACGAGCGCGTCGTCGGCACCGGCGAGCGTGTGGGCGTGGAGGACATGCGGGCGGCACTCCAGGGCCGCATCGACGGACCCGCGCGCGCATCGCGGACCGTGGTCGCCGAAGTCGCCGACGAGGCGCCTGAAGCGCCCGTGGGCCTTCGACAGTCGGCCGCACTGCGGCGTGAGGCCTTCGACATCGCGATTGCGTCCGCCGACGCCGATGCCGCACTCGAGCAGGCACTCGGCCTGGAGCAGGACATCCACGACTGGAGTCGGGACACCCTGCAAAGCGATGACATCGATGTCGCACGGGCGACGCTGCGCGCCATGCTCGTCGACCTCGCCACGGCCGCCCAGACCGGGCTGCGCGACGAGGCCGAGGTGATCGGCCCGTTCGTCGACCTAGCCCTGGGTATCCGGCAGCGCGCACGAGAGACCAAGGACTTCGCCACCAGCGACGTCGTCCGCGACGGCCTCATCGGACTCGGCATCGAGGTGCGCGACACACCCGAGGGAGCGGTCTGGGAGCGCTCAGCTCCCTGACGTCATCGCGACGATCCCACTGATCGTGCCGACGTAGACGGAGCCATCTGGGCCGAGGTAGCCGGCCGCGTAATGGTTGTTGAGCAGGGGGCCGACGCCAGCGAGGCGCCGCCAGAGGACCTCACCGCTTCCCGCATCGACCGCGGTGAACCACCAGGCATCGACTCCCAGCAGGCTCGATTCCTTGGAGTACGTCAGCACCGCACCATCCACCGCCACGCCCTTGGAAACCAGCGAGGGAATCGTCACGTCTGTGGACTCCCAGGCCACCGTGCATCCCGCGTCATCGACATCGATGCGGGTGAGACCCGGCGTCGTCGTGTGACCCCCAGCGACCGCGGTGACGGTGTAGCCGTAGTTGTTCTCCACGATGAGCGAGTCGCCGAGCGCGATGAGGGAGTTGTCGGTTGCACTCTCCCCGTCACCGAATACCGGCACGGTGCAATGCACCACCGGGGCGCCGCTGGCAGTGTCCACGACCACGACGTTCATGCGCGGCTCGGCGTTGTCGGTGATTGCCACGTAGCGCCCGTCATCTCCGAAGACGGTGGGCGTCGTCCCCGAGGCGCGACTGGTCTGACCCGGCTTGAGTCGAATGCCCCGGTCGTAGGGCACCCGCCAGGTCACAGAGGGCTGGCCGTCCACGGCGTCGAGCCGCAGGAGTTCGGCGCCCGTGACGACGTAGGCGCCGCCACCTTCGATGACGGCGAAGGAATTCTCGATATCCACCGCGGTCGCCCCCGGACCGGCGAGAAGCGAGGACGCCGCACCCGTCGCGGGGTCCAACAGGCCGACGGTGCCCTGCCGGCCCACGAACCAGAGTGCTCCGCTCCAGTCGGGCACGACCGACGTGATGCCCTCGTCCGGCTGCAGCGCCGATGCGACCACGAACTCGTCGACCGGTTTCAGCGAGCGACCGTCGAAGCGAGCGATCACTCCACCGGGAAGCGGTGTCACCAGGCGTTGCTGGGAATCCAAGACCGCGTAGCCGCCTCCCGAAAAGTTGGTGAGTGCGTCCGCGGCCAGGGGACGCTCCGAGATGCGGCGTTCGACCAGCGGCTCCAGGGTCACGGGATCCAGCACATAGGCGCGCACCTCGGTGGGGCTGACGCACACGGCGACGATCTCCCCCAGGTCATTCCACAGCAGCGAGGCGCAGTCGCCTCCCGCAAAAAACGACAGGACCTCCGACGCCTCCGGATCGGGTAGCGAGCCGACCGGATAGACATCGGTCATCCACGCGTCGTTGTGGATCGTCGACCACGCACCCGCCGCGAGGGCGGGATTCTGCGGCGCGGGAGTGACGGCGATGGGTTGCGCGGTGCCGGGTCCGGGCTGGAAGGCGGCCACCCATGGCGGCCGCGGGAACTCCGGGATCCCCTGAGCCGGGAGAGCCGCGATGGCCGCAACGAGGACATAGGCGCCGACGACACCGGCGACGGCAGGTGCCACACCGACCAGGGGACGCTGTCGCTCGGGGCGTCGCACGAGGAAGACGACGAGCACCGCCGTCGCGATGGCCATGACGACGAGCGCGACCGGGCGAGGGACCCATGAAGCAATCACGACGGTCCACGATCGCGTGAGCGCAATCGCCAGGAGGACGAGTACGACGATGAGTGACACGATCGCCGGACGCGTACGCCCGCGCCAGATGCCGGGGATCGTCGCCCAGAGGGTCACGACAAGGGCGACACCCGTGATGATGAGGACACCTGCCACGGCGTAGGCCGGTGCACCATCGCGCAGGCCCACAGCGATCGCACCGCCACCCACCCACGCCGACGTCGCCAGGGCGACCGGGGACGTGACGACAAGCGCGGCGAGGCCGACGAGCACCGCCGTCGCGCCGGCCTGAATCGAGGGCCTCACCCCGACATTGTGGACCTCTTCGCTCTGGCGTGCCTCTAGTGTGTGCGCATGACCTACGACGTCGACCGCCTGCGCGCGCACGTGCCCGCCCTGCGAGAGGGGGCTGCCCACTTCGACGGTCCCGGCGGCACCCAGATCCCCGATCAGGTCGCGGATGCGATGAACGACGCGCTGCGCTCAGCCCTGTCCAATCGTGGCCGGGGCACTGCAGCTGAGCGCCGCGCGGACGACATCGTCACCGGTGCACGTCAGGCCATGGCCGACCTGCTGGGAGCGGACGCTCGCGGCATCGTCTTCGGGCGCAGCATGACCCAGATCACGATGGATATCGCGCGCACCCTTGCCCAGAACTGGGGGCCGGGCGACGAGGTCGTCGTGAGCCGACTCGACCACGATGCGGATGTGCGGCCGTGGGTGATCCATGCCGAACGCGCGGGTGCCACTGTGCGCTGGGCGGAGTTCGATCCCACGACCGGCGAGATGTCACCCGAGGCCGTGCTGCGTCACGTCACCCCGGCCACGCGACTCGTCGCGCTCACAGGAGCGTCCAACCTCATCGGCACCCGGCCTGACCTCGCCGCGGTGGGTGTGGGCGTGCACGAGCACGGAGCGCTCTTCTACGTCGACGGCGTGCACCTCACGGCCCACGCACCCGTCGATGTCGCCGCTATCGGCTGCGACTTCTACGCCTGCTCGCCCTACAAATTCCTCGGCCCCCACCTCGGCGTTTTGGCCGCTTCACCCGATCTGCTCGAGTCCCTGCACCCCGACAAGTTGCTGCCCGCGACCATGGTCGTGCCCGAGCGCTTCGAGCTCGGCACGCTCCCCTATGAGCTCCTCGCGGGCGTGACCGCAGCCGTCGACGTGCTCGCGGACCTGGTCCCGAGCGAGGGCGACCGGCGCGAGCGAGTCCTCGCATCGATGGTCACGCTCGAGGACTACGAGGATGTCCTGCACGCGCGCATGCGCGAGGGACTGGAGTCGATCCCGGGGATTCATCTCTACAGCAACGCCAAACACCGCACGCCGACGGAGACGTTCACGATCGACGGGCACAACTCCGATGGCATCTCGGCGTTCCTCGCCGAGCGAGGAGTGAATGCTCCCGCCGGCAACTTCTACGCGCTCGAGGTATCGCGATGGTTGGGCCTCGGCGATGCCGGGGGCGTGCGCGTCGGCCTCGCTCCCTACTCAAGCGACGACGACGTCGACCGGCTCATCGCCGGACTCCGCGAACTCACGGCCTAGACAACCGCACGGACTGGAGACAACATGCTCGCCGCTGCTGCAACCTCGATCCATCCCGATGCCCCGCTCGACGGGCTCACCGTCGGCCCGATGCCCGACCCCGTGGCGGACGAAGGCTGGGTCCGTGTCGG
>CAZLZC010000188.1:0-3784 GCA_964563825.1 uncultured Actinomyces sp.
GGGCCGAGTCGCTCATCACCGGTAGCGACGTAGAGGCAGGAAACCACGCCCATGCGCAAGCGGATGATGCCCGGCGTCCAGCCCGTCTCCTTCAGAGCATCCGAGCCGGCCAAGTAGCCCGGGTCTGGGATGGCCGCATCGCGCTCCAGGAGGATGTCGACCACCGGCACCCCCTGGCGCAGGCCGGGCACGAGCCACGACATCGAGTGGAAACTCGTCGAGAACGCCGGGTCGGCGAGATCCCACAGCCGCCACTCGGCAGCATCACCGCGCACGGTGAGTTCGCGTGAGTCGAGGGAGACGATGCCGTCGCTGACGAGCCGAGTGAGGTCTGCGCCCCATTGGCGAGCGCCGGTCTCCTCTTCCATGCAGATGCGCGGCAGCTCCCCCGAGCGCGCTGCTCCGACGGGCGACGTGATGGCCAGGGACGCGAGGAGTGCCGCGCATGTGGCGGCGATCATCGTGCGCCTCATGACGTCGGGGACACCGTCAGTGTGGTCGTGATACGCGCGCCCGTGCGATCACCCGAGACGCGACACTGCAGATCCCAGGCATCCACCACCGTACGCCAGGCGGGGAACGCCTCTACCTTGACGGCCTTGAGTTTGGGGCAGTCAATCGTGAGAGAAAGACCGGCAGAGTCATGGATGGCGCCCGTCGCAGTGGGCTCCCAACCAGGCGCCAACTGCCAGTGCTGGATCCAGTCCTTGGCGCCCTCACCGCGATCACGCACGACGAGACGCGTCGGTCCGACCTTCACCTCGCGCTGCCGCTCGATCCCGTCAGCACTATCGCGCACGTCGAACTCCGTGGCGGAAATGCGCGTGGCTGTCGTCGCCGGGTCGTATTTCGGCGATCCCACGGGCTCGAAGACCGAGTGCGCGGCCATGCTGTGCGCAAAGTCGTAGCGCGCACCGCGATCCTTGCTGAAGAGGCCACGGTCCGAGAGGACCGGTGTGCCCAGGGCAAACCACGTGAGGCCACCGTGGTCCTGATGGCCGTGGAAGTCCACGGCAGGTCCGAAGCGCAGCGTGAAGTGGGACCCGTCGACCGTGCCCGCGGCCCATCCCGTCTCACGGCACCACAGCGATACGCCATTGGGTTGCAGGCCCGCGGAGGGCTGACCATCACCGATGGACTCCAGTACGCCGTCAGGACGCACGAGGGCACCGAGCGCACGCTCCTCACGCGTGAGATCAAGACCAAGCTTGTGGGCGACCTTGTTCCACAGGCGCAGGTTGTGCTGCTGATACGTGCTGCTCTGCTCCCGCATCATCCCGCAGGACTCGAACACCGACGGGAGGTCTCGGCGGAAGCGCTTGAGGGCGATCTGGGCCCACTCCTCGACACCAAACGCCTTGCTCGCCTGCATGAGGGCGATGTTCGACATCGATCCGTGGTTATGCACCTGGAAGTTCGGTGGCCCGGGGTATCGGGCCGTATCCATGTTGGCTGCAGCGAGTCGCTTGGCGATCGGGAGGAGGCGCGGATCACGAGTGAGGTGGTAGAGACACGTGGTCGTCTCGAGGCGCGTGCGGAACTGTCCCTGCGTCCAGCCCATCGGGCGGCGGATGCGGTTGCCCACGGACGCACCGGGGTCCGGGAGGAGGCGGTCGCGCTCCATGAAGACACGGATGGCCGTCTCGGAGTCGTCGAGCGCGAGGGGAACGATCCAGGAGAGGGAGTGGAACCACAGGGTCCAGGACGGATCACGGGGGTCGTCAGCGGCCCAGCCCTTGCGGTCGAGTGTGACCTTCCGCCCGTCGAATTCCACGACGCGCTGCGTGGCCACCTGCGACACATCGAAGCCGCGATAGGACGCGACGTTGTAGCTATCGCGGCAGGTGCGCGGCATGTCTACAGAGTCGGCCGGCTTCGCCTGCACGGGCGGTGCCACGAGAAGCGTGGCGGCGAGGGCCCCGCACACGAGCAACGACCGCACCACGCGCATCATGCGATTCTGCCCGAGTAGGGCCCGGGAAGCGACATGACCCTCACCGTCCCCAGGGGGCGTGAGGGTCATGTCACATGGATTCGGGTGCTAGCGCTTCGGTGTCACCGTCAGATGGGCTCCATCGGGCACGGTGCCGATGACGACGGTGTCTCCGTCGCGGACGTCCCCGGCGAGGATCTCCTTGGCCAGCGGATCGCCGATAGCAGTCTGCACCAGTCGCCGCAGCGGGCGAGCACCGTAGGCGGGTTCGTAGCCCTTGTTGACCAGCCACTGCAGCGCCTCGTCGGTGATGTCGAGGGTGATGCGGCGATCATTCAAGCGCTTCTGCAACTGCTCGACCTGAAGCCTGGCAATGCGCTCGAGCTCAGCCTTGTCGAGCGGGTTGAACATCACCAGCGCATCGAGGCGATTGAGGAACTCGGGACGGAAGTGCTGACGCACCACCGCCATGACCTGCTCCTTGCGCACGTCGTAGGGCTCGGACTGATCGATGAGGAACTGTGAGCCCATGTTGGACGTGAGGATGAGGATCGTGTTGCGGAAGTCGACCGTGCGACCCTGGCCGTCGGTGAGACGACCGTCGTCGAGCACCTGCAGGAGGATGTCGAAGACTTCGGGGTTGGCCTTCTCGACCTCGTCGAGCAAGACGACGGAGTAGGGGCGACGACGCACGGCCTCGGTGAGCTGGCCACCCTCCTCGTATCCGACGTAGCCGGGAGGGGCGCCCACGAGTCGAGCGACCGAATGCTTCTCGGAGTACTCGCTCATGTCGATGCGGATCATCGCCCGCTCGTCATCGAAGAGGAACTCCGCGAGCGCCTTGGCGAGCTCGGTCTTGCCCACGCCGGTCGGACCGAGGAAGAGGAACGACCCAGTGGGCCGATTGGGATCGGCGATACCTGCGCGAGCACGGCGTACGGCGTCGCTCACTTCGCGCACCGCCTCGGGCTGCCCGACGACGCGCTTGTCGAGGTAGTCCTCCATGCGCAGGAGCTTCTCGCTCTCACCCTCGAGCAGTCGCCCTGCAGGGATACCGGTCCAGGCCTCGACGACCTCGGCGATGTCGTCGGCGGTGACCTCCTCCTGCACCATCGACGTCTCGCGTGCGTTGGTCTCCGCGGTCACGCGCTCGAGTTCCTCCTCGAAGGTCGGGATCTCGGCGTAGAGCAACTTGGATGCCTGCTCAAAATCACCGGAGCGCTGCGCCTTATCCGCCACGGCACGCAGGTCGTCGATGAGGACCTTGAGCTCGCCGATGCGATCCAGGCCGGCCTTCTCGGCATCCCACTTCGCGCGTAGACCGCGCAGCTCCTCATCCTTGTCGGCGATCTCCGCGCGGATGCGCTCGAGGCGCTCCTTGGACGCCTCGTCGGTCTCCTTTGCAATCGCCATCTCCTCCATGCGCAAGCGATCGACCTGGCGCTGGAGCACGTCGATCTCGACGGGGGAGGAATCGATTTCCATCCGCAGTCGCGCCGCGGCCTCGTCCATGAGGTCGATGGCCTTGTCGGGGAGGAAGCGTGACGTGATGTAGCGATCGGACAACGATGCCGCCGCAATCAGGGCGGAGTCGTTGATGGCGACCTTGTGATGCGCCTCGTACTTCTCCTTGATGCCGCGCAGGATGGAGATGGTGTCCTCGACGCTCGGCTGGCCCACGAGGACCTGCTGGAAGCGGCGCTCGAGTGCCGGGTCCTTCTCGATGTACTCGCGGTACTCATCGAGCGTGGTCGCACCGATCATGCGCAGTTCGCCGCGGGCGAGCATGGGCTTGAGCATGTTGCCCGCATCCATCGCCGAATCCCCACCGGCGCCCGCACCCACGACAGT
>CAZLZC010000189.1:0-3762 GCA_964563825.1 uncultured Actinomyces sp.
CCTTGAGGCCCGGGGGTGACCGACGGGCCTGCTGGGGTGAGTGACGGGACTCGAAGATCCCGAAAAGTGCCCTAAGCCGAGATGGAATTGTGGATCTGAGCCTAGCGGAAGTCAGTGACTCTCAGTAGTGCTCAGTGGAACTCAGTGATTCTCAGTTCGGCTGCCCCTACGTACGGTATTTGGCTATCTGAGGTGACCGTGATGACCCGCTCAGGCGGGGCTCCCACTAGACCCGTGCTGTATCGATATCGCGCAGGCTCTTCACCCGCAAGACGCCGAGGGCGGTGAGTACGAGGAACCCCGCGATGGTGAGCAGCACCGGCTCTACCCCGAAGTTCTCTGCTGCGACACCGGCCAGGAACATCGCCGCGGGCGGGGCGACGTAGAAGGCGGCGGTCTGGATTCCGAACACCCGGCCTTGGGCGTCGGGATCGATCCGCAACTGCACGATGGTCGTGAGCAGCGGCTGCATGGGTCCCCACATAAGGCCGAAGAGAAACGCGAAGAGGGTGAGAATTCCCATAGGCGGTAGGAAGGCGATGGGAATGAAGGTGACCGAGGTGCCGATGAGGGCGACGTAGACGATCGTCCGCCGCTTCATCCGACGATTGAGCCAGCTGTAGGAGAAGGAGCCGATCACGCTTCCAGCGGCGAGGGCGGCAAGGATGAAGCCGAGGCTCTCCGGGGAGTCGAGCTCGGTGAAGTACGCCGGCAGGAGCACGGTCTCGGTCGGCAGGTAGATCGCCGCGAGCACCATGACTGTGATCGTGATCGCGCGCAGCGTGTGGTCACGCCAGATGAGCTTCGCGCCCAGGCTGGCGTTCTGCCAGGCGCTCAGCGGCGCGATGCCTGCTTCCTTGCGCTCGGCCTTGGCCACCTGTCCGGTATCGCCTACGCGCAGGAACCCTATGAGGATGGCCGCGATAACGAACAGCGCGAAGGGGGCCCAGAAGGCCGCGGTGTCACCCAGTGCTGCGATCAGTAGGGAACCCACCAGCGGGCCCACGATCCAGCCGATGCTAAAGATGCCCTCATGCAGGCCGTTGAGGCGCGTGACCTCCATACCGCTCGCATCGGCGACGTCGGGGATGAGCGCCCGACGCGCGGTATAGCCGGCCGGATCGAAGACCGCGCCCAGCATCGCCAGCGCCAGGATGATCGACAGATTTAGGTCGGTCACCATCGCGACAAGCGGGATGGCGGCAACAGCAATCGCCGACAGGATGTCGGAGACGATGCTCACGATCCGGCGCCCGAAGTAATCGACGGCCCACCCGGCCAGTGGGCTCGCGAAGATTCCGGGCAGCGCCGAGAGCGCTGCGACCAGGCCCGCTGCCGTGACCGATCCCGTGCGCTGAAGCACGAGCCAGGGCACGGCGATTGTGACGACGCCGTTGGACATCCCCGACAGCAGGTTGGTGGTCTCCAGCAAGGCGATCGGGGTCCAGCGGATGCCGGACCTCATACGGGTACGCGACTGCTCACCTGCACGGGCAGGGAACGCAGGCCGTGGATCATCCGGCCCGGATTGGGAACCGGCTCACCCGCGAGGCGCCACGCGGCGGGATCGGGGAAGCGGGTGAAGAGGGTGCGCCACGCCACCTCGGCCTCCATGCGGGCAAGGGCCGCGCCGAGGCAGTGGTGGATACCGAACCCGAAGGCTAGGTGCTTGCGCGCGTTCGGGCGGTGTATGTCGAAGCAGGAGGGCTCCTCGAAGACTTTGGGGTCTCGGTTGGCGCCTACCAACATGAGCGCGATCGTGTCGCCCTCGTCGAGTACTCCACCGCCAGGCAACTCGATAGGTGCGAGTGCGGTGCGGAAGGTGTACTGCACCGGACTGACGTAGCGCAGCGCCTCTTCAACCATGTCGGGGATCAGCTCCGGATCAGCAAGGATCTCCGTGAACTGGTCGGGGTGACGCAGCAGGACTTCGGTGCCGGCGCCGAGCAGGTTGACCGTCGTCTCGAACCCGGCAAGCAGGAGGAATGAGGCGGTAGCGACGATGTCTCGGTCATCTAGGCGGTCTCCATCTTCGTCAGCAGCCGCCATTGAGCTGAGCAAGTCATGTGAGGGGTTGACGCGGCGTTGCTCCAGCAGATCGCCCAAGTAGCCAACGAGTGCCTGCGAGGCGATGTCCATGCGTCGTGCTTGGCTGAGGCTGCGCGGCCGATCGAGCCCCTCAGCAAGCGTGTCCCCCCAAGCGCTGAACTGATGTCGATCCGCAAAGGGCACGCCCAGGATCTCGCAGATGACCGCCATGGGCAATGGAGCAGCCAGGTCGCGCAGCAGGTCAAATGGGCGATCTTCAGGAAGCGCCTCGACCAGATGCGCGGCCACGCGCTCCGTGGCTTCGCGCCAACCCTGCATGATGCGATGGGTGAAGGCGGGTTGCACCAGTCGTCGCATCCGCGAGTGAGCTGCTCCGTCCTTGCTGATGATCGCATCAAGCAATGGGTCGATGCGATCCCTCGGCGGCCTCGGTCCGATCAGGAGCGATTCAAGAAGATTGCGCGGCTTGGGGATATCCGCGGAGGCGTTGGGGGAGCGCAGAACGGCCGAGCACACCTCGTAGTCGGACGAGTAGGCCTCGCCGCCCCGGCTCCGGATGAAGGGGCCGGTGCGCAGGCTGTCGGCGAAGCCGGCCATGTCGTCTGTGGTCTCGAGAACTCCACCCGGATCGCCGATGAGCGAGAAGGCGCGGCTCAGGGCCCAGGTGGTGCCGATGGAGGCACCTCGGTGAAGGTCACGCTGGATGTCGGCCATCGATCTGGAGGGGCGGCGGGATGTCTCTGAAGTCATAACACTTGTTGTACAACAGTTGTTGTATGATCGTCAAATGAGCATCCGCGACGAAGTCAAAGAGGCAACGATTCGGGTGATCGCCACTGAGGGAGTCCCGGCGGTGACGATCCGCAGGGTCGCCCGCGAAGTGGGCCGCTCGACGTCGGCGATCACGCACTATTTTTCTGATCGCGACGAGATGCTTCGCGAGGCAGTCAGCGAAACCCTGGCCGAAAGGCAGAAGCAAATCGAGACGATGCTGCTAACGGTTGATGACCCGCTGATGACCTTCCTCGACTGGTCCATCGAGGCAGACCCACACGGCGTGTGGGCTGCGGTCGTCGCAGCCTCTCGAGTCGGCATTGAACCAGAGATCACCGCTCGGGCCCGCGCATTCGATCAATGGTGGTTCGACCAGCTAGTGCAACTCCTCGAAGGGCGCTGCGCCGAGGGCATCGATCTACACGAAGCCGCGAATGCGATTGGTGTAGTTGTTGAGGGGTTCATCTTGTCCATGGACGCATCCGCCCTCGAGGCCGTTGGTCGGCAGCGTCTTCTCCACCTACTCGTAGGACCGCTTCTGGCTCCCAGGTCGCACTAGGAAGGAGCGAGTGTGCGCTGACGCCGGGTCGAGCGCCATCGCTGATGTGTTTGGCGGGCCAGTGAAGCGCTGCTCAGCGTCCGGCCTGGAATATGAGACAAGGACCTGCGAAATATGGGGGCAGGAGGGAAGTGCTGGGGGAATTTCCTTCACGAATCGCTGGGGTGAGTGACGGGACTCGAACCCGCGACATCTGCGACCACAACGCAGCGCTCTACCAGCTGAGCTACACCCACCGCGTCTCCCTCGCGGGAGCGCCGCACGAGTCTACGATGCCGAAGTCAGGGCGCTGAGCCGGGCACCGAACCGGGAGACTCGATGGGATCAGTCACCAGCAAGGTGCTCGCCGCTAGTGCAGGACGCGATCGCGTCATGGACGC
>CAZLZC010000190.1:0-3727 GCA_964563825.1 uncultured Actinomyces sp.
GTGTCGTCCTCGTAGAGGATGCGCGCGTTGGCGTCAAGACTGGCCCACATGAGAGTGGCCTGCTGCCCAGCGCCCAGCGGGACGACGAAGTTCCAGGCGGCTACTTGCTTGGCACCGCCGCCGACGAGGACGACTGCGGTGTTGCTGTCAGGTACATCGACCCCATTGATGCGAAGCCAAATGTAGACCGTGTCCGTCCCTGCGTCGGTCTTGGCGATCTGGGCGGAGAAGGCGATGTTGTAGACGCCAGCCTGGCTGACGGTCACCTGTGCGTTGTCAACGATGCTCACCCCGCTGCTGAGGTCAGTCGTGCGCAGCAGTATTGCCAGGGGGTTGCCGGGAGCCGTGTTCGTCTGCGTCTGCAGGTCGAGGAAGGCTCCGTATCCGCCAAAACCACCGGCAGGTCCTGTCGGACCCACGGCACCTGGAACTCCCTGCGCACCGATTGGACCAACGGGCCCGACTGGCCCGGCTGGCCCGGCCGGTCCGGAGGCACCCCGGCTCCCGGGTGTGCCGTCTGCGCCCGCGGGACCTTGCGCTCCGGGCGCACCCTCGGGCCCGGTCTGCCCGGTCGGCCCCGTAGGACCGACCACGGACCACACGAGCGCGCGTTCACCGACGAAGCACGGGCGCGAGGAGCGCGGCACGCGCATGGCACCGGTCGCGCGATCGACGCACGCCCGGATCGCGGGTTGCGACTGCCTGTCCTGCGCCGCCTGAGGGGCACTCTCGGTCGTGACTACCCCGATGAGGGTTGCCGCGGTGATCGTGACCGCGCCGATCATGACTGCTCGTGCAAGTCCCGTTGCCACGCTCCCAGTGTGCGCGGTGCGGAGAGGGGTCCCCGGATGTCGACCGTCAGCACTCGGTCATGGGTTGGTCACGCGACGCCCCAGCCACGCGATGCCCTAGCCTCTGTGACAACCAAGGAGGCCCCATGGCATATGAGCCCACGTGGGAGTCCGTGAGCACGCACCCTCTGCCCGAGTGGTACGACGACGCGAAGCTCGGCATCTTCCTGCACTGGGGTCTCTACTCCGTGCCGGGCTGGGCGCCGCAGGTCGGCGACATCCAGCAGTTGCTGCACGACGAGGGTCCCGTGGGCATGCTGCGCGACAATCCCTATGCCGAGTGGTACCGCAACACGATGCAGCTCGAGGGCAGCCCGACGCAGGTCCATCATGCGCAGACCTACGGTCCGGACTTCCCTTATGACGGCTTCATTCCGGCCTTTAATGCGGGCGCCAACTCCGCCGATCTCGATTCCATCGCGGACCTGTGCGCGAGCACAGGTGCGGGCTACGTCGTCCTCACTACCAAGCACCACGAGGGCTTCCGACTGTGGCCATCGGCCATCCCGCACCCGAGCAAGGGTCTCTATAACGCCGAGCGTGATGTCGTCGGTGACATGGCCGCCGCCGTCCGCGCCCATGGCATGCGCATGGGCCTGTACTACTCCGGCGGGTATGACTGGCCCTTCAATGATGCCGTCCTCAAGCGCCCGGCCGACTCGATGCTCGCCGTGCCCGTGTCGCCCGAATACCTCGCCTACGCGACCGATCACGTGCGCGAGCTCATCGACGCTTATGCGCCGGATGTCCTGTGGAACGACGTGGCATGGCCACCGGGTGGCAATCTCGCGGAGCTCTTCGCCCACTACTACGACTCGGTCCCCGAGGGTGTGATTAACGACCGCTGGATCGAGCCCAGCGGGAGGCGCAACGTCGTCACCGACACCCTGACGCAGGCCGCCGGCGACCTCATCCAGCTGCTGTGGAAGCACATTCCGGAGGACGACAAGAAGCTCACCTTCCCTGGGGCGCACTGGTATGACTTCAACACCCCTGAGTACGCCGTCTTCGACACTGTGCAGGCCAAGAAGTGGGAGGCCACGCGCGGCGTGGGCCACTCCTTCGGAGCCAATCGCAACGAACGTCCGCAGGACATCGTCACGGCGACCGAGCTCGTGCACATGCTCGTGGACGTGGTCTCCAAGAATGGCAACCTCCTGATCGGCATCGGCCCTGATGAGCACGGCCGGATCGTCGCTGAGCAGCAGGCGCCCCTGCACGGGCTAGGTGCGTGGATGAAGGCCAACGGGACTGTCATCCACGGATCGCGCCCCTGGGTCACCCCTGTGACGGAGACCACCGAGGGCACTCCCGTGCGCTTCGTCGAGAAGAATGGGGAGGTCTACGCCGTCCTTCTCGGCCTCCCCGGTGCACGCACCTTCGGCCTGCGCGGCGTCGACGGCCGTTCGGTTGACGCCGCGCACATCGTCGGGAGCCGCGCGAAGGTCGGCATCGGCGAGCGCGATGGCATGGTCGAGATCACGCTTCCTGAGCGCGTGCCTGTGGAGCCGGCGTACTCACTGCGCCTTGGCTCGGGAGTGCGCTGGTTGGAGTAATCGGCGTCGTCTAGTGGATGTAGTACATCGTGTTGGGCATGAGGAAACCGCGCTTGAGGTGGCCGTAGGACATATCGCTTACCTGGTCGCCGACACTGGCCACGATGGTGAATCCGTCTCGCTTGAGGCTCTCGCGGGCCAGGGCCTTGTACTCCGCGCTGCTGGCGTCCGGAGCCTTGTCGCCGCGCATGATGTAGCGGTCCCATCCGTTGATGCCGCGAGCATTGAGGCACGACACCATCGCCGCCTTCGTATCGCGATCGCCCGAGCTCACCAGCGCAATGCTCACGCCAAGCTTCTTGAGCCGATTGAAGAGGTCGCGAGTCTGTGGGATCGATGAATAGCCGCAGGAATCGACGTACTCGGTCCATGTCGTGGGGTTGAAGGTGAACTGGGGATCCTGGGCGAGCGAGTAGGTGTAGCTGTTGAGCAAGGTCTCGTCGACGTCGAAGACCACCATCGCCTTACAGTTGCGCACCTGCTCCGGTGCGGTGCCGCAGCGATCCCTCGTCCAATCGCGCACGAATCGCCAGGCAGCGAGAGCGACGTCCGCGCGATCGCGCTGGATGGCTTGCCCCGTGTAGTACGCCTCGACCTGCGGCGCCATGTAGGAACCGACGTTGTACGTCGAATCCGAGATGGGTGGGAGGTTTTGACCCGAGCCAATGATGGTGCGCCCGGCGACCGCGGGACCCGGGTTGACCGGGAAGGCCGCTGCCTGCGCCGCCGCGGGCGAGACAAGGGCGAGTGCGATCCCAAGCCCCAAGACCCAGCGCGTGGCCCTCATGTCATCTCCGGCGCGGTCTCGAGCTCCTTCATCGCCGCCGCGTCGAGAGTGACGAGTGCGGCGTCGCAATTCTCGCGGAGGTGCTCGAGTGACCCGGTGCCGGGAATCGGGAGCATCACCGGGGACCGCTGCAGGAGCCAGGCGAGTGCCACCTGGCTGGGCGTGCAGCCGTGGCTCGAGGCGATGTGGGCGAGTGGGCCGTCGGTGGCGACGAGCGCGCGATTGCCGAGGGGGAACCACGGGATGAAGCCGATGCCTTCCCGTGTGCAGTGGTCGAGCAGTGCCTCGCTCTGCCTCAGCCCTGCGTGGAAGAGGTTCTGCACGCTGACGATTTCCATGACCGTGCGCGCCCGCTCGAGCTCCTCGATAGAGACCTCCGAGAGTCCGACGTGGCGGATGAGGCCTTCGTCCTGCATCTCCTTGATGACACCGAACTGCTCGTCTTCGGGGACCAGGGGATCGATGCGGTGCAACTGCCACAGGTCGATGCGCTCGACGCCAAGTCGGCGTATCGACATCTGCACGCACTGGCG
>CAZLZC010000191.1:0-3724 GCA_964563825.1 uncultured Actinomyces sp.
TCACGCCCAGGCGCCACCGCGCATCACACGCGTGACTCGCAGATCCGCGTCCAGAGCCACGATGTCGGCACGCTGGCCCACCGCGAGCCGACCGCGATCGGACAGGCCCATAGCCATCGCCGGGGCCAGGGACGCAGCCCTGCTCGCCTGGGCGAGCGTGCGGTCCGCGAGACGCACCGCACGCCGGAGCGCGGAGTCCATCAGCAGCGTGCTGCCGGCGAGACTTCCACCCTCGCGCAGGCGCGCAACGCCATCGCGCACCACGACATCGAGGCTCCCGATCCGATAGTCGCCGTCACCGGCGCCAGCGGCCGACATCGCATCGGTGACGAGCGCACCGCGGCCCTCCGACGCGGAGAGTGCAAGTGCGACGACCTCAGGCTCGAGATGTATGCCGTCGCCGATGACCTCGCAGGTCACACGCGGGTCGGCGAGGAGGACGCCCACGGGCCCGGCGTCTCGGTGAAGCAGGGGCGGCATGGCGTTGAAGAGGTGGGTGGCCACGGTGGCACCGGCATCGACGGCAGCGCGCGCGGCATCGCCGTCCGCTGCGGTATGCCCGATCGCAGCGATGGCACCGCGATCGACGATGATGCGGATCGATTCCAGGGCACCCGGAAGCTCGGGGGCAAGGGTCACCATCCGGATGCGCCCCTCGCCCACATCGAGGATGCGCGCCACCTCATGGGGGTCGGGCGAGCGCAGCGCCGCCGGGTCATGGGCCCCGCAATAGGCGCGGGAGATCCACGGCCCCTCGAGGTGGATGCCGTGCAGTGTGCCGTCGTCGACGAAGGGGATGAGAGCCCGGACCTGGGCGCTCAGGTCGTCGTACGCCGCGGAGACAAGGCTCGCGTGCATCGTCGTGGTGCCGTGAGCGAGATGCGTCGACGCCGCCTGCCTGATCTCGTCCGGGTCGGCCGACGCAAAGGAGGCGCCTCCGCCGCCGTGGCAGTGGAGATCCACGAAGCCGGGCAGCAGGGTGTCGGCGCGAATGGCCTCACCGGGAGGCGCACCCGTGCCGATCTCAGCGATGAGGCCGGCGTCGACGCGCACCCACCCATCGGCTCGCTCGCCATCGGCATCGGCGATCCGCTTCGCGGCGAGCACGAGCGACATGCCCCGACCCTAGGACATTCCGCGCTGGGTAGGGTCGCCTCACGCAAGCGCACGACCTCATCCCCCACCCAGGAGCACGATGCCCAGCCTGCTGGACTACCCCGCCTATCCCCTGCTCTTTGGCCCTTCGCCCGTGCATCCCCTCGAACGCCTCACGGCCGACCTCGGCGGTGCATCCATCTGGGCCAAGCGCGAGGACTGCAACTCCGGCATCGCCTACGGCGGCAACAAGACCCGCAAACTCGAGTACCTCGTCGCCGATGCCCTCGCGCAGGGCTGCGACACACTCGTGTCCATCGGCGGCGTTCAGTCCAATCACACGCGGCAGGTCGCGTCAGTGGCAGCCCGTGTGGGCCTGAAGTGCGTGCTCATCCAGGAGAGCTGGGTCGACTGGCCCGACTCGGTCTACGACAAGGTCGGCAACATCCTGATCAGCCGGCTGGCGGGGGCCGACGTACGCCTGGTCAAGGCGGAGTTCGGCATCGGCTTCAAGGAGAGCTGGGAGCAGGCCATCGCCGAGATCATCGCCTCCGGCGGCAAGCCCTATGCGATCCCCGCGGGCGCTTCGGATCATCCGCTCGGCGGTATGGGCTTTGCCCGCTGGGCCTATGAACTCGCTGAGCAGGAGGCCGAGCTCGGTGTCTTCTTCGACACCATCATCGTCAACTCGGTGACCGGCTCCACCCAGGCGGGAATGGTCGCGGGCTTCGCTGTCCTGGAGCAGGAGGGTGCCCGCCCGCGTCGCATCCTGGGCGTCGACGGATCCGCCAAGCCCGCGCCGACGCGCGAGCAGATTGCGCGCATCGCCGATGACACGGCGCGCAAGATCGGCCTCAACCGCTCGATCACGGAAGCCGACATCGAACTCGACGAGCGCTTCCACGCGGGCATCTACGGCATCCCCGACGAGACCACGATCGCCGCGATGAAGCGCGCCGCACGCACCGAGGGCATGGTCACCGACCCCGTCTACGAGGGCAAGTCGATGGCCGCACTGATCCACGTGGTGGAGACCCGCGAGATCGACCCCTCAGCCACAGTCCTCTTCGCCCACCTCGGCGGACAGCCGGCCCTCAACGGCTACAGCGCGCTCTTCTCCTAGGCTGCTGACGTGACCACGCCCGCTCCCATGCCAGCCGGCTGGTACGACGACCCCTTCACCGACCACCTCCAGCGCTACTGGACGGGCGACTCCTGGACCAAGGAAACGAGGCCTAATCCGGGGGCGATGCCCGAGCCCGCTCCCGCCTATCCGGCAGCGCCGTCGGCTGCACCGTCAGCCGCGGCGTCGGGCCAGGCCCCGGTCTTCGACTGGCTCATCCCGTCGATCCTGAGCATCATCTTCTGCGCATGGCCGCTGGGAATCCCGGCGCTCATCTTCGCTATCAAGGCCAACGGCTCCAAGAAGCGTGGCGACATGGCGACCGCGGCACAGCAGGCCAAAACTGCGCGACTCTTCGTGATCCTGTCGGTCGTGCTTGGGATCGTCGTGTGGGTCTACCTCGGCTTCATCATCGCGACGACCGAGGTGCCCACGGACCAGGGCACACTCACGCCCTTCGGCGCCTGATCAGCCGCAGAGCGACTTGATCAGCGGCACCGGATCCTCGTACCCACCGGACCAGCCATTGGGGCGGACCTCGAGGTGCAGGTGCACCGCACCCGGCGAACCGGTGTCACCCATGTAGCCAATGAGCTGGCCGGCCTGCACCTTGTCGCCGTACCCCAAGAGGATCTTGTCGAAGTGGCCGTAGAAGTACATCCCTCGTGAGCCGGTGATGTCGAGGATGAGCGATCCGTTGCTCTGGTAGCCCGATCGCGTCACGGTTCCGGAGTCGATGGCGTAGATCGGCTCGCCGCGGCTGCCCATGAGGTCCAGGCCTGCGTGCGTGCGACCGCCGGGACGCGGGGCTCCGAGGCCGTCGCCGTAGTAGAAGTTCTTGACGGGGCAGAAGAGACCGTCGCGACCCTGGCTGGTGGATCCCCCGCCACCATTTCCGCCGCCGTTGCCGCCGTTGCCGCCGCTACCGGAGTTACCGCTGCCGGAGTTGCCGCCGCCGCCATTGTCCTTGGGGGCTCCCGGTCCGAAGACGGTGCCGTACGTTGCATGTGCGGTCGCGGCGTCGCGGGCGGCCTGCTTGCCGAGCGCGCCCCAGGTGTAGGTCGCGATGACGCCGGTCGTGGGGATGCCGTTGTCGGACTGGAAGGCCTTGACCGCCTTGACGGTAATGGGGCCGAAGTAGCCGGTGGCGGGCTTGACGCCGAGCGCGCGCTGCACGACCGCGACGGACTCGCCGCTATCGGTCTCCTCGAGCACCGGGGGATCGCCCGCGTCGGTGTTGCGCGGCTCCGACTTGGGTGCCGGTGTCTCCTGGATGTCCGCGGGCTCGCCGTCGACGAAGCCGTCGGCAGTCGCCGCAGCACCAAGGGCGGCAGTCACCGTCTCCTCGCCGAGGGCCGACCACGTGAAGGTCGCGATCTGGCCGGTCGCAGGCAGGCCGATGGCCTCCTGGTACTCCGCGACGGCGGACTTGGTCTTGGGGCCGAAGTAGCCGGTGGGCTCGACATCGAGCGCGCGCTGCGCCACCTCGACGACGGTGCCGTAGTC
>CAZLZC010000192.1:0-3459 GCA_964563825.1 uncultured Actinomyces sp.
GTGCCGCGCAGCAGCAGTTCCCCGGCTACGTCGGCCAGCGCGTGCAGGCTCCGGTGCCCGGCGTCAACGCCGACTGGGTCGCCATCGTGGCGTTCGACGATGAGGCCGACCTCAAGCGCTGGGAGGCAAGCCCCGAGCGACAGGCGCTGGTGGCCGAGTCATCACCGCATATCGACAGGTACGACGTACGCCCCGCCAGCTCAGCCTTCGAGAGCTGGTTCGCTAAGGACGACCGCGGAGCCAAGCCGCCGCCCGCGTGGAAGCTAAGCGCGATCGTCCTGCTCGTGCTCTACCCGATCGTCATGCTCGAGGTCTTCACGCTCAATCACATCACCAAGGCACTCGGCATGGAGCCGGCGCTGGGGATCTTCATCGGCAACGCTGTCAGCGTCGCCATCACGGGCTTCCTGCTCATCCCGTGGGCGTCGTCGCTGCTCAATTGGTGGCTCGTGCCGCCTGAGGCTCTCGCACGCAAGCGCACCACCCAGGGCGGACTGCTCGTCGTCATCCTCTACGCCATCTCCGTAATCATCTTCGCCGTCCTCATCGCGTTCTACCCCGCACTGCTGCCCTGACCTTGTCGACCGTTCCCCCAAGGAGAGTCATGACCACCGTCCACCGCGGCCACATCTTCCACATCGCCGGCTCTCCCCTCGTGACCGAGGCAGCCGACCACCTCGCCCACTACCCCGACGGCGCACTCGTCGTCGACGACAAGGGCGTCATCGCCTGGTGCGGCCACTGGGCCGAGCTGCCTGCGGAGTACACGAGCGCGACCCAGGTCGATCACCATGGGGCGTTTCTCATGCCGGGCTTCATCGACACCCACATGCACTTCCCGCAGGTGTGGTGCGGTGACTCCTACGGCGGCGGCCAGCTGCTCGAGTGGCTCAACAACTGCATCTTCCCCTCGGAGTCGAAGTTCGAGGACGAGGCCTACGCCAAGAAGGCGGCGGTCGAGTGGATCGACCGCATGATCACCGCGGGCACCACCAATGGGCTCATCTTCGGGTCGGCGTTCCCCCATGCGCAGGACTTCCTCTTCGAGGAGGCGCGCAATCGCGGCCTGCGCCTGGTGGCCGGTCGCGGTGTCGAGACCGTCGGCCCGGACTGGTCGAAGCTGACCACGTCCGAGGACAAGGCCGTCCAGCTCGTGCAGGAGGAGATCGAGAAGTGGCATCCCCTCACTCCCGAGGCCTACAAGGACGCCCTGCAGTACGTCGCCGTCGTACCGCGCTTCAGCCTGTCGGTGACGCCGACGACCATGGCAGCCCTGGGCGAGTTGCACGACCACTACAAGGACAAGGGCATCTACTTCACCTCGCACCTCAATGAGAATGAGCGGCCCGTGACGGGCGAGATCGACAGCACCAAGGCCGTCTACCAGGTCGACAGCTACCTCGACACCTACGACGGCAAGTTCCTCCCCGGCTCGAAGGTCGGCGGCAAGAGCTTCCTCGGCCCGCGCAGCGTGATGGCCCACTCGGTGCACTGCACCGACAAGGAGCTCGCGCGCATGGCCGAGACCGGCACGTCGATCGCGCACTGCCCGGTGTCGCAGCTCTTCCTCGGTTCGGGCACGCTGCCGTGGAAGCGCACCGTGGCGGCAGGCGTCAACATCGCGATCGGCAGCGACTGGGGCGCCGGCGACGAGTGGTTCATCCCGCAGGTTCTCAATGCGTGCTTCAAGGTGCACATCTCCGAGCGCCAGCCCGTCGGCATCGATCCCTACCCCGCTGACGACCAGTCGCTGTCGCTGCACCCCGCGGAATTGCTCTTCACCGGCACGCTCGCGGGTGCGCGCGCACTGGCGCTAGAGGATCGGACCGGCAACTTCGACGTGGGCAAGGAGGCCGACTTCGTCGTCCTCGACCCGAGTGCGTGGGATATGTACGACCAGACGCTGAAGAACATGCACCTCTCGGACGATCCGACGACGGCGCGCGATGCGTTCCTCTTCGCGGTGATCATGCTTGCACGCGAGAAGGCGCTCACCGGCACCTACGTGCGGGGGCGCAAGCTCGAGACGTCCACGGGCGCCAAGGGCTAAGGACCAGCTATGGGGGGCTCCGGACGTCTGCTCGCTATCGCCGCGAGCGCGGCGCTTGTCGTCGCGCTCGCGCCGACCGCTTGGGCCGCGACTCCAGGGCCTGCGTTCTCCTGGGGGTGGAACAACGTCAACCGTCTGGGCGTCGGTTTTGCCAGCTCCCTAGAACCACTGCCCACGCCCATCGCAGGTCCGGGCCAGTTCACCTCGATCTCCGCGGGCTGGAGGACCGGCTGCGCCCTGGGGGGTGACGACAGCGCCTACTGCTGGGGATATGGCACCCGGGGCCAGTTGGGCAACGGAGCGGCTGACGACACATGGACGCCGGTCCGGGTGCTCGGGCCGGCCAGTGGGTTCGGTGCCGTTGCGGCCGGCTACGACACGACTTGCGCTCTACAGAAGAGCACTTCGGTCGCTTACTGCTGGGGGGAAGGCTCTGCTGGGGAACTCGGCAATGGCAGGAACGATGACACGAACGTGCCCGCCGCTGTCAGCGGCGGACGGAGCTTCAGGGGCATCGATGTAGGACAAAACAGTGTGTGCGCGGTCGCGTTGGATGACTCCGCCTACTGCTGGGGCCAGAACTCAGATGGGCAGTTGGGCGACGGCACTTTCACCGATGACAGCATGCCAAGTGCGGTGGTCGACGTGACCGGCAGCACCTTCATCAACCGCACCACCATCAACGGCCTGGGCAGCGACTTCGTCAACGACGTCTACGCCACCGGCAGCACGGTCTACGCCGCCACCTGGGGCGGGCTTTCCATCTCCACCAAGGGGTTTGCCGAGGTGTCGGCCGGAGGGCAGTTCGCCTGTGGAGTGACGAAGGCGGTCGGGATGACCGGGCCAGGGGTCTGCTGGGGATGGAATGGGGAAGGGCAACTAGGCAATGGCAGCACCGACGACTCGTCGAACATCCCCGTCATCGTCGACGACACAGCCCCCGGTGTCCTCACACTGCGATCGATCGCCGCGGGATCCAACCACGCGTGCGCGATCAGCACGGATGACTCTGCCTACTGCTGGGGAGATGGGACGAATGGGCAGCTCGGCAACGGTTCCAGCGGAGGAGGCTACCGGCAGACCAGGCCGACGCGCGTCCTCATCCCAGGCGACGCTCCCGTCCGAGACATCAGCGCGGGATCCGCAAGCTCCTGCGCCGTCACGGACGACACGACGTACTGCTGGGGATGGCAGGCCTATGGGCAGTTGGGCAATGGGCTGGACGACCCCGTCGCCAGAGCCCTCCCTATTGCGGTCACTCTCTCCGGCATCGGCGCAGCCAACTCCCCAGCGCAAGTCACGTCCGGGGAGTTCTACAACGCCTTCATCGTGCAGCCACGCATGACATTCGCGGGCACCGCCTTCCCATCGGTTCAGGTCGGCCAATCGACATCGACGCTTGTGCCCGT
>CAZLZC010000192.1:3469-3654 GCA_964563825.1 uncultured Actinomyces sp.
CCCGTCCAAAACACTCGACCCTGGACCATCACGATCACCGGGACAAGCGTGACTGGCGCTGGGGTGGCCGTCACGGGGACGACGTGCAACGGGGCGCTCCCTTCGGGTGCGACCTGCACGGTCAGCCTCGCTTGGGCACCCCCAAGCGCCGGGACGTTGAACGGCACTCTGACCGTGTCATACGT